>NZ_JBMKNV010000002.1:0-462408 GCF_049220665.1 Chryseobacillus diguaensis
TGAGATTTCCCATTCATTTGAAGTAAGATCCCTGAAAGATGATCAGGTAGATAGGTCCGAGGTGGAAGCGTGGTGACACGTGGAGCTGACGGATACTAATCGATCGAGGACTTAACCTAATGTGATATCCAAAAGAAGGAACACGGAAGTGTTCTCCTGTGAAAACTTGTGAACTGTGTTATCTGGTTTTGAGAGAATAATTTTTCAAAAAAAGTATTGATTTTTCTCTCTAAAATTATATAATTAATCTTGTCACTTTTTAAATTGTCTGGTGATGATGGCGAAGAGGTCACACCCGTTCCCATACCGAACACGGAAGTTAAGCTCTTCAGCGCCGATGGTAGTTGGGGGTTTCCCCCTGTGAGAGTAGGACATCGCCGGGCAAGATAAGATTATTCCGCAGTAGCTCAGTGGTAGAGCTATCGGCTGTTAACCGATCGGTCGCAGGTTCGAGTCCTGCCTGCGGAGCCATTATGGAGAGCTGTCCGAGTGGCCGAAGGAGCACGATTGGAAATCGTGTATACGTCATAAGCGTATCGGGGGTTCGAATCCCCCGCTCTCCGCCATAATACTTTTAATGGCCCCTTGGTCAAGCGGTTAAGACACCGCCCTTTCACGGCGGTAACACGGGTTCGAATCCCGTAGGGGTCACCAATCTTAAACTTAAACGGTTAAAAGCCAATCAGCAAGAAAAACAGCTCATCAAGCAGCTGTAGCACTTAAATCTCTTTCAATAGAGACGAGGGTTTTGAGAAGCAAGCAGTTGTAGGAATCGAGGGAGCGAACACTGGAGCGTACCTTAGTACGTGAGGATGTGAGTGAGCGAAGATGACAACGAAATGCGCCGCTTTCAAAAGCCGTAATTATGGAGGATTAGCTCAGCTGGGAGAGCATCTGCCTTACAAGCAGAGGGTCGGCGGTTCGATCCCGTCATCCTCCACCACTCAGGACTCTTGATCTTGAGTGAAATAGCATATTATCGCGGGGTGGAGCAGTCTGGTAGCTCGTCGGGCTCATAACCCGAAGGTCGCAGGTTCAAATCCTGTCCCCGCAACCAAATGGTCCGGTAGTTCAGTTGGTTAGAATGCCTGCCTGTCACGCAGGAGGTCGCGGGTTCGAGTCCCGTCCGGACCGCCATTGATTTTCAAATGAGAATTAAGTAAAATGTAAGAGGGTTTCAATAAGCGAGAAGGTCGAGGAAGCGACTGATTGAGCACCGGAGCGTATATGAAATACGTGAGGATGCGATCGATGAAGCTAGCTGACGAAGAGATTCGAAGCTTAGTGGAAGCAGAAACTTAGATGGCTCGGTAGCTCAGTCGGTAGAGCACGTTCGAATAAGCTGCGAAGCGATGCTTCAGCGCACAAATCGAGTGCTGCTTGGCTAAACATCCTAAGATTTGGGCGATTGCCAGCAAGAAGGAACTTAATAGTATCACTCATTTTATATGGCTCGGTAGCTCAGTCGGTAGAGCAATGGACTGAAAATCCATGTGTCGGCGGTTCGATTCCGTCCCGAGCCACCATTTTAAAATAGTATCACTTAACTATTTGCCGGTGTAGCTCAATTGGTAGAGCAACTGACTTGTAATCAGTAGGTTGGGGGTTCAAGTCCTCTTGCCGGCACTGTTTTTCATACGGAGGGGTAGCGAAGTGGCTAAACGCGGCGGACTGTAAATCCGCTCCTTCGGGTTCGGCAGTTCGAATCTGCCCCCCTCCACCATTTGTATAGGGGCATAGTTTAACGGTAGAACAGAGGTCTCCAAAACCTCCGGTGTGGGTTCGATTCCTACTGCCCCTGCCAATTAAATTATGGCGGTTGTGGTGAAGTGGTTAACACGCCAGATTGTGGCTCTGGTATTCGTGGGTTCGATTCCCATCAATCGCCCCATTATTTATTTTTAAACATAATGGATTTAATCACTCCTTACATAACAGCATAACAATGGGCTATAGCCAAGCGGTAAGGCAACGGACTTTGACTCCGTCATGCGCTGGTTCGAATCCAGCTAGCCCAGCCATTTTCATTCAAATGCCAAGCAACAATTTCTGATTGCTGCATAGGCTAATACAGAAACCAATTATTTGGTGCAAATGCGGAAGTAGTTCAGTGGTAGAACACCACCTTGCCAAGGTGGGGGTCGCGGGTTCGAATCCCGTCTTCCGCTCCAACGAGTGCTGGCGGCATAGCCAAGTGGTAAGGCAGAGGACTGCAACTCCTTTACCCCCGGTTCGAATCCGGGTGCCGCCTCCAATATCTTAAACCTTCTTAGAGGTTCATAAATTGGAATACACAGGATAAAACATCCTGCGGTTGTAAAATCGCCTTGACAATTCAGTCAGGCTCTCGGCACCAAATGCCCACTATGCCGGTGTGGCGGAATTGGCAGACGCGCACGACTCAAAATCGTGTTCCTTCTGGAGTGCCGGTTCGACCCCGGCCACCGGTATCATAACCGTTAAAAATCGCTTCTCACGTTGTGAGAAGTGATTTTTTTGTGATTAAAAATAATCCGCTGGAGTGTCTTTCATTCATTTTATAAGGAAAAGAATAGTTATTCACTTAAAAGCTGAATTCTAAAAAGGTAAAAGGAAATCCGCTATTATTTTTACTCGATTATTTAACAGGAGATGATTCAAAATGAGTTCTTATGCAATCGGACATTTTATTGGCTATGCAGTTGGTATTATCCTCTTGATCTTAGTCGCTGTACTTCTTGTAAAGCTGTTTATTAGGCTTGTAAAGCCTTCGAGAAAGAAAACATCGGAGTATGCATCCCATCCACAGTCAGAAAACGGCGATGTTCCTTTAAAAAGATAGTGTACTATACTAGAGCAGCAAGTTTCACTGATTTTTTGGTTTGGTATTCAATCGACTTCCGATAGAACCATTTTGCAGGTCGATTTATTTTGCCAACTGCCTTTTGTGTGAAACTAGCAACTGGGAAAAATTTCTTGGAAAATATTGAAAACGCTTGCAAATTATGACAAAAGGTAGTAAATTTAACTTAGATTCACCGTTTGCCTGCAATCATCTCTCTTATCCCTGCGAATTTTCTACACAACTAAATAGGCAAGCACACCTTTAGAATCCGGCATAATTCGAAAAGTGTTGATTTTCGTTTTAAAAATTTTAAAGGATGTGTCGTATTGAAAAAGAATTATAATAAGTTAATAGTTTCTTCCGTAACATTGACCGCCTTCCTTACGCTTCCAATCTCTGAATCTCATTCAGCTGTCCACGCTTTTGCAAAGCCAAACCCAGTACAATTAAATGGTAAGAATATAAGTATTGAGGATGCTGCTGCTCAAATGAATCAATTGAAAATGAATTACAAAGATTATCTTGCAGGAAATGAAAGTTTAAACAGCAGTCCCATGCTCGATAGCAAAATAAATTCCGTCCAGAATACAGCTAATTCACGTCTATCTTCCCTTATTCCTTTAGAAAACAGAGTTAATGGAGAGGAGACCTCATTATTTAAGGACACTCCGCTTGGAACGAATGAAACGAATTTAAGCAATTCTTATTTGTATTTATATCAAATAGCTCTTGCTGCGAAAACTTATAAAAGACCGGGGTTAAGCGGAGTCAATTTATACAATAATCAAGAAGCCATTAAGAAAGTAATCGATGGCCTTGATTGGCTCTACACCAACTTCTTTGAGAATCAGGAAAAAGGATATTATGGAAATTGGTATGCATGGGAGATTGGCATACCAACGAGCATCACTAAAACGCTGCTTCTCTTGGAAGATGAAATCAAAAGCTATAAACCTTATTTGATAGATGCTTATATTGATTCAATAGACAAATACTTGAGGAACGGGAAAAATGGGGATATCGATTTAGCATCACGCTTTCATAGAGGTGCCAACCTTGCGGATATTGCAACAAATCGAATCATACAAGGTGCATTGATTGATAGCGAAGACAGGGTAACAAAGGCAGTAGACAATATCATGACTGTTTTTAAAACGACTGATCCTAATCATCTCATTAATGGTAATACCGACGGATTTTATGATGACGGTTCTTTTATCCAGCATGCTTCGGTTGCCTATACAGGTTCATATGGAAAAGTATTGTTAAATCGCATCATCCAAACGATGAATATTCTTAACGGCAGTATTTATGATCCGAAAGAAATTTTGGTGCCGACTGTAAAAGAGTGGATTTATAAAGGCTTTGCACCCGTTATTTTTGAGGGCTATATGATGGAAATAGTTAAGGGTAGAGCCGTTTCAAGGACAGGCACTGGATATCAGGATGTATATAATATTGTTGAAGCAATTGTTGATTTGAGCAGAAACCTTAGTGATACTGATCGTAAAGAGATGCAATCTTATATTAAATATATCGTTTCTTCAATAAAAGGAAATTTTTCTACTGGGTCGTTTAGTTCTCTTCGCTCAATCGCTGACTTCAATCAAATCATGCAGGATCCTAATGTAGCTCCTAAAAATTTAATTGATGATGATCACTATAATTTTAATATGATGGATAAAACCGTTCATATTCGAAATTCCTACGCCTTCGCGGTTTCAAGAAGTTCTGATCGAATCAGCAAGTATGAATATATGAGCGGAGAAAATTTAATGCCATGGTTTCAAAGTGATGGCGGCTACTATTTGTATTTGTCAGGGAGAGATCAAACAAAATCATTTGGAGCTAATTATTTAGCCACAATAGACCCTCTTAAGCTTCCAGGAACAACTGTCCCAGTAGAAGAGAGAAAAACCATTCCCGAGTTATACGGAAAGCTCTTTTATGAAAATACGAACCATCCATTAAATTTTGATGTCTCCTCAGAGTCTGAGAACAAATATGTGTATTTTCCGGCAGGCACCAATCAATATTCAGGCGGGGTAAAGCTTGGTAAATATGGGATATCGGGAATTCAGCTTGGAGATGAAATCGGCTATAAGGATAAGCAGGCTGGGATATTACCAGATGACTTTGTCGTATATAAAAACGCAGATGCCAATAAATCAGTCTTTATGTTTGATGATGAAATTGTTTTAATGGGTTCGAATATAAGGGATCAATTGGGGAGAGATGTTATTTCAACGATTGATAATCGAATGTTTGATACAAACGAAACAAGTACTATTGCTGGAGAGACTTATGAAAATGAGAAATTATTCAATCCGGCTAATGGAGAATACAACTTAAAATGGATTAACTTTAAAACAGATGGAAAAGGAACTCAAGCAGGGTACTACTTTCCAGAGGCTTCTGAAATCAATGTTTCTAAAAATACCGTAACAGACAGTCTGCAGAAAGTCCGTACATCCAACCCTGACACAAAGGTTACAAAAAATTATTTTACATTAGGAATGGATCACGGAAAAAATCCACAGCAAGCAAAATATGCGTATGTGATTCTTCCGAACTTTGATGAAGCCAAAACGAAAGAATATGCTGATAAGCCAACTATAAAAATACTGGCCAATACAGAAAATGTTCATGCCGTTGAGAATACAGCACTTAAGCTAAAAGGATTCAATTTCTTTGGTGATAAAAAGACAACGGCAGCCAATCTATCTTCTTATAACCAAGCATCCATTCTTGTGAAAAGTGACGGAAACACGGTAACGATTGCCGTTTCAGATCCTACCTTACGGCTAAATAAAATGAAGCTGGAAATAGACCTTCCACATCCTAGTGTACTGGAAGAAAGTGAAGGGGTAAAAACATCTGTATCCAGTAAAAAGGCACTCATCCATATAGATTCGTCCAATCATGATGGAAAGAGCTATGAAATCAAACTGACTACGAAGGATTAAAAGGGGAATCTTCCTAGAAGAAAGACTTCGGCATGAAGCCGGGGTCTTTTTGTTCGCCCAGCATGGGCGAACTCTAACGGGTGAAAGTCCCGAGTACGACCTTACGTAGCGGTAAGTACATAGCCAAAAGCAAGGGTGTCCATGGTGACGTGGAATCTGAAGGAAGCTCGAGGCAAACCTCTGGTCTGACGAACAGAAATCATATAAGAGGCAACGTATGAGGATAAGACTGCAAAAGAAGTTAAAGTCCCATAGCTACTGTATCATACGTTGTATATATGGCAGATAGATGGAGGGAAAGAGTTCGCACCTTAACTGGGGAGATCTCATGGGTCTACACCAAAATCCTGTAGTGATACAGGACTGGATCATGAGAAGTCAGCAGAAGCCGTAGTAGTAAAGATATCTAATGAAAGTTAGAAGGAGCGAAGGGCTGAACAATTTTATCGTTATAGAAATCTCGATTGGGAGAGGAAATAGACCACTGGCGAAAGGCGAGAAAGTGGATACCGACTCTACGAGAAGGAAAGGAAATAACAGGCATGTACGAAAGGAATTTATTAGAGGAAATTCTCAATAGAGATAACCTTAACCAAGCATTTAAACAAGTAAAACGAAATAAGGGTGCTGCCGGGGTCGACGGAATGAATGTGGAAGAACTGGAGAAACATTTGGTGAAGAACAAGGATGAAATGATCCGTCTAATCCGACAAAGGAAATACCAACCCCAACCAGTACTAAGAGTAGAGATCCCCAAACCAATTGGCGGGGTTCGACTTTTAGGGATACCGACCGTAACCGACCGAGTCATTCAACAAGCCATAGCACAAGTCCTCACCCCTATATTTGATAAGGGATTCAGTGAGAATAGCTACGGATTCAGGCCAAATCGCTATGCTGAAATGGCTATTGTGAAGGCATTGGAATTCATGAACGATGGTTATGACTGGATTGTAGATATAGACCTGGAACGTTTCTTTGACACCGTCCACCACGACCGGCTGATGAACCTCGTCTCAAGAACGGTGGACGATGGAGATGTTATATCACTCATCCGAAAATTCCTAGTAAGCGGCGTCCAAATAAACGATGAGTACAAAGAAACCATAATAGGAACACCACAAGGTGGAAACTTATCTCCTCTACTTAGCAACATAATGCTCAATGAACTAGATCGGGAACTTGAAAACCGCGGGCTAAAGTTCGTGAGATATGCAGATGATTGTATCATCATGGTCAAGAGTGAAATGGCAGCCAGACGGGTGATGAGATCTGTGACAAGATTCATTGAAGAGAAACTAGGTCTCATCGTCAACGCCAACAAATCGAGAATCACCAAACCGAATGATCCCAATATGAAGTTCTTGGGCTTTGGCTTCTTTAGAGACTTCCAAACAGATTTATACAAAACGAAACCGCATCAAAAGGCGGTGGAAAACATTAAGTATAAACTAAAACAATTGACTAGGAAGAATTGGAGCGTGGATACGAAGTATCAGGTTGAGCGGATTAACCAACTACTCAGAGGCTGGATCAACTACTTTAAAATAGGTTATATGAAAAAGCTCCTTGAAAACATCGACTCCCATACACGATTCCGACTTAGAATGTGCATATGGAAGAAATGGAAGACAGCTAAGAATCGCCGCAAGAACCTGATCAAATTGGGGATGAACAGACTTGAGGCATACAAAAATAGCCACACAAGCAAAGGGGCAGCTCGCACTGCCTACTCGTGGATTCTGACCATGACCATAACAAACAAGAGACTAGCTGCATTTGGGCTAGTCTCTGGGGTGCAACACTACATGAAAGTACATGCCTAGAATAAAATTGAACCGCCGTATACGGATCCGTACGTACGGTGGTGTGAGAGGTCGGGAGTTAATAACTCCCTCCTACTCGATGTTTGTGAAAAAACTTGTACTTGTTTCATTACAGATGAAAGAACTTTTATTTGACTCACAGAAGTTTTTCATTTTTAACCAGTAGAATGGATAATTGAACACATCGTAACAAAAATAAAGTTGTCCCGGTACAAGGGCAATCATTAGGAGCTTAGCTTGCTTATGAATAAAACGATATCAAATCAAATAAATAGTAATCCATCAAAATATCTTCTATCTAAAGTTCCGGAAATTACAATCTACTTTTGGATTATAAAGCTGCTGACAACTGGAATGGGTGAGGTGTTCTCCGATTACTTGGTGAAGCACATTGACCCTATCATTGCGGTAGGGGCAGGAGGAATATGTTTGGCAGGCTCGCTGCTCCTCCAGTTCTCAGCAAAACGGTATGTGCCTTGGATCTACTGGCTGGTTGTTGTAATGGTCAGTATCTTCGGTACAATGGCAGCTGATATTGTACATGTTGTTCTAGGGATTTCCTATGTTGTATCAACAGTCTTTTTTGCCTTTGCCCTTATTGTGATTTTTGCAGTTTGGCATAAAGCAGAGAGAACTCTTTCTATACACAGCATCAATACCCGCAGGCGTGAGGTTTTTTACTGGGCTGCTGTACTTGCAACGTTCGCACTTGGTACAGCTGCAGGAGATATGACTGCGACAACTCTGAACTTGGGCTATTTTTCGTCAGGTATAGTATTTGCGGTATTGCTCGCTATTCCGGCACTCGGCTACAAGCTGATTGGCATGAATGAGATTGGCACGTTCTGGTTTGCTTACATTATGACACGTCCTGTTGGAGCGTCGTTTTCGGATTGGGTTTCTTCTCCTCATAGCAAGGGCGGTTTAGGCGTTGGAGAAGGACCTGTCAGTTTGGTGATGACCATAATTATAGTAGTCCTGATAGGATTTATGACTTTTACGAGGAAAGACGTTCAGGATGATCCTGTACTTTCCAGGAAGCTTGAAGAAAATGATGGTACTATTTCAAAAGTTAATTAAGGTTAAAAAAGAAGGATTCGGTGGAATCCTTCTTTTTTTACTGCTAAACTAATTTGGTATTCAGAACCTTTTTGAAAGTATAGGAGGAAATCACATTAAGATTTTATTTATTTGCAGCAAAAATTAATGGCGAAGCCCGACAGCAGAGAAAGTATTCAACCATTTTAACGGATACGATGGGAAGGTCAGCTGGAACAGAAGATGGGCCTAGGGGTAAAGTGAGCAGCGGCCACATTGGATGGGCGGACTGTATATTTATGGAGAAAAAGCATATGAGACGGATGAAAGATAAATTCGGTGTTATATTAAACAACCAGAAAGTCTATAATCTCGATATCCCTGACGATTACGGGTATATGGACGAGGACTTAATTGATATTTTAAAAGCCAGGGCAGGAGATTATATTGGAGTGCCTGATTAAAAGAAGACTTCATCGTATAGTAGTCTTCTTTACTATTTACCATTACCCCACAAACACTCCCAAAAAGCTCCCGATTAATATTGTCCCACTCCTCCCAGAACAAGCCACCCCCGCTGTTTTCAAACCACTTATAATATCCCAATTTTTAGCTTCCTCAAGCAATCGGCCTTTTTTTTAAGCCCATTCGCTGGGAAGCCTGCTTCATTACTGATCAGGGAAGAACATAAAAAGAGAGCCTGGATCGATCAGACTCTCTAAACGTTATTTCCCTCCATACCCCATATACACATATCTTCCGCGGAAAATACCGTAAATACCATACAGAATCAACCCGAGTGCCACTGCACCCAGCAGCCAGTGGCCATATGGCTGATTGGACAATTCAGCAAGAGCGCCATCAAGCCCTTTAGTTTTATCCGGATCGGCTGTAACGGCTGTCTGGATCAAGAAGAATCCGACCATCGCAAGGACGATGCCTCGTGCAATAAGACCGATTTTACCGGATCTTCTCGTTGCTTTTATTTCTTTCGGTTTCATGTCGCTTAAGTTGAAATCACTCATGAATTTTTCTTTGTAGCCGGTTATAAATTCATAAACCCCGTATCCAAGTGTTATAAGTCCAACGATTCCGATAATCCATTTTCCAAAAGGATGAGACAGCATTTGAGCTGACATGGATTGTTCGTTGCTGCCGCCTGAACCGCTTGAGCCTAAAGCTGTTTTGATAGCAGTGAATGCGATACTTGCATAAATAATACCTGTGATACCATAACCAATGCGGGTAACAATTCCTTTGGTGTCTTTTCCTTTGTTTTCCGGATCCTTAATGGCTTTCACAAAAGACCAGATCACATAACCGAACAATCCAATTCCAATCAGCCATAGAAGAACTTCTCCGAGCGGCATTCCTTTTAGAGATTGAAGGGCGCCTTTTGTGTCCGTTGTTTCTCCTCCTGCGCCGATGGCAGTCATAAAAGCAAGAATTCCGATAAGACCGAATACAAACCCCTGGGCCATATATCCTGCGCGGCCCATACGGCGAATCCAAGGCTTTGTTTCGTATGATGCTTTTTCAGCGACCGCTCCTCCTGCTCTTGAACGGGTAAGCTCCATTATCACCACTCCTTTCGATTCTTTATAAGTGTAATTAATAGATTCCCTTTAGATGCAAAAGAAAAACCTGGGATATATATGATGCGATTTCATTACAATTTGAGAATATGCAGAAAGAAGAGCTTACAGGCAAATGAAATGAATTTTAACTCCTGGTTATAACTTCCTCCCCCATGCAGGATTAACGGAACAGCTGAAAGGGAAATCATTCCTTAAAGATATATCTTAAGGGGGAGAAGAGAATGAGTATTGCAGACATTGCGGCAGTTATTCTGATTGGGCTGGTGCTGCTTTCACTAATCGGAATTGTAGGTATGTTCGCGTGGTTCTTTTTTCAGAATGAGAGACAGCAGGAACACGCGATCTTAAGGAACTATCCGGTTTTCGGGAAAATGCGCTACATTATTGAAAAAATGGGGCCTGAGCTTCGCCAATATTTATATAACAATGATAATGAAGGAAAACCATTTTCAAGACGTGATTACTTGAATGTGGTGTTAGCCGGCAAATACAATAGCCGGACGATGGGATTCGGATCGGAGCGGGATTTTGATAAAGGAGGATATTACATAAACAATTCTCTTTTTCCAAAACAAGCCAGGGAGCTTAGAATTCGCCAGGAGCCGCTTATCGATACAAAGGTTTACAGCATTGATAAGGAAAAGCTTTTTAACAGGAAGGAGCACAGAGAGGATCAGAAGATTAAGCCATTTTATCTTTCTGAACAAGATGAAATTGTGATCGGGGAAAAGAGTACACGGATGCCTTTTCACGTAAAAGGTCTCGTCGGCCAGTCGGCGATGAGCTATGGATCGATCGGCGACCATGCCATCACTGCATTGTCAAAAGGGCTTGGCATGGCAGGCGGAACATGGATGAATACAGGGGAAGGCGGTTTGTCAGATTTTCACTTGGAGGGAAATGTGGACATTATTTGCCAGATTGGACCTGGATTATTTGGTGTGAGGGATAAGGCAGGTAACTTCTCCTACGAGGAATTTAAGAAAAAGAGCAGCATTCCGCAAGTTAAAGCTTTTGAGCTAAAGCTGGCGCAGGGAGCTAAAGTGCGCGGAGGCCATCTTGACGGTAAAAAGGTAACAGAGGAAATCGCGAAAATCAGAAATGTGGAGGCGTGGAAAACGGTTGACAGTCCAAACCGGTTTGAGCATTTACCTAATGCAGAGAGCCTGCTTCATTTTATCGAAGAGCTTCGGGAAATTGGCGGTAAACCGGTTGGAATGAAAATCGTCGTTGGCAATAGAGGGGACCTTGAGGATCTTTTTCTAAAAATGAAAGAGAAAAACAGCTTTCCGGACTTTATCACTGTGGACGGAGGAGAAGGCGGAACTGGAGCATCCTTTCAGGAATTGGCTGATTCTACGGGACTGCCGATTCATCAGGCACTGCCTATCGTTCATGAAACGCTTTTAAAATACGGGATTCGGGAGCACGTGAAAATCTTTGCTTCCGGGAAACTTTTGACACCGGATAAAATCGCTGTTGCCCTTGCTTTAGGGGCCGATCTCGTGAACATTGCAAGAGGAATGATGATGAGTGTCGGCTGCATTATGGCTCAGGTTTGCCATACGAACAACTGCCCGGCAGGCGTTGCGACAACAGATCCAAAGCTTCAAAAAGCGCTGAGTATTGAGGAGAAAAAATACAGGGTGTGCAATTATGTCGTTTCCTTAAGAGAAGGTCTTTTCAATTTGGCTGCAGCGGCTGGTCTTGAATCGCCGACTCAGTTTGAAATGAAGCATGTGACGCTTCTTGGTGACGAAGGAAAGCTGAAGGATAAGGTGCCAGTTAGCATTCATAGCAGCAACATTTGAGAAAAACCCTTATAAAAATCCTCCAGACACTATATCTGGAGGATTTTTTAAATTATTGTTGCATAACATTCAAATATCTGATAAAATAATCTTTGTCAACAAATGCGGGTGTAGTTTAATGGTAAAACCTCAGCCTTCCAAGCTGATGTCGTGGGTTCGATTCCCATCACCCGCTCCATACATAATTTCAGTAACAACGCAGTGTTCCGTTTCTCCTGAAAACGAAGCATTGCGTTTTTTTCTATGTTATCGGATGATTTGAATGTCTGATGTTCCGCCATGAACTTGAGTAAACATGTCAGACAGAGACCGCAAAAGCTTGTTTGCTTCTTCTTCCTTCATTGAAGGCTTCAAGTAAACAATCTGCAGAGCCTTGGTTGTTTCTTCTGTACATGCTGTCCTTTTTGAATCCACATAAGGGCTGCCAAAGGGGCCGATGTCATCAGCTGAAAGCAATTTACCTCCCATGCTTACATCACGGCCGTTAATGGCAGGATAGCTTGAGTCGGCATCACCGATTGTTATCGTGACATTTCCATTAATTTCATTCAGATCATAGATGCCAAGAGGAATTTCATAACGCAATGAAAAGAAGTTGTTTACATCTGCAGCTGAGTGAACAGGGTTTAAAAACTGCTGTTTTTGAATACGGCGGTATAAAGCTTCGTTTGCTGGCCGATACCGGTTAGGGTCAGTACCTGTTTTTTTGAAAACATCGCGCCATTCTGAAATGCCCGGAAGCGAATTCACTTCCATACCTTCAAGATCAAGGACAAGTGATTCTTGAAACAAACGGAAGCGCCCTTTGAGCATTTGAGGTGAACTTCCGACTTCGATATGATGATAGGTAAGAACTCCGACTTTAAAATCGGGGATCAATTCCTTTACTTTACGATCAATCGAGATTTCCATACATTACCCTCCCAGTTTAGATAAGCTTTATTTTATCATAGAGGAAGACGTTTTTTACAACAGAGAGAAAGGAGGCTACTAATATGAATTATGCAGCATTAAAAGAAGAAATCATTGCCTACAGCAAAACGATCGGAATTGATAAAATCGGTTTTGCCGGTGCAGATGTGTTTGAATCCTTAAAGCAGCGGCTGAAGGTCAGTGAAGCACTGGGGTATCAGTCAGGCTTTGAAGAACCGGATATTGAAAAGAGAACGGATCCGTCGCTCCTCTTACCAAAAGCACGCTCCATTATATCAATTGCCCTCGCGTATCCCTCAAAGCTTAAAAATCCCCCAAAAAGCACGAAGGAAGACCGAAGAGGCATTTTTTGCCGCGCTTCGTGGGGAAGTGATTACCATGATATTCTCCGCGGCCGCCTAAAAAATCTTGAAGCATTTATAGAAGAAAAACTGCCTGAGGCAAACGTGAAATCGATGGTTGATACAGGCGAGCTTTCCGACAGGGCAGTTGCTGAAAGAGCGGGAATCGGCTGGAGCGGGAAAAACTGCGCGATCATTACGAAGGAATTCGGTTCATACGTCTATCTAGGTGAAATCGTGACGAACATTCCCTTTGAACCAGATCAGCCGATGGAGGACCAGTGCGGCACATGCAGCAAATGTGTGGATGCCTGTCCGACTGGAGCACTTGTACAGGGAGGACAGCTGAATTCTCAAAAGTGCATCGCTTACCTGACGCAAACGAAGGACTTTTTGCCGGAGGAATTCAGGATGAAGCTCGGAAACAGGCTGTACGGCTGTGATACATGCCAAACTGTTTGTCCTGAAAATAAGGGGAAGGATTTTCTGCTGCACGAGGAAATGAAGCCGGATCCTGAACTCGCGAAACCGAAGCTTAAGCCTCTTTTGAAGATTTCTAATAGAGAGTTCAAAGAAAAGTTTGGTCCTGTATCAGGCTCTTGGAGAGGAAAAAAGCCGATTCAGCGAAATGCGATTATTGCTCTCGCTCACTTTAAGGATGAAACAGCCCTTCCTGATTTGTACTTATTAATGAAAGAAGATCCAAGACCTGTTATTCGGGGAACCGCGGCATGGGCCATTGGAAAAATCGGCGGGGAAGAGTCGAAAGTAAGGCTTGAGAGAGCGATGGAAGCAGAGAAGGATGAAGCTGTAATAGCTGAAATTGAAAAAGGAATGGCGTTTCTCGCAAAACCTTGATACTAATGAGACTTGTTTCACTCATATGGTTTAAGTAAAACCGATATGGCAGGTGAAATGAATTGAAGGAACAACTGCAGAAGCGAACAAATGACAGACTGGAATATTTGATAAACAGAAGACAAGCAGACCGAAGCATTTCTCTAAGAGATCTTGAGATACTGGAACGCAAAATCCAAGTGATGGACCGCCGCGGAATTCATGCGGTGAAAGGAATTGTGAAGGTGAATATTACGGAGCTTGATCTGGATCAGGAAGACAGGCTTCAGGCGATTTATTACGACGGTCATAACCAGCTTTTTTATAAGGATCAGGATAATTTTTACCTAGAGGAAATTGTGGAGAAAAGAAGGGCTGTTTTCGATGGCGACGAGCTTGTGGAAGATGCAGTGCTGCCAAAGCCTGAGATGGAAGAGACAGTTGCCTTTGAAGCGGATTATGAGGAACGGCTGCAATTTGAATATGACCGTATGGCTGCAATTCAATATGCCGAGCGTTATTGGAATACCGAGAATCCAAAGTACAAAAGTTTTACCGACAATTGCACAAATTTTATCTCCCAATGCCTTCATGCAGGAGAAGCACCAATGCATGGATATCCCGGTCGCGGGAAGGGCTGGTGGATGCAGTCGAAGAACTGGAGCTACAGCTGGACAGTTGCCCATTCGATGAAAACATACATGGCGTATTCCAAAAAAGGACTGACGGCAACGGAAGTGTCCTCACCTGAGCAGCTGATAAAAGGGGACGTGATCTGCTATGACTTTCAGGGAGACGGCCGCTTTGATCATACGACCATTATCGTTGCAAAGGATTCGGACAATATGCCGCTTGTGAATGCCAACACGTATAACAGCAGAATGAGGTATTGGTCGTATGAGGATTCCACCGCTTATACAACCAATATAAAATACAAATTTTATCATTTGCGGGACAGTACGCACTCCTCCTAAGAGTGCTATAATATGAAGGGCAAATTTTTTATCCAACCGAGAGAAACGCTTATAATTTTAGGAAAAGATGCCGCGAAGATAATCTCCATACGAAAATTTAGATGAGGTGACATTTTTGGGACTGCATGTAGTACTCTACCAGCCAGAGATTCCTGCCAATACAGGGAATATTGCACGCACATGCGCCGCAACGGATACAACCCTTCACTTGATCCGGCCGCTTGGCTTTTCCACAGATGACAAAATGCTCCGCCGCGCTGGACTTGATTATTGGCAATATGTGAATATAAATTATTACGATTCACTTGAAGAATTGTTTGAGAAATATCCGTCGGGAGAGTTCTTTCTCATTACAAAGTTCGGGGAAAAGCCTTATACAAGCTTTGATTACAGCGAGCTTGAGAAGGACTATTTCTTTGTTTTCGGCAGGGAAACAACTGGATTGCCAAAAAGCCTGATTGAAGAAAATATGGAACGCTGCCTGCGTTTGCCAATGACGGAAAATGTGCATTCATTAAACCTTTCAAATACTGCAGCGATTCTAGTTTACGAAGCATTAAGACAGCAAAATTACCGCGACTTGCTTAAAAAGCTATAAGAAAAGCAGCCTCAATTCCGGAGGCTGCTTTTCTTATAGCTTTTTTTTCTTGAGGCCAGGCTTGTCATCATAGCCTGCAGTTAAAATGGATACAAGGAAAGTCAGACAAATAAATAATAGCAGAAATACTGTCATTCTTTTTCCTCCAGTAGGGCTTTTTTAGGCTGTTTTGACCATTTTCGAAAATAGCCTTTTTAAATGATGTCTTGCCGGACACAAATAGTTAGGGACCGGGCTCTTATTATGGTTAGCCTCATTATATACGATCTTGTAAGCGCTGTGAATCCTGTTTTCCAATTATTTTCAATTGTCAGCTGTCTTCAAAATATAGAATTTAACCCAGTGTCCCTACATAGATTGTATAAATGTAAGTAAGAGGAGGTCCTTATGGATATCTTAAAAAAAATCGAGCAGTTTAGAGAAGATGAGGAACGTTTAAAGTGGGAAGGAACCTTCGTTGACTATCTGGAAATCCTGAAGGAATCACCATGGGTGGCACAATCAGCTCATTCACGAGTGTACAATATGATCAAGGAACAAGGTATTGATGAAGTAAACGGTGTTAAAAAATATTCCTTTTTTGATCAGCAGCTATTTGGACTGGAGGGACCGCTTGAACGTCTTGTAGAAGAATATTTTCATCCGGCTGCTAAACGGCTTGACGTAAGAAAGCGGATTTTGCTTTTAATGGGACCTGTCAGCGGAGGGAAATCAACCCTTGTAACCATGCTGAAAAGAGGACTGGAAAAATTCACGCATACGGACAAAGGCGCTGTGTACGCGATCAAAGGATGCCCGATGCATGAGGATCCGCTTCACCTTATCCCGCATCATTTAAGAGATGACTTTTACAAAGAATACGGCATCCGCATAGAAGGAAACTTGTCGCCTTTAAATATGATGAGACTTGAAAAGGAATACGGAGGAAGGCTCGAAGACGTCATGATTGAGCGCGTGTTCTTCTCTGAAGATAAAAGAACGGGGATTGGAACATTCAGTCCATCAGATCCTAAATCACAGGATATTGCTGATTTGACAGGAAGCATCGACTTCTCCACAATCGCTGAATACGGCTCAGAGTCAGATCCGCGCGCATACCGCTTTGACGGCGAGCTGAACAAAGCAAACCGCGGAATGATGGAGTTCCAGGAAATGCTGAAATGTGATGAGAAATTCCTCTGGCACTTATTGTCTCTAACACAGGAAGGGAATTTTAAAGCCGGCCGCTTCGCTCTAATTTCAGCAGATGAACTGATTGTTGCCCATACGAATGAAACGGAATACCGTTCATTTATCTCCAATAAAAAGAATGAAGCCCTGCATTCACGGATCATCGTGATGCCGATTCCATATAACCTGCGAGTTTCAGAGGAAGAGCGCATTTATCAGAAAATGATTTCAGAAAGTGATGTGGCAGATGTCCATATTGCTCCACATACGATGAAGGTCGCTGCAACATTTGTTATTTTGACGCGTCTTAAGGAAGCAAAGCGTGCCGATATTGATCTTGTGAAGAAAATGAGATTGTATGACGGCGAGAGCGTTGAAGGCTACAATACGGTGGATCTCGAAGAACTCAAAAAAGAGTACCAGGATGAAGGCATGAGCGGAATTGATCCCCGTTATGTCATCAACCGGATTTCTTCTACTATTATTAGAAAAGAAATTCCTTCTATAAATGCGCTCGATGTATTGCGTTCTCTGAAAGAAGGGCTTGATCAGCATCCGTCGATTTCCAACGAAGACCGCGAGAGGTATTTGAACTTCATTTCTGTCGCCCGTAAAGAATACGATGATATTGCGAAGAAGGAAGTCCAAAAGGCATTTGTTTATTCTTATGAAGAATCAGCGAAAACACTGATGGATAATTATTTGGATAACGTTGAAGCTTATTGCAACAAAAATAAACTGCGCGATCCGCTGACAGGAGAGGAAATGAATCCGGACGACAAACTTATGCGTTCCATTGAAGAACAGATCGGCATTTCTGAAAATGCGAAAAAAGCGTTCCGCGAGGAAATTCTTATTAGGATCTCAGCTTATGCCAGAAAAGGCAAGCGCTTTGACTATAATTCACACGAAAGACTCCGTGAAGCGATTCAGAAAAAACTGTTTGCTGATCTGAAGGATGTTGTCAAAATTACGACGTCCTCCAAGACGCCGGATGAACAGCAGCTTAAGAAAATCAATGAGGTTGTTGCAAGACTCGTTGATGAACACGGCTACAACTCAACCTCTGCCAACGATCTCCTCCGCTATGTAGGCAGTCTCTTAAACAGATAGCGTGACTTAAAAACGGGCAGAAATGCCCGTTTTTTGTTTATTCCTCTGCAGAAAGGGAAACAACCCTGTAAGATACTTCGGAGGTGAAGCTCATGTTAGAAAGAGATAAAGACAATAAAGAGAAAAATGAGAAGCTGAAGGAAGATCAGAAAAATAATGATTATTCTCAGCAGGCTGAGCATATGAAAACCGATCAAAAGGT
Organism: Chryseobacillus diguaensis; assembly: GCF_049220665.1. NCBI lineage: Bacteria > Bacillati > Bacillota > Bacilli > Caryophanales > Bacillaceae > Chryseobacillus > Chryseobacillus diguaensis. The sequence continues at coordinate 18,232 of NZ_JBMKNV010000002.1, forward strand.
TAAAAGAGTCAGCGATATTGAACGTTTAGCGGACCGTTATAAAGAGTAAGGATCAATCAGTAACCTCCTTCCGTATTCCGGAGGGGGTTATTATTTTGATCATGGGGGGTGTTGGAAAACGATGTAGGATGAATATTCGGGGATGGCTCATGATCTGGGGTTGGGGGTGGACAGTTAAATCTAGTGTTTGGCTTGTTAGAAAGGGGTTTCGGCTTGTGAAAGAGGGAGAAAGGCTTGTTAAACGCGGGTTTCGGACAGTTAGGAGGAGGATCTGGACAGTTAGCCTTCTGCAGATCACACTGCAGCCTCAGAGAACTGTTTTTTTATTCAATAAAATCCATATTTATCAAAAACCACTTTGTTAAAGCCACTTTAACAAAGTGGTTTTTGTGGAAGAGGACTCTTTTTCATCATCTTGACCAAGTTTCTATTTACATAGCTTGTCCATTCATGCAACCCCAGCATGGGGACTTGTCTAAATTCAATCGGCTCTGCCCATTTTTCGAAATTATTTGTCAATTATCCTTAGTTCGCGCATAGGATAGAGTAATCTCAAAAAAGAGTCACCGGTAATTAATCACTCAAATTTACTTTATGCATGAATGAGCAATTATGTGTATCTTTTTTTAAAATTTTTTATGAAAAAGTATAAAGTGATGAATTTTTAGTCCAGCCAAAGCAATTCCACATGTTTAGAGTTTATGTAAGTAAAAGCTGAAAAAGTTGTATTTCTGTAATAATGTATCATTCGTGCTGAAGACTAGCTTCGCGGAATCTTTTCTTATATTTTTGAAAAGAAACCTTTTTTATAAGCTGCCATAAGGAATTAAAACATTTAAGAAAAGAGCCTAAAAAATAAATAAAGTTTGGAGGGGAAAGGGATATGTCTAAAGGAAATGGTGGCAATTTTATCATTTCGAACGAAGATTGGTCCCTCCACCGTAAAGGCCATGATGATCAAAAGCGGCATCAGGAAAAGGTTCAGGAGGCGATCAAGAACAATTTACCTGACCTTATTACTGAGGAAAGCATTGTAATGTCCAATGGGAAAAGTGTTGTTAAGATACCTATCCGTTCTTTGGATGAATATAAAATCCGCTACAACTATGATAAAAACAAACATGTTGGCCAGGGAGACGGTGAAAGCAAAGTCGGTGATGTAGTCGCCCGGGATGGCGGATCGCCTCAAGCAGGTCCTGGGAAAGGGCAAGGTGCAGGGGACCAGGCAGGTGAAGATTACTTTGAAGCAGAGGTTTCGATGATGGAGCTTGAGGAAGCCCTGTTTAAAGAGCTTGAGCTGCCGAATCTTGAGCGGAAAGAAATGGATCAGAATACAGTTGAGAACATTGAGTTCAATGATATTCGGAAAACTGGCCTTATGGGCAACATTGATAAGAAGCGAACCATGATGACGGCCTTTAAGCGCAATTCTATGACAGGCAAGCCTGCTTTTCATCCAATCTATCCGGAGGACTTAAAGTTTAAAACCTGGAATGAAGTTGAGAAACCGGAGTCAAAGGCTGTTGTCCTTGCCATGATGGACACAAGTGGAAGTATGGGGATTTGGGAAAAGTATATGGCGAGAAGCTTCTTTTTCTGGATGACCCGTTTTCTTAGAACGAAATACAAAACGGTCGATATAGAATTTATTGCGCATCATACAGAAGCAAAGGTTGTGCCAGAGGAAGATTTCTTTTCTAAGGGAGAAAGCGGCGGTACAATCTGTTCATCCGTTTACCGAAAAGCGCTTGATATCATTGGTGAAAAATATGATCCATCCCGTTTTAACATTTATCCGTTCCACTTTTCAGACGGTGATAATCTGACTTCTGATAATGCCCGCTGTGTGAAACTTGTTGAAGAACTTATCAAAGTATCAAGCCTGTTTGGATACGGAGAAGTGAACCAATACAACCGCCACTCCACCTTAATGTCCGCCTATAAGAACATTGAACACGAAAGATTCCGCTACTACATCCTCAAGCAAAAAGCCGACGTATTTCATGCGATGAAGACGTTCTTCCGGAAAGAGGAGAACAAGATTCTGGCCTGATGAAAAGTGCCGGCTGCTTAGCCATCTGCAAGCAGCCGGCATTTTTTTAAAAAAATCAACGTATCTATTTACATAAAATGGATTAATATCATTTGCATGTAAAAAAATGTTTCTTCTTTGATTTCTTCCTTTCCCATGATGCCGTTGAAGTTATGCCTGCTTTTTGCAGCTTGGATGATTTATGGGGAGATTTGCTTCATCCTAAAAAGCATGGGGTCAGCTTTTCAAGACCGCAGATGCTATCTAAGGGATATTCTCATTGCTTCTTTAAATTTGATCGAACCAGCTTGTAAACTGAAAGCATTTTACATCACTTTCAATAAGTGTTATACCAAAATACTAAACATTGAATATTTAAAGTTGAGGTGGAATATGACACGCTTAATGGTTTAGGGATGCTACGTACAAAAGCAATGTCCGGTTATTGCAGCAGCTGATGCAAGTAAGTGAAGTAGACAAATGGGCCGGCATTCTTCCAGGATCCATCAATCATGCGCTAAAAAAAATGGCAAATGAGGGACTGGTCAAAGTAGCCAATGTAGAATCCACCGGGCATCGTTCAAAAGCCATTTATGAGATAACAGATGAAGGAGAAAAGGAGTATAAAAAATTATTAGTAGATTCCTTTCGTGTTCCTTCTATTCATCTGCCTGTTCATTTATATTCAGGCTTATCGATGCTTAACCTTCCGAATCCTGAGGCGAATCTTAATAATATCAAGGAAGCGATTGAGGAACAAATCAATGAGCTGAAGGCAAAGATGGAACAAATGGAAGAAGGACAAAAAATCAAAACACAATTTATAGAGATGAACGATTTAACGAAGATTACGTTTTAAAATATTATCGACCAGCACAAACTCCAAATTGATTATTTAAAAAAGGCGGCAGAAATGATGAAAGCCTGAGTATTGGATACTTAGGCTTTTTTAAATGTTTGCCTCTTTTTATGCCTCAAACAAAAAAGTTTTCTTAGTTAATTTTTAAGTTATTACTTATATTGTTCCATCCAACAACTTTACCATTATCAAAATTAATATTTGATAACCCGTATCCCCAATAATTATCTCCAATTATTGTATCCGGTGTTCCCATTACATCTACTACATCATGATACGAACTACCTAATGAAAATGTTGTTAGGTTTTTATTTATTTTTCGTATTTTAATTTTTAAGTTATTACTTATATTGTTCCATCCAACAACTTTACCATTATCAAAATCAATAGATGATAACCCATATCCCCAATGATCATCTTCAATTATAGAGTCCGGTGTTCCCATTCTTTTTTTTACATTTTCTTTGGAAGAACCAAGTGTAAAATAATTACTATTTGATACAATCTCTTTTTTAGGTTCATTAACAGTTGTAGTTTTTGTTTTATCTTCAGGTAATATATCAACTGTTGCAGCTTCTGAATTATCTTTAGGTTCATTAACAGTTGTAGTTTTTGTTTTATCTTCAGGTAATATATCAGCTGCTGCAGCTTCTGTATTATCTTTAGATGCATAAACAGTTGTAGTTTCTACGTTATTTTCAGGTCCTTCTTTTCTTTCTGTGATTGTAAGTTTTGATTTTAATTCATCTATTTTTTTACCTTGTTTTCTGAAATCACTTAATGTGTCTGACACTTGTTGTTCTAGATTAATGTTCTTATCTAATAAAGCACTATTTTTATTTTGATTATTAAAACTTAATAGGTTAGCTAGTAATAAAGAATTTATAATTATAGATATAATCGCAACAAGACGCCAAATTTTTATATTCTTTTTACCTCGTGGAGGTGGTGAAGGATTACTTTGATTTGTATGCCTATATTGATTTTTATTTTTTGGCTGAGCTTCTCCTTGACTTTCTTCTCTTTGATTAGTGTTTCTAGAACTACTATCCTGTTTGAATTCTTTTTCTTGGTTCGTCTTCCGTTCTTTATAAGTTGAATAAATTTTATCGTAATTAATTCTTTCCAAATCATCGTACAGAGTATCAAAAGCTTTTTTCAGCAGTAAAAAAGCTTCATTGCTGCCACCAGCGTCCGGGTGATATCTTTTAGATCTCTCTCTATACGCTTTTTTAATTTCTTGTTTAGGCACATTAACTTTAATACCTAAAATATTATAATAATCAATAAATTTTTCCATTCTAGCTCTCCAAATTAAATACATATTTACAACTAATTTTGCATCAATATGGAAAATTTCTCAACTGAAAAATTAGTTTATATTCCTATAATTCACAGATGCTATGAAATCTATTAATCAAGAGGCAGTCGAGATTATGGAGCTCCTATTAACCATTGCTCCGCCAGTGAAAATCAATTCATTTAAACAGACTTCAGAAATTAATGGGATTCGGTAAGAAAGGACATGTTAAGATTGCCTTGCTGGAAACTAAGGCGTGGCGCTAATAGATTATTTGCTTTATTCTGGTTTTATTTATGCTAGTGAGGAAGGATTTGCTGAAAAAGAAGAGGAGATTTTTTATTATAGCGCTTTCGATTGATCTTGGGTGCTTTAGGAAAAAGCGGCGTTCTTTTTCCATTATGCTTGAATTGGTGTGAAAAGCTGTATCACCTGGCTGGGGCAATAATCAGAAATGCTCTTTTAGATAGATTATTAGAATTAAACTGGGCTGTAGTACTTATCAAGAATTGCTGTATAGGCCTCAATCATCTTGTCTACTTTTTCTTAGGGAGCATTGTAGGTTAATAAAATGAGAAACATCGACATCCCTTTTCTATTTTAGTCCATTCCAATTAACTTATGAGGTTTAAAAATTTACATTTTTTCCCTATGGAAGTATGATATTGATGGGAATGGGGTGGAAAATAGATGAACGTGAAGCGGCTGGATCATATCGTTTTAACAGTTAAAGATCTTTCTTTAACCTGTCGATTTTATCAGGATGTCCTGGGGATGGAACCCATAACTTTCTCTGAAAACAGGAGAGCACTGGCATTTGGAGACCAGAAAATAAATCTGCACGAAGCCGGTAAAGAATTTGAGCCTAAAGCTTCTAATCCAGTTCCTGGATCAGCTGACTTATGCTTTATAACAGAGGTACCCATCGATAAGGTAATAGAACACTTGAAACTAATGCAGATCGATCTGGTTGAAGGCCCTGTGAAAAGGACGGGAGCCAAAGGGGAAATTCTATCCGTATATATACAAGATCCTGATTTAAATCTTATTGAACTATCAAACTACATAGAATGAAAAGAGAGGGGAGGAATCAATTTTTAAAGGATTTACCCTTTCCAGATCTTAATGGTGTTTATTATCAATTGAGAGAAGGAGCGGATTCTAATTGTCTGAGGGAGAGTGGCGCATAAATGAAAAAGTTAACTCTTGAATTATTGGATTATCATCAATGGGCCAATATGAAAATCTTAAATCATATCAGCCAGCTATCAGAAAACGTTTTTTTACAAGAAGCTGAGGGTACCTTTTCTTCTATATCTGCCGTATTTGCCCATATCTATATGGTTGATTCTCTATGGTTCCGCCGATTGAATGCGCAGATGCAAAATGGCAAAAGAGATTCCGAATTTAGGAATACGGGGGTTGCCATTCAAGATTTGAGTGCTCTGAATAAGGAAATGGTCCATTATATTGATGAATTTTATGACGAGCTAACAGAGGTTATCTACTTCAACTCAGAAGGAACCCAATTTAAGAATCATATAGACGAAGTGGTTCGTCACTTATGCAACCACGGAACGTATCATAGGGGGAATACAGCAACAATGATTCGGCAGCTTGGATACAAAGGAATATCATCAGATTACATATTTTACTTGCGAACTAAGCGATGACTGCTAATTCTTAAAAGCAGAAAACCAGCCGTTTTTGGCTGGTTTTCCAATTAAATTAGGCTGTTTTCGCAAAGATTGTTGCTATGAATTTATGAATATGCATTAAGAAAGGCTTCGCCTGCATCTTTTCTTAAAATCAGCAGGTATATAAGGGTTCAAAATTCATTTATATAGCAAAAAAGAAACAAGGTTTAAGAAAAGAGCCTAAAATTAAAAGAAAAAATCGAGCGTGGTCCATTTTAGCAATATTGCAAAGCTGATCAAAAAGACAGAGTTGGAGAGTGTTAAAAGATATTGCTTGGATTTCCGGTCTATTTTCCACTCCATATATACCCTGAAGCTGAGTAAAGAAATAAAGAATAAGATCATGGTTGTATATAGGCTTGTTATGGGATGAGAAGAGTTTGCTGCTATAGTGCCAGCCCCGAAATATAGCAGAATGAGAATGAATTCGACCAGCCGATGAAAAGAATTGACGTGCTCGTAGCTTGCAAAACCCTGTTTTTTTTCAATCTGCAGGCGTCTTCTCACTGCCCTCTCAATAATGAAATGCAAAAATAGAACCGAACCCAAAATAAGCAGAATGTTTAAGATATGCATGATGCACCTCCTGAATTGCTGTTATTATAGTATTTTTTTCCATAAATGGACAGAGGCAGGGAGGTTGTGTTTTTGGAGCTTCCTGCCGAAGAACGAAAAATGGTTCTTTAGGCTTGGATGTAAAAAAAACCAGCCGCAAGTTTGGCTGGTTTTCTGCATTCTGTTGAATTCTTCTTGAATCGTGTCCAGATTAGGTTCATTGTTTGGTATTTTCCATTTTGAAGATCCTTGAACTGAATCATTGTCGGCACTTCCTTGACGAAAAAATCATCCTTTGAATAGGGGCGGAGCAGTAATTTTGGGTTGCCTGTTAATTGGATATACAGCTTTCCGTCTGTCTTTGTATCCTCTGCGTTGTAGCCTTTTTGAATTTCATACGTAACTGGAAATTGAGGGAAAGGTCTTCTGTCCTATAGAAAACTAGGGACAGCAACTTAAATCTTTTTGTATTTTACTGGAAAATAAAGGATATTAAAAGAGAGAAGAAAAAACCGGTTTCATAGGAAACCGGTCCTGGTTTTATATTTTCTGCACAGAATCTCCCTTTATAAGAGAGACATAAATCCGTTCATGCTCAACAGGCTCATTATGGATCAGCTTTAGTAACTGTTCAGCAGCCAAAGCACCCCACTTGTTTTTGGAGTAATCAATGGTCATGAGGCGGGGCTTTGCATAGCGGGAAACTTCAATATTATCAAAGCCAATGATATGAATGTCTCTTCCAATTTCATAGCTGCTTTCAGATAGAAAGTTATACATGCCAATCGCCATATCATCATTGAGACAAAAAACCCCGACTGTTCCGCTTGCTTCCTTTACAATCTGTTCAGCGGCTTTTTCACCTGATGGCTTATTGAAATCTCCAGGGATCTCGGTAAATTCTATGTGCGGATACCGATCGGCTACCTGCCTTGCTGCTTTTAGCCTCTGGTTTGAATCATAAGAACCGGCAGGACCTGTAACGGCGTAAATTTTTTTCAGTCCTGTTTCCAAAAGGTAATCCATTGCAAGTGCTGCACCCGCTTTATTATCGAGTAAGACTTGATTAATATTAGGATGCGGGATTTCCCGGTCCAGCACCACTAGCTTATGTCCCCGATCAGCATGGGAAAGCAGCTCTTCTGAACTGAAGGTTTCATCGAGAACGATAGCGCCATCAATCATCCGTTCAGGGAGCATCCGGTGGGATTGTTCTCCTGAGCAAACGATCAGATCGTAGCCTTTTTGTGAGAGAAATTCCTGCATGCCCTGGAGCAATTCGCCGTAAAAAGCTCCGCTGTAGTTGGTTAAAAACACCCCGATAATTTTTGTTTCTCTCTTTTTTAAGTTCCGTGCTGCCGCATTTGGAATGTAATTCATTTCTTTTGCTATCGCTAAAATTCTCGCACAGGTTTCCTCTGTAACCTTTGTGCTGCCATTTAAGGCATAAGACACCGTTGAGATGGAAACACCTGCTTTTTTGGCGATATCTTTAATACTTACCACAGATTTCTCTCCTATCTTTTAAAACGCTCTTTCTTCTATTATACAATTATTGCTAATTCAACCCTATAAATCAATTTCAATCAAATTGTCTTCAGGCTTTAACCATTTTGAAAGAATGTCTTCCTTGATCAGCAAGCCGCCTTCACGGTAAGGGTTCTCTGTGAAATCATACTGAATGGCATGGCCATTGATGGAGACTCTTTTCAATCCTGTTTTATTCAAATGGTACACAATTTGCACTGGGTATTTCATTAGAGTGTATGAGAATCGTAACCCGTTCAGATTTTCAGGCAGAACCGGATCAAGAACAAGATGCCTATTTACAAACCGGATGCCAAGGCAATTCGATAGCAGCTGATTCAAATAAATGCCTGGCCCGCTTGAATAGATACGCCAGCCGCCTTTGACAGGAACACTTCCATTTTTCAGATCTTCAAAGTTTTTTTCAGCCTCCAAGCGGGTTGGAAACTTTCCGTCAGAGCTGCTAAAGTAGGCATTGCTTTGGCGAAGTGCAGCATTTTTTACTGTCCCTGTTATTCCAACAGGGTTGATTGTTTCAAGCCCGTTCCAAACCTCTTCCGTTTTACCGAGCTTTGCCATCGCTTCTACATACCGGATGTGCGCATGAACATATTGAAGTCCAACCTCCCGGCCAAAATTTGCTGCTTGTTCTGCCCGTTTAAAATGGGTGCTTACACCGCCTCTGTATTCTGCAGGCCTGTTCATTAACCTTACCCCATCCGTGAAAAACAGTTTTTCTTTTATGAGCTGATAGTGGGCTTCTGCCTGTTCTTTTGAAAGGAGCTCCGCGATCATGCTTCTTGTCATAGGAAGCAAACGGTACTGAATCTTTGTTTTTGTATCTTCTGGATGCAGCATAAGCTCTGGTTCCAGAGGATCCTTCAGATAAATAAATCCTGGAATGACAGAAGTATTCAGCATATATGCTGTAAAGTCATCCTTGATGGAGGAGGCAAGCTCCATTAAATGAGCTGACTCTTGAGGGTTTATGTCAATCAATGCCTGTGAAAACTGCCGCACTGTTTGATAGGTTAACGCAACTGTCCAGCTTGAGACCATATATTGCTTGAGCTCGGCATTTGCGGGCTGCAGGGTATCATCCCAGTCGCCATCTCCGTACATGGAAAGGTGTGTGTTATGCAGAAAATGATCTTTTATATACTGAATTTCCTTTTTTGCATGCTCATATATGGAAACCGTTTTTTCAGTAAACTGAAAAGTTTTTCGGTCTGTGTATGGAACATCTTCATGCAGAATGCTGCTGTCGTCTGTTGCCAGAAGGTAATCGCTAAGCACCTTTAAAGGCCAGACGATAATGTCCCCATGGCTTTCCTCCTGCTGGATGGAAGCATAACGGTCAAACATAAACCACTGCGGCCAGTTTCCATTATCCTCGTACTGATGAGAGAAAATGGTTTTGATGATATTCCTGACAGCTTCATAATTTTGAGTGGCCATAAAAAATTCAGCAGGCCCCTGGCAAACATCGCGGGTGCCCCATGCCGCACCGCCGTATTGCTCCAGTCCGTGAGGGACAGAATAGTGAACCAGCATATTATGTGTATACCACCAGGCAAGCACGTTTACCTTTTCCACGTTTTCTGAAGGATGTGTGAGACGAAAGCCGTTCATCGTTTTTTTCAAAAATTCTCTGTAGCTTTCAATTTCAGAAAGCGCAGAGAGGCAGACAAGAGGGAGGGGCTCCTTTTGGTCCAACTGCCCCTGAAAGGTAACAGACCATTCTCTGCAAGTATCCGTTTGAAAAGCAAATACGGATGAAGCGTCAAAATCAGACGTGTGGATCACTTCAAACTCTGTTCCCCAAACCTTCATCAGGTAAGTTAGATCAGGATAAACAGAAGCACTTTCGGACTTTTCTGAAGCCTGAATGATGAGCGTGCCGTTTTCCTTCTTTATTTGAAAAGAGGCGTCGTATTCATTATTGTTCATTGTCATTTGATTGGTTACGAGATAACGATATTCCAAGCCTTTCGCAGAACGGATATCCAGCTGGATTTCAGGCAGCTCTGCAGATGAGGTATTCGTCACGATAATCAGATCGTTTGCTGTTTTATAGTACCAGCGGGCATAGTTAAAACCCATTTCAAAGAGTGAAGGCAAGCCCAGTAAATAAAAGCTTCCATCCATCTCAACGTACAATCTTTGTCCGGACGTTTTCATAATATTCAATGCGTTCCGCTGATTAGAAAGCATTTTATTAAAGGAGGTGTTTCCGACAGTAAGCTGTGAATTGAAAATACCATACATATGGGAAGTGGATGTCATCGTTTTTTCAGGCTCTCTGATATTGTTGCCACTCATCAAAATATGACCATGAGGACGTTCTGTCAGCAGTTCCTTTTCTTTAAAAACAATATGTTCATAGGTTTCTGTAAAAAAGGAAAGCAATTTTCCGTTCTGCCATTCTTCTTGAATACGGCAAGGGAAATACAGATCCAGTTCCTCGGGGGTTATGGAATAAGTTTTTAAAACGGACACTTGTGAAGCTGAATCGTTTATAGAAGCTGAAAGGATAGTGTTATTTTTAACTGAGATTTCCTTCCATGCTTTCCATACTTCTGTTTCATATTCAGCCGTCCTGATCGCTTCTGGATGATCTTCTTTATATAATCCGTAAAAAACAAACTGTGTTTTTCCCTTGAGATCAACCTGTTTGGATTGAAGGGCAGTATAGGCAAATTCGTATTGATAAACTTCATTCGCAAGCAATGTTCTTTTCAGCGCTTCCGGTTCATTGGTTTCTTTATAGGAAAGTCCAAAAAACTGAAAGCCATCTGTTGAATAGCCAATCGTTTGAGTAAGGGAGCCCTGCTGCAGGTAAGGAAACGTGCCGTCCTGCGGCTGATTCTGCCTTGAACAAACGATATATCCTTTCCTTTCATCCTGAAAAACCTGATGATCAATATATTGGGAGACAAAGGCTTCATTCGTTCTAACAGCACCGCGGTGAGCAAGACCCAAGTCCTGTCCATATATAATATCAGCCGTTATCCCTTCTGCATCAAGCTCGACCTCCCAAAACCATATGCCTGCTTCTGTCATGCTGAAGGTAACTTGATAGCTGATCTCTTCCACCATTCCCTTCCATATCGCATGTGAGTCTTGAATATGAAAAGTGCTGCCCGATTTTGAACCGAGCATAGGATAGGCTCTGATTTCTGAAGCTGTATGAATTCTTACATATAGGTTATTTAATGATCCATCGATCGGGTTTGAAAGCCACTGATTGATCATGACTGATTGATGAGCCGCCTCGAAAAGATCTCCGCTTTTCAGGAAAGTAAAACAAACATCTCCAGCCTTAATTAGATATTTTGATTGAATTGCTGTTGTCATTGATTTTCCCCTCCATTTTTTTCCTTAACTCAAATGATAGAGAAAGAGTATCTCTGCTGTTTCCGCCAATATAAACATGGAAATTCCCTGGGTCGCTTTCAAAATTCAAATTGGAATGATAATAGCGAAGCTGTTCTTCTATGAGCTGAAACGTCACTTGTTCAGACTGGCCAGGCTGCAGAAATATCTTCTGAAATGCTTTTAGTTCCTTCAAAGGTCTTACTACTTCACCAGATACATCTTGTATATAAAGCTGCACGATTTCTTCCGCAGAAGCATCACCGGTATTTGTTACCTTTACGGAAATCTCAATAGTATCATTTTCATTCATTACAGAAGATGATAGTGAAGGATTTTCATAATGAAAGGTTGTGTAGCTTAAGCCGAATCCAAAAGGAAACAAAGGCTCATTAGGACTATCCAGATATTGAGATACATAACGTTCCTGAGCGTCTACAGCATCTTTCGGCCGTCCGGTATTATAGCAATTATAGTAAACAGGAACCTGTCCGACGGAATAAGGGAATGACATGGTCAGCTTGGCAGAAGGAGAGGAATCTCCAAAAAGAAGGTTTGCGATGGCGGAACCCCCTTCTGTGCCGGGAAACCATGCTTCAAGAATAGCGTCTGTGTTTTCAACAATGACATGCAGGTCAAGCGGGCGGCCATTGAATAAAACAGCAGCCATCGGCTTATTTACCTTTTTCAATTCTTTGATCAGCTCAAGCTGAACCTGCGGCAGTTGAATACTCGTTCTTGAGCCAGCTTCACCGCTCATCTCAGATGCTTCGCCAAGAGCAAGGAGGATGATATCAGCATTCGTTGCTGCTTCGATTGCTTTTGCCAGCTGTTCTTCCGACCCTGTATGAATTTCACAGCCTTGTGCTGTTATGAGATTTGGGTGGCTGAGCCTTGTTTTCATTGCTTCATAGAGAGTGACGGCCTCATCCTTTGAGCCCATCCAGGACCAGGGACCAAGGATATCACCGCTAGTTGAGAAGGGGCCGATTAATGCCACTTTTTTCGAAACATTTAACGGCAGCAGACCATCGTTTTTCAAAAGAACGCATGATTTTTCAGCAAGTGTCCTGGCATAGACGCGGTTTTCATCTGATAGAACTACTTTCTTTTCTTCTTCTGGATCCGCAGCACGGTAAGGATTTTCAAAGAGGCCAAGTTTATCCTTCAGGGTAAAAATACGAAGAACGGCTTCATCGATCAGAGCTTCATTGATCGTTCCCTCTAAAACAAGGTTCTCCAGATTCAGGGCATAGCAGGCACTCATTATTTCGATATCCACACCAGCTTCGATTGCTTTTCTTGCCGCTTCTTTTTCGTCTTTGGCAACTCCGTGCGGAATGAGCTCTTTGACAGCGCCCCAATCTGAAATAAGGATTCCATCAAATTGCCACTCATCTCTCAGCAGGTCACGCATCAGGTTTTTATTCCCAGTAGCAGGAATGCCATCTACTGTATTGAAGGAAGTCATTACCATCTCAGCGCCCTCATCAAGGGCTGCTTTGTAGGCTGGAAGATAGGATTCCCGAAGCTCCCGTTCTGACATATTCACCGTATTGTAATCCCTTCCGCCTTCAGCTGCACCGTATGCGGCAAAGTGCTTCACACAGGCTGCCACACGGCTGGATTCCAGAGAGAGATTCTGTCCTTGAAACCCGCGAACGAAAGCTCTTGCAAATTCACTATTTAAATAGGGATCTTCCCCGGTTGTTTCCATGACGCGCCCCCATCTGGGATCCCGGACTAAATCCGCCATTGGCGCAAATGTAACATGAAGTCCAGACACTGCTGCTTCCTTTGCAGCTATTTCAGCACTTTTTTCAGCAAGTTCAAGATCGAAAGAACAGCCTATTGCAATTGGCACAGGGAAAATGGTTTTGTAGCCATGAACGATGTCCGCCATAAAAAGGAGAGGAATGCCATGCCTGTTTTCCTGTAAATGGGCCTTTTGAATACGGATCACTTCCTCAGCACCGGATGTGCCTAAAACAGAGCCTGCGTCTTTCACTGTTTGTTGAGACAGGCCAAGACCTGCAAGAGGGCCTGTTATTTGCCCTTCATCTTTTGAACCTTTAAAGAAAGGAGCAGCAAGCTGAACAAGCTGGGCGATTTTTTCTGTAAGAGTCATTTCATTCAGTAAGGGTTGGAATTTAGATAATGGCATGTGTTCATCCTCCGTTCTAAATTTGAAAGGGTAAAGAAAGGAAGCTTCAGCAATGATTTATAGAAACGTTTCGATAAATTGTTCATCTGGATTATAAACGCTTTCATAAAGGGAGTCAATGAGACTTCATTCAGTGTTATTCTCTTGTTCACAGAAAAACTGATTATATTAGGGTTTACAGGGGGATTGGCAGAAGAAAATAAAAAAATAAAAAAAATAAAAAAAATAAATATTGAAAACGATTACAACGTGACATATAATTACCCTGTCGAAACGTTTCTACAAAAAGTTTTCAGCAAATGGTAAAAAAGGGCTTTTAATGGCTTGGAAGAAAGAAATTATTTTTGAAATCGAAACGAAACACCAAAAGAGGATTTTTCACCATCTTTTATAGGGGGAGTAAAAGTGAATAAGAAATTTATGGCTGCTATTAGCTGCAGTATCGTGCTTGCCGCAAGCTTGCTTGGAGGCTGTTCATCCAATTCTGCAAGCTCAGGCAAAACGACGATTACGGTTTGGGGAATGGGAGAGGAAGCAAAGTCACTCCCAAAAATTGCAGAAAATTTCAAAAAAGAAAATCCTGATATTGATGTGAAGGTTCAGGCCATTCCATGGGAAACAGCACATGATAAGCTTTTGACAGCAGTGGCCTCTAAAAACGGCCCAGACGTAGTTCAAATGGGGACAACTTGGATTCCGGAATTTGCCTCAGCGAAAGCATTAATGGATTTAACTCCTTATACGAAGAAGTATCCTGAGCTTGGAGCAGATAATTACTACAGCGGATCGGTAGAGACAACAAAGGTAAATGATCAAGTTGTCGGTGTGCCATGGTACGTGGATACTCGCGTATTATTTTACCGGACAGACTTGTTGAAACAGGTTGGCTATAGCGAAGCTCCTAAAACATGGGAAGAGCTGAGTGATGCAGCTAAAAAGCTTGCAAATCGAGGGGAAGGAAAATATGGTATCAGTCTTGATGCAAAAGAACAGTCTCTCTCCTTTATGTTTGCACGCCAGAATGGTTCAGAGCTTCTTTCAGGGAACAAGCCATTGTTTAATGAAAAGAAATTTGTTGAAGCAGTCGATTATTTGAACAGCTTTTATAAAAATGGGTCAGCACCAAAAGATTTAGACATTGATATTCTTCAGGCTTTCAAAGGGGACGGAATTCTTCCAATGTTTATCAGCGGTCCTTGGTCAATCAAACTAATTAATGACCAGGCGCCTGAGCTGAAAGGGAAATGGGCAACAGCAGTCCTTCCTAAAAAGGAAAACAATATTTCAGCTCTTGGAGGATCGGATTTATCTGTTTTCCAATATACGAAAAATAAAGAAGCATCTCTCAAATTTCTTGCATACATGAGCAAGCCAAAAACACAAATTGAGTGGATGAAGATGACAAATTCCCTTCCGGCAGCTAAAGAAGCATGGAAAGATCCTTCATTAAAAGAGAACCCGGATTATAAAACATTGGGTGATCAAATGGAAAATGCAAAGCCAATGCCGGTTATTAAGCAGTGGGAACCCATTGCTCAAGCCTACTTAACAAGCTTTGAAAAGATCTACCGCGGTGGAGCAGATCCTCAAAAAGAAATGGATGCTTTTAACCAAAAGGCAGAAGAGGTGCTTAATAAATAGGCTGCCAATAAAAAATAGCTGGCAGGCGTAAAACAGCCTGCTGGCTGATTTTTAAGAACGGTTAGATTCATGTTCTTATTATCGGGAACTAAACCCGGCCGGCAGATATTAAAAAACTACATCCAGCATGGAAATGAAGGAAGGGATTTTCATGAAAAGTATTGTCAGCAATAAAACTCCATATTTCTTCATTGCACCAGCCCTTATCCTGCTTACACTGTTTTCGCTTATACCAATTGCAGTTGCACTTGTCATCAGCTTTACGGATATCAATCTCGCTGGTCTTGCGGATTGGGCAAGTATCCATTTTATTGGTGTTCAAAATTACCTGGACGTGTTCAAGGATCCGATATTTGTGAAATCCATTCTCAATACGCTGTTTTACGTTGTATTTGGCGTTCCTTTTGTCATCATTTGCTCCCTTGCCATCGCCTTATTGATCAACTTCGGAAAAGCGAAGATTTTTCAAGTTTTTCGGACTGTTTTTTACATGCCTTCTATTACAAACGTTGTGGCAGTGGCTGTCGTGTGGAGCTTTCTTTATAACTCGCAGTTTGGACTATTTAACTATCTCCTTAAACTTCTCCACATGCCGGGAATTCCTTGGCTGACGGATCCTGTTATGGCGAAAGTATCCCTGATTTTGCTTGCCTTGTGGCGGGCGATTGGGGTTAATATGATTATTTTTCTGGCAGCCATTAAAGGCATCCCAAAAACGTATTACGAAGCAGCTGAGCTTGACGGAGCAAACGGCTGGAGACAGATCGTCAGTATTACACTCCCGCTCCTCCGCTATGCGATTTTCTTTGTTTCAATAACGACGATGATCGGCTGGCTGCAATTTTTCGAAGAGCCATTCGTTATGACAAAGGGCGGTCCGCTAGACAGTACGACATCTGTTGCCCTATTTATTTACCGTAATGGTTTCCAGCAAAGTAATTTCGGTTACGCTGCAGCAGGGTCATTTGTTTTATTTATAGCAATCATCATTATCACCTTGATTCAGTTCAGGTTCAGCCGGAAAGAATCGGATTATTAATGAAGAAGGGGAGGTTTTTTAAATGAAGACGAAGGTCCTTCCGAATACAATGGCCCCCATTCGAAGTGAGTCCGCACCCAAAGTAAGAACAGGGCGTGCTCAGCAATGGACAGCAGGAATTATTTTAACACTGGGCGGTTTGCTTTTTGCTCTTCCTTTTATCTGGATGATTCTCTCCGCTTTTAAAACGGAAAATGAGGTTATGCAGCTGACGCCCACTTTGTGGCCCAAAGAATTCACATTGGATAACTTTCGCAATTTATTTGAGAATATGAATTTTGCCGTTTACTTAAAAAACACCATTATCGTTGTGCTCTGTTCCTTTGCAGGCCTTTTCTTAAATGCCATGGCAGGCTATGCTTTTGCAAAGCACTCGTTTAAAGGGAAAGAAAAGCTTTTTTATCTAGTACTGGCTACAATGATGATTCCCGGCCAAGTAACGATGATTCCCGTTTACTTGATTTTAAATCAGATGCATCTGGTCAATACAATGGCGGGGATCGTTCTGCCGGGATTAGTTGGAGCTTTTAGCATCTTTCTTTTCAGGCAATTTATGTCGACCATTCCGGAAGAGCTCCTGGAAGCAGCAAGACTTGACGGAGCGGGCGAATTCCGTGTTTTCCTGCAGATTGTCCTGCCGATGTCCAAGCCGATCCTAGCCGTACAAGGCATATTAACGTTTATCGCAGGCTGGAACAGTTTCTTATGGCCATTAATAATTGCAAATGATGAGAGTCTCTATACGCTGTCTGTTGGACTATCCTTGCTGAAAGGCCAATACAGCGGCAACTTCGCCCTTCAAATGGCTGGCTCCACGTTCATGGTAGTACCGATCATTGTGATCTTCATGTTCTTCCAAAGGCATATCATTGATGGATATAACATTTCAGGGATGAAATAAATGCGAAAAAGCTGTATCCCCATTAGACTAGACTATTAGGGATACAGCTTTTTTATTTGAGTATATTTGTAAAAGGGGTTTAGGCAATAAAAGCGCTAGTTTGGCCGGTAAATAGTTTTCCGGAAGTACAATGCAGTGTTTAGACAGAAGGACTCTATAATTGGACAGTAAATACCTCTATAAGTGCTTTTTCTCTGTAAAAGGGAAGCTTTTCTGATGGCATTATTAGAAAAAGTCTTTTTTCGCAGAGATTGTTGCTATTCGTACTATCCTTGAACACGTATTAAGACTTACTTCGTGGCATCTTTTCTTAAAATTCACAACGGTATATTGGTTCGGAATCATCTAATATAGATGAGAAAGCAACAAAGTTTAAGAAAAGAGCCTAGAAAAAAGAGGCAGGTTCGCTAATAAGCGTCCCTGCCCATTCTGCCTATCTTATTGAATAGAAAATTCTTCTTTCCTCAATAACTCCTCAGGATTTCGTCCGATCGGATCATGATGGAAATAGTTTCGAATTACTCCATGTTTCATGTAATTGGCGATTGATGTCAAGATCATTCCTTGATCAAGGGCAAGATAGGCTTTCGCCACTTGGCCGCTTTTCACATTGACAGAATCGTAAAAGCCGTATTTTCCATAGCAATCAAGAGCTAGTAGGGCTTTTATATTCTTTTTCGCTTCTATTGGAGCATACTCAAGTGCTAGGAAAGTAGCATGTGCCGTTACGGTGCCATCATCTTTGTATCCGGATGTTCCAAGCGGTGTAGCTGCAAATTCACTATAGCCGTCAGGGGTCGCTGCTGGAGAAAAGCCCCATGCAGCATATCCTTTTTCTTTTGCATATTGAATTTGCATGTGAACGTATCGTTCATTATTTAATCCTAGCGCTTTTTTTCCAAGCTCTTTTTCTTTTAACACAAGGCTTGGCATTAATGCCTCAAACATGCTGCCACCCCATGTTGGTACAAAGCTTATCCCATTGTAGCTGTAATGTCCCTCGAAAACCTTAACCCCATCATATGTTTGTTCTTTTCCAGAAGGAATCTGAGACTGCCAGTCCCATTCAGGAGGCATCGTCCGGTACATTTTCCACCAATGATCCTTTGGTACATCTCCTTTACCGATTGCAATATAGCTTGCAACGCGAGGTTCTGTGTAAAACAGGCCATAATGATGAGCCGTCATTTCTCCTTTGGCAACGTCATATCCTCCGAAAAATTGACCGATCGCAGGATCATATAGCTTAGAATAATCCATGTTTTTTACAAGAAGTGATGTTTCGCCCCTAAGTTCTTTATAAGCTTGACCGGCAACAATCAATCCTGCGGACAGCCACCCATTATCAACTTGAGAAATAAATTGTCCCCAGTCGGTTTTCAGCGAACCGTCAGTATTATACCAATTGTAAAAAAGCCCGTTCCACTTTTTTAATTTTTCCAAGGTCTTTAACGTTTTTTGAATTCTGGATACAGCTTCTTTGCGGGAGATGATCCCGAGCTGATCAGCTGAAACAGTGCTCATGATATACATAGAGACATTGGTAGGAGAAGTATGCTTAGCTTCTGTCAGTCCACTTTTCTCATATCTGATTGTATCTGAGGTAAGCCCTGTTGAAGGATCGGTGTAATCTTTGAAAAAGGAATAAGTCTTTTTAGCGATGCTTCTGAGACTGGCATCATCTTTTTTCCATTGATCTCCTGAAGCAGAAACGTAAGGCGTAAAAGTGAGGGAAAGCACAAAGCTAAACAGAGCAATCAACATGGTCATTTTTTGCAATTTCAAATGGTCCACTCCCGATACGTTTATTTGTCGAAACGTTTCTATAAACATCATAGCAGTTGAATTTGAAAGCGCAATCATTAAAAAGCCGTATTATTGCTGAAACGATATGGGTGAAAATCCCTAATTTGCACCTTTAAAGGCATGCTAATGATTACAATTCTGGAAAATAGGGTATCGAAAACCCAAACTGAATATACATAATTTTCATTCATTTTTAGCGGGATTTTACAAGACCTGCAAGAAAGGGGACGAGCATGAAGGCTGGTATAAAGCTGATTCTGTCAATCATTTTTCTCGTTAGTTTACTTTCAGCCTGTGCGCAAAAAGATGAGCTTTCTGATGGATCGAAATTAATCAATAAGAAAGAATTTGTTTTTGCAGCATCAGGAGAATTCAAGCCGTTCAGCTACGTGAAAAATGATATGACGATGGTAGGGTTTGATGTAGAAGTCGGGAAAGCAATTGCGAAGGAACTTGGCTTAAAGCCAGTACCGAAGCGAATTAAGTTCAAAGGGATCGTAGAAGGAGTAAAAACAGGCAGGGCTGATGCAGCTGTGGCTAGCCATACCATTAATGCAATGCGGGCTAAGCAAGTAAGTTTCTCGACACCATACTATTATTCCGGTCCGCAGATTTTCACGAGACCTGGAAGCAGCATTAAAACAGTAGATGATTTAAAAGGGAAAGAAGTAGCGGCTGCAAAGGGCTCCACTTATGCGGATATTGCGAAAAAGTATACCGGGATTGTGAAGGTTTATGACAGTGATATTACAGCACTTCAGGCACTGAGCAGCGGCAGGCATGATGCCGTAATAACAGACTTTGTTACAGGGCGCAGTTCTATCCAAGAAGGATTCAAAGTAAAAGGACAGCAGCTGATAGAGCGCAGTGCACAGGCAGTTGTTTTGCCAAAGGATAATCCAAAGCTTCTAAAACGGGTGAATGAAGCGATTGAGAAGCTGAAGAAAGACGGAACCCTGGCTAAAATCAGCAAAAAGTATTTTGGTGAAGATATTACGAAAGATCCTAATGAGAAAAAATAACCTAAAGGAGCTGTGAAATTTGCCTAGCTTTTCGCATTTTTTTCAAACATTGATTGAAAGCAAGGATGTTTTTATTCAAGCCATGCTGCTTACGCTTGAACTGACAGTGGTTTCAATCCTTGTAGGAATTGTTATCGGACTCTTTTTTGCTTTTTTAAAGCTTTCCAAGTTTAAGGTGCTTGGATACATATCAGACATTTACATTTACCTTGTCCGCGGGACACCGTTAATTGTTCAGATTTTTATTTTGTATTTCGGCATCAGCGGAATATTCCTTTTGCCTGACTTTTGGGCAGCCTCGCTTGCTCTTGCTTTTCATAATGGGGCCTATATTGCTGAGATTTTCCGCGGTACAATTCAGTCGATTGATAAAGGGCAAATGGAAGCAGGAAGGTCGCTCGGAATGTCAAAAGGCTTAACGATGCGCAGAATTATTTTGCCTCAAGCATTTCGCAGAGCGCTGCCGCCCCTTGGAAACCAGTTTATTATTGGACTTAAGGATTCCTCGCTTGCTGCATTCATCTCGATGAATGAGCTCTTTAACGTTGCAACGACAATCGGTTCCAATAACTTCGATGAAATGAATTATCTTTTGATTGTAGCGGTTTATTACTTAATCCTTGTGGCTATTTTGACACTCGCTGTGAATGCTATTGAAAAACGCATGGCCATCAGTGATCAATAGGAGGGAAGGAAATTGAGCGATAGAGAAATGATCCGGGTTGAAAAGCTGAATAAATCCTTCGGGAAGCTGCATGTGCTGAAGGATGTGGATATGACAGTAAAGGAAAGTGATGTTGTCTGTTTGATCGGGGCAAGCGGAAGCGGAAAGAGCACATTGCTTCGCTGTCTGAACTTCCTTGAAAAAAAAGATAATGGCAAGATCATCATCGAAGGTAAAGAAGTGACAAAGGCTACTCACAAAATTGATGAGGTCCGTCAGAAAATCGGTATGGTATTCCAGCACTTTCATCTGTTTCCTCATAAAACTGTTCTCGAAAATGTTATAGAAGCACCGACTCAAGTGAAAAAAACACCTAAAGATAAGGCTGTACAGGAGGCTAGGGAGCTTTTGAAAAAAGTTGGACTTGAGGATAAAGCAGATGTGTATCCGAACAAGCTTTCCGGCGGCCAAAAGCAGCGTGTTGCCATTGCAAGAGCCCTGGCCATGAACCCTGACATCATGCTATTTGATGAACCTACATCTGCTCTAGATCCGGAACTCATCGGAGAGGTGCTTCAAACGATGAAAGGACTCGCTGAAGAAGGCATGACTATGATCATTGTAACGCATGAAATGGGCTTTGCCAGAGAGGTTGCCGATTCGATTGTCTACATGAATGAAGGAAGAATTGTCGAGGTTGGTCATCCAAGGGATTTTTTCGAAAATCCAAAGGAACAGCGGACGAAAGAATTTTTGGACGCGATGATGTAAGAAGGGGAGAACCTGTTCAGTCGAGCAGGTTCTTTTTCTGAATATGATATGGGCTCAAGCTTTAAGAAAGGCTCTTTTCTTAAACTTTGTTGTTTTTTCATCCATTTAAGTAAATAAAGAGCAAGAATACAGTTGCAAATTTTAAGAAAAGATGCCACGAAGCTAATCTTTATGCGTGGTCTATGACTATACGAATAGCAACAATCTTTGCGAAAACAGCCTTAAGAAAAGAAGCCATGAAGCAGATTCTGCCAACGTGCTGAACATTTGTACGGATCGTAACGCTTTGAAAGAAATGAAAATGATATACTGTCTACAAGAAGGTGAGAGGGACAGTTATGAAAGAAAAGCGATATGAAACAGAATTATATGAACCTGTCAGAAAGTATTTTACGAATAAAGGCTTTGCAGTAAATGGGGAAGTTAACCATTGTGATGTCACAGCTTTAAAGGATGATGAATTAGTCATCATTGAGCTGAAACTTAACTTGAATATTGATTTGCTTGTTCAAGCTACTCAAAGGCAGCGAATCACTGATCTTGTTTATATCGCCATTCCGAAACCAAAATACAGCCGCCGTTCAAAGAAGTGGCATGATATTTGCCATTTGATCAAACGGCTTGAGCTTGGACTTATACTTGTGACATTCAGTAAAGGCAGAACCAGTATGGAAATTGTGATTTCTCCAGAGCCGTTTGACCGCAAGAAAAGCATGCAGCGAAGCAAGCTAAAAAGAAAAAAGATTTTGGATGAAATCAGCGGGCGGAACGGCGATTATAATATCGGCGGCAGCAGCAAAAAAAAGATTCTCACTGCCTATAAAGAGAAATGCATCCATATTGCTGCTCTTCTGAACCAGTACGGACCTCTGTCTCCAAAGGGTTTGAGGGAAATGGGGACAGGAGAAAAAACGCTTTCGATTCTCGGTAAAAATTATTATGGCTGGTTTCTGAAATTAGGCAGGGGCTCTTATACGATAAGTGAGAAGGGGAAACTAGAGATTGAAGATTATCCTGAATTAGCGGCTCATTACTTGAAGCAGAGTATAAGAGAAGGGCTTTAAAAAGGGTGCGGAAGTATTGGCTTCGGCTGAAAAGGAAATGATTAATCGAGCCCGGGACCTTTAAGGCAGAAATCTCTCCAAATTTCCAGAAAATCTATCCAAATTTCCAGAAAATCTATCCAAAATCCATCAGAATCTACTCAAAACCTCAGATTATCTATGCAAATCTCTGTATAATCTATCCAAACGGGAACAAAATGCCATAACTAAAAAAGCGCTGGCCCATTGTCCAGCGCTTTTCATTACATTTCCAATGTCTGAGGAGAGTTATCTTTCATATTCATCAGTCTAATTTTAGAAGGCTTAATTTCAAGCACGATGTATTCAGGATCGTCGGGACCTTCAAACCATGGCTCCAAGCTCTTGTTCCAAAGCTTGTGTTTGGTTTCATTATCATCTTTAATGGATGCTATTCCTTCAATTTCTACGAACGTATCTCCGACACCTTCTCCGTCATATCCAAGCAGGATATGCACATTTGGGTTTTCATCGATTTCTTCTGTTTTATGTGTTTCTTTATTTGTTGGTGTGTATAGAGTCATGCTTTCATTAAAAAAAGTCATATAGCGGGAGTGAGGCTTGTTGTTTTTTACAGTAGCCAAAGTTCCGACTTTATTTTCATCAATTATGCTTAAAATTTTATCTCTTAATTCTTGCTGGTTCATCCAATAACAGCTCCTTCTCTTTCTGGTAATAGTATTAATGTTCCTTTTTATCAAAGAAGTTAAACCAGAAAGAAGTGGTTTAGGGAGCAGGAATGTGCATAACGTTTTAATAGTATTAAGATATATTCCAATATTTTCAAAAATACATTTACTGAGCTTAAGTGACGAACTGTCCATAAAATTGAAGAAACTGGAATTAGATTCCTCCGTATGAAACAATATATTTAATAAATTTCCAGAAAACATTTGCAATTTCGTCCTAGAACGATTAAATTATTCCTATAAAGTATAGTTTGAGATTTCAGAATATTATGTAAAAGCAGGTGAGGGATGTTTATGGCACTATTTAGAAAAAAATCGATTGAAACGTTAATTAAAGAGACTAGCCAGAAAAGCGTCACGTTAAAAAAAGAGCTTGGTGCATTTGATTTAACGATGCTTGGAATCGGAGCAATTATCGGTACAGGGATTTTCGTCCTGACTGGAGTAGCTGCGGCTGAACATGCTGGGCCAGCACTTGTTATTTCCTTTGTGATGTCAGCCATTGCCTGTGTGTTTGCGGCGCTATGCTATGCTGAGTTCGCGTCAACTGTACCTGTGTCAGGCAGTGCCTACACATACAGCTATGCAACATTCGGAGAACTGATTGCCTGGATTTTAGGATGGGATCTGATTTTGGAATATGGACTGGCTTCTTCAGCTGTAGCTGTAGGTTGGTCTGGATATTTTCAAGGATTTCTTGAAGGCTTCGGCATCCATCTTCCAAAAGCTTTATCTGGAGCGTATGATCCGGCACATGGAACCTACATTAACATTCCAGCTATCTTTGCTGTATTATTAATTACCTTGCTGATCACCCAAGGCGCAAAAAAATCAGCACGTTTTAATGCTTTCATGGTTATCCTCAAATTAGCAATCGTTATCTTATTTATTGTTGTAGGGGTGTGGTATGTAAAACCGGAGAATTGGACACCATTTATGCCGTTTGGCTTCCAAGGTGTTGCAACCGGTGCAGCTACAGTATTCTTTGCTTATATCGGCTTTGATGCTGTATCATCTGCTGCTGAGGAAGTGAAGAATCCTCAGCGGAATATGCCAATTGGTATTATTACTTCACTTTTAATTTGTACAGTGCTCTATATTGTTGTTTCAGCCATTCTTACAGGGATCGTTCCTTATGATCAATTAAATGTTACGAACCCAGTTGCATTTGCTCTCAAATTTATCCATCAGGATTGGGTAGCAGGGCTCATCTCAATTGGTGCGATTGCTGGTATGACAACGGTACTGCTCGTTATGATGTATGGACAGACTCGTTTGTTTTATGCCATCAGCCGTGACGGTCTTCTTCCAAAGCGGTTGTCAAGAGTCAGTCCGGAAAAAAATACCCCTGTTTTTTCTTCATGGGTATCATTCGTTGCTGTATCCATTTTTGCAGGGCTTATCCCGCTTGGACAGCTGGCAGAGCTAACGAACATCGGAACATTGTTTGCTTTTATGACCGTATCTGTAGGGATTCTCTATATCCGAAAAAATAAAATGGCTTCTAACACTGGATTTAAAGTACCATTTGTACCGGTCGTGCCAATTCTTGCTTTCGTTTTTTGCGGATATTTGGTTCTTCAGCTTCCGGCAATCACTTGGCAATTCTTCGGCATCTGGCTGGTAATCGGACTAGTTGTCTACTTCCTGTATGGAAGAAGACACAGCGGCTTGAATGAACAAAAACCACCAATGCGGAAAATAGGATGAGAAAAAGCGCACCGGATTTGATCCGGTGCGCTTTTCTTATTTTGTAAAACGATATGGAACTGTGGTAACAATGATATTTTTCCGGTAAAGAAGATACGTTCTCAGGACAATGCTGGACTGATTGTGCAAAATATAATGCCAGCTTTGCTTTGTAATGAATTGAGGAATAAGAACTGTTACTTCATAATTGTATTCCTCTGCTTTTTCATCAATGACATCGACAATCCGTCCAATCGGACGAAGCAAACTTCGATACTGGGAAACAAACGTGACAAGCCGCACATTAGGCTGCCATTTTTTCCATTTCTCTTCGAATTTCTTTTCACTTTCACGGTCAAAGGCAACGTAAACAGCGATAACCTGGTCGCCAATGCTGTTTGCGTAGTTCAGAGAATTCTCTACTACCTTAGTAATCCCTGCTACAGGAACAATGATGACGTTCCCTTCTATAGGGGGTATTTTTTCCTCTGCATTAATACGAAGCTGCTGGCCAACATCATCATAGTGCCTATGAATCCGTTTAAACAAGAAAACGATCGCAGGCAGGAACAGCAGCACATACCATACTTGGTTGAATTTTGTTATAAAGAAAATAGCAAGAACCGTTGCTGTTATAAGCGCGCCAAGCAGGTTGATTGCAAGCTTAAAGCCCCAGCCCTTCGGTTTTTCCCTTAACCACTTAATGATCATACCTGTCTGAGCAAGAGTAAAAGGTATAAATACTCCAACTGCGTAAAGCGGGATCAGCTGCTCTGTCTGACCGTTTGAGGCGACTATGAGAATAATGGATCCAATGCTAAGGGCCAGGATTCCATTCGAGTATCCAAGTCTGTCACCTCTTAAAAGGAACATACGAGGCATATACCTGTCTGATGCAAGGTTAACGGCAAGCAGCGGGAAAGCTGAAAAGCCTGTATTGGCTGCAAGAACTAGAATCAGAGCAGTTGATGCCTGAATGAAAAAATACATAAAGTTTCTGCCAAACGTTTCGGAAGCAATCTGGGAGACAACTGTTTCATCGGCTTTAGGTGCAATCCCGTACCAAAAAGCCAATAGAGTGACTCCTGTGAAAAGAATAGCCAGCAAACCGCCCATCA
Organism: Chryseobacillus diguaensis; assembly: GCF_049220665.1. Classification (NCBI taxonomy): domain Bacteria; kingdom Bacillati; phylum Bacillota; class Bacilli; order Caryophanales; family Bacillaceae; genus Chryseobacillus; species Chryseobacillus diguaensis. Next base: position 44,163 of record NZ_JBMKNV010000002.1, read on the forward strand.
TTAAAAGGGTGTTGGCTGCATTCCTTGGTGCCGGTTCTTTAAAGTTTGGTATTGCATTTGAGATCGCTTCAACACCGGTCAAAGCTGAACAGCCTGATGCAAATGCTCTCAATAAGAGGAATAAACTGATCCCTGGAACGGCTGCTCCTAGGGGTGCATGAGTTTCAGGAGGCACCTGACCTGTTGCGACTTTAAAGATGCCGAATAAAATCAAAATAATAAGTCCGACAACAAATAAATAAACAGGGTAGGCAAGGAATGTAGCAGATTCCGTCAAACCCCTTAAATTTAGAATTGTAATAATAATAACCATAATGACCGAGATGGCAACCCTATGAGCATGCAGTGAAGGAAATGCAGATGTAATAGCATCCGTTCCTGCAGTCACACTAACAGCTACAGTCAATATATAGTCGACAAGAAGAGAGCCGCCGGCAATCAATCCAGGAGTGACGCCAAGATTTGTTTTTGATACGACATAAGCTCCGCCGCCATGAGGATAAGCATAGATAACCTGTCTATAAGAAAAGATCAGGGCGGTTAGCAGCACCAAAACGGCAATTGCGATTGGTATGGAATACCAGAAGGCGATAAAACCTATGGTGGCCAATACAATCAATATTTGCTCTGTTCCATAAGCAACGGAAGAAAGAGCATCAGAGGATAATACGGCAAGGGCTTTCAGCTTGTTCAGCCGCTGTTCTGCCAATTGATTGGATTTTAAAGGCTTCCCGATCAATATTCTTTTTAGAGTTGAATACAAAATGTTCACCACCATAATGAATTGCTTAAAAAAGATCTTACACTGTGTTTGTGGATTAATACCCTAATCCTGTACTTTTCAGACAACCTTGCAGTAAGTTATCATCCCTAATAAAAGGGCATAAACCTTTCTAAGGCACTTTACTAAATGTAACCTAAAAATATATTTTTTCAAGTAGGTAAATGCCAATTTAAATATAATATTTTATAGATATCTTTTTAAGGGAATTATTAACAAACATCGCATTAAATATGTAATTGCAGGAGTAGACCGAAAGAATGAAAAAAAGCCTGCCTACTCTGTGATATAGTACCTCTCAAATAGACATAAAAAAACCTGACCCTTATCTAGAAGTGATAAGATTTTAGGTAGTCTTCTTGGAGGTTCTTTTTTTATGGAGAAAAAACTAATTAATTCTTTTCACACTTTTAAAGAAGCAAGCTGTTGAACTTTATCTGGAAGGGCATTCGAGAAATGCCATTACCGAACAGTTTTGTCAGATGGATTTATGACCGTGCTATAAAGGATCTGTACCATAACGAGATTGTCGCATATACAATTGGCCAGCATCAAGGAATAACTCTCGTTATGGAAACCATACGCCAGTTAAAAGAAAAAGGATTCGAAAAAGGAGCCATCTTACACAGTGATCAAGGCTTCCAGTTTACGAATCCAACTTACATTCAAACAGTAGAAAGTTATGGACTTACCAGAGGCAACTGCTTAGACAAATGCGTAGAGAACTTTTTCAGCCATCTCAATGCGAGATGCCCTGCTTCTGTTCACCAGAAACCTTTGAAGAAGTCTCTAAATCCATAACGAAATCCGAATTCAAAACAAATACGGCATGAGTTCAGTGGAATATCGAACTCATGCCGCATAAGGCAGTTTCTTAACAAAGTCTACTTGACAGGTCTAGGTTCATCTGGAAGACTGTTCCTTTATATTAAAGCGCATTCGGCTTCGATAACGAATGGCCATCATCCTCACGTTTGATTTCAGGGATGGTGCAAACTTGCTTGCTGCAGGATTTGTTCAGCTCGCATGCAGCGCATTTTCCTTTTTTGCTTTTTTGGACGTGCCTGAAGATTGTGTATCCGGCATAGCCGAAAATCAATAAACCGATCAGTATGTTAATGAGCATGTTCTTCTACCACCTTTTAAATGGATTAAGCGAGTCCCGCAAAGCTACCGATTTGGAAGATCAGAAGGGACAATCCGTAAGCAATGACGAGCGGGTATATGATTGAGAATGCTGTCCATTTTGCAGAGCCCGTTTCTCGTTTGATAACGGCAACCGTTGCAAGACATGGAATATATAATAGAACGAAAACCATAAAGCTGTAGGCTGATAATGGCGTATAAAAGGATTGCAGTGATTTTCCCAATTCGCTTTCAGATACGGCATAAATAATGGACATGGTAGAAACGATAACTTCCTTGGCCAAAAAGCCTGTCAGAAGAGAAGCCCCTGCCTGCCAAGTGCCAAATCCGATTGGCGCAAGGATTGGAATCAGCAAACCTCCAATCAAGGCAAGGAAGCTGTGGTCCATTGATACATTCAATCCCCCTGGTCCTGCGTAAGTCAGGAGCCAAATGGCAACGGAACCTCCAAAAACGAAAGTTCCGGCTTTTCGTGCAAAGCCTTTTCCTTTATCCCACGTGCTGCGCAGTAGTGTTTTTCCTTGCGGCAGACGATAAGGGGGGAGTTCAATAACGAAGAAGGAACGCTCTTCCTTCAGCATCGTCATGGAAAGGATTTTTGTAATGACGAGTGCCAGTACAATACCGAGTACATAAAGCGAGAGAACAACAAGCGCCTGATTCTGGTCGAAAAAGGCTCCTACAAACAAGGCGTAAACTGGAAGTCTTGCTGAGCAGGACATGAAGGGAGTAACCAATATGGTGAGCAGCCTTTCCTTTGATTGCTCAATCGTCCTTGCCGCCATGATACCTGGCACATTACAGCCAAACCCGATGATCATTGGGATGAATGCTTTTCCGTTCAAACCGAAATACTCCATAAATTTGTCCATCACAACCGCGATTCTTGCCATGTACCCTGAATCTTCAAGCAAGGAGATGAAGAAAAACAGGACAAAGATTTGCGGAAGGAAGACAAGGACTCCGCCGACTCCTGCAATAATACCATCTGTTACAAGTGCTTTGATAAATTCAGATGCACCAACGGCTGAAAGGCCAGCAAGCGCCCAATCCTTTAAGGTCCCATTAAAGATTCCATCCAAAAGATCAGAAAGCGGGGTACCGGCCCATGCAAACGTGAGCTGAAACACAAGATACATGATTCCAAGGAAAATCGGAATTCCAAGAAATCTATGCGTTACAATCCGGTCAATCTTTTCGGAAAGAGCTGTTTTTTCCTGTGCACTATATGTAAGGACTTTTTCAAGCAGTGCATCAATTTTCAGCTGGCGCTGGTGGTGAAAATAAGCTTCAGGAGGCTGCTTGAGAGAAGACGACAGCGTGCTTCGCAGTTCCTGTAATTGGCTGTAATGCTGATTTTTTGATAGATGCTTCTCCATTTCACTGTTGCCGATGATAAACTGTATAGCTTTCCATCTGGCATGTTCGGTATTTTCGAGCAGCACCATCATTTCAGAAAGAATGGTTTCCGCTTCTTGTCCATAGTCAATTACAAAGGATTGTTCTTTGCTCCATTTACCTAACGAGGCGACAAGCTCCTTACAGCCTTTTTCATTTCTGGCAATGACCGGAACAATTTCAACGCCTAGCAGTTTTCCTAATTGTTCGTGCTTTATTTTTATTCCTCTGAGCTTTGCTACATCGATCATATTTAAACCAATCGTAACAGGCTTGCCGTATTCAAGCATTTGCAGAGTAAGGTGCAGATTTTGAGCTAGCTGCGAGGCATCTACAACATTCAGGAACCCGTCAAATTCTTCTGACAGTAAGTATCTGGATACAACTGCTTCATCATTCGAAAGGGGATTTAAGCTATATACACCGGGCAGATCAACAATCTGGCCCGCATTCTGCTTTAATTGGCCTACTTTTTTATCAACTGTTACACCGCTCCAGTTTCCGACATATTCGTAGGAACCCGTCAATGCATTAAATAAAGTTGTTTTTCCCGTGTTGGGGTTTCCTAAAAGGGCGATGGTATTCATCTTTTTTCAACCTCAATTCGAAGGGCATCCAGTTTTCTAAGCCCAATGCATTTTCCGTTGCATTCAACGATGCACGGACCGCCAAAAGCTGATTTTTGCTTCAGGCAAATACTTGAGCCGATGTTCATTCCAAGTGAGACAAAACGTCTGTATGTGAGATCATCTGTTTGCGGAAGATCTTTTATCGTAGCTTTTGTGCCTTTTGGGCATTGATATAAGTTCATGTGCATCGTTCCTTTAATAATGAGAATCATTATCAATCTTTTTTTAAGTATAGCATGGTTAAAAAGAAAGGTATACGGTTAATTTTCAATTAATTGAGAAATTGAGCGCATTGAAGGATTCATACATGTTTTAAAGGAAAAGTGCCACACTAATAAAGGATCTTTTCTATTTAGATAAATTCCTAACAAGAATACAAATGTAAATATATAGAAAGGCTCTTTTCTTAAACCTTGCAGTTTTCTCGCCTCTTTTTACTGAATATACCTTCCAGTTAGGCGGAAATTTTAAGAAAAGATGCACGAAGCCTATTTTCATACGTTTTCTAAAAGCATACGAATAGCAGCAATCCTTGCGAAAACACCCTAATAAAAAAACGGGAGGGAACTGTCCATGATTACGTGGATTATTTGTCTGAACATGCTCTGTCAGTCCCCCGGTACTGCAGCTGTAAAACCGGTAATTACAGAGACCAGGCCCCCTGAATATGCAAAATGGTCCAGAATTGCACTAAAAAAGACAGAAGAAAAATATCCAAAAGCAGAAATTGTTGATTATCTTCATATAGGTAGAGAAAAAATTGGTTTTCGCACGGCAAAAGAAAAGTTCAAGCTATGGATGAGAGAAGACGGCAAAGAATACGGCCTTTATGTTACGGTGGAATTTGATACAGAAACAGAAGGTGTGAAAAGCATTACGTTTCAGAAAACAGATCGGTAAGCAATTGGTAAATAGGTTTTAGAGGCTTTTTAAAAGGCTCTTTTCTTAAACTTTGTTGCTTCACACTCTAAATTTCAGCTGGAGGACCTTGATTTTGCAGAAACTTTAGGAAAAGATGCCTCGAAGCAAGTTAAAATGCGTGATAAAAGCATTTATGAACAGCAACAATCTCTGAGAAAACAGCCTTTTATAAATCCGATAAGTTTGGTTTGATTTTGAGCCAAATCCCTTTTAAGGTAATGAAAGATTCATCATCGGGCCAGTCCCTCCGTCTCTCTGGATAAGAAGCATCGTTTATAATTCTTCATTTTTTTTTATCTATCCCTTTTCATCTGGCTTGCACCATCTCCGACTTGCTTTAGAATGCAGCATAGATTACTTTTCTTTGTCATCGTTTTTCATATGGTCAAATTTTAGAATATGAAAACAAATAATCCTATCTGATTTAGGCAAGATAAATCTTTTATTTTGGATAATAAAGTTTGAGAAATGAATTGAAAATAAGATAAAATAGATGTATTTAAAAGGAGATACATCATGAAAAAAATTTATGTATGGCTGCTTGTCCCTTCTGTACTTTTCCTCGTTTTCCATTTAACGCAGCTTAAAAGTCCAGCAGGCTTGCAGGAAATTGCTGCTGTATTCATCGGATCGATTATTTCCGGAAGTGTTATTGGGTTTATTTTATATTTAGTTTATGCCCTTACGAGAAAAGGAAGACGCAAAATATTGTAAATGAGAGGCGAGAACATCGCGGATGTTCTTGCTTCTTTTTTGTTGAACAATCTTTAGAATAGACAGATGACTAAATCTTAATTCTTCTTTCGCTCGAAATTAACCAATATCATCCTCATTTTCCTTTAATCTGCAAAATACGACTTTTTCACTTATTTTTAATCTTATTTTAATAAAGGGGACTATATCCTTATTCTGATGTGTAAAGGAAAAGCGCTTTCATTTCCCTGTTACTGAAGCATATGTCCCCTTTTAAAAACCGAGACCAATGGACAGTTTTCCATAATTGCCCCCATATCTCCTTTATTTCTCTTTAAAATAAGAGAGGATTCGAAAAAAGAAAGTAAAGGAGAGGAGATGAAAAAAGATGGCTAAATCCGAAACAGGCCAAAAGAAAACCTATCTATTTGAGATTCACTTTTTAAGAGCAATAGCATGCTTGATGGTGGTTGGCGTCCATGTCTCTGCAACGAACTCCGCGATGAACAATGATACATACAACAGCTTTACGTACTTCCTTAATCAGATAGGAAGATTCGGAACACCAATTTTTGCACTGATCAGCGGGTTTCTGTTATTTTATCCTCTGACAAGGAAGAAGTTCAAATTAGGCTATTTCCTGAAAACGCGTATTTCAAAGATTTTAATTCCTTTTCTTCTTTGGAGTGCCATATACCGCTATTTGCGATTTTACTATGAAAAATGGGAATTTGCAGATCCTTGGAAAGAGGCAGGCACCATTTTAAGCGGAAATGCGTTTTACCATCTCTACTTTATCGCGATTGTTGTGCAATTTTATATTATTTTTCCAATTATCCAAAAGATTTTTAAGACTCAATCGCTTATTTTAGTCTTTGCTTTCATTTCCTTTATCATCAGCTATAAACTTTATGGATTTCATCCGAACATTGAAGGTCCGCTGGGTGATTATCTCGGAGGCAAATCCTTTATGCCGATCTGGATTTTCTATTTTGCGTTTGGCGGTTTTATGGCGTTTTACTGGGAAGGCATTGTCGCTCTAACGAAAAAACGGAAATGGCTCATGCTCTTCATTTCAATTGCCATTTTCGCAGGAGCGATTGTGGAGTACACATTGAATGGCTATGTCTCAAACCGCAGAATCTCCAACTTAATAAATATTCCCTTGCTGTCACTAGCTGTAGTCGGAATCTATCCTTTTCTATCTAAATGGGCTGTGATCAAAAAGCCATTGGTCATTCTTGGACAATATTCCATGGGAATCTATCTAGTACATCCATTGATTCTTTATCTAATGGCGAGACACTTGCCTCAAAGCTATTGGGATATGAAATATGTGGCCGTCATGTTCGTGGCTGTCCTTCTCATTGCAGTTGCAGGCATACGGATTATTCAATTCATTCCTTTCAGCAGCTTTTTCATACCTGTACCAAAAATAAAGAATGCAAAAAAAGCAGAAGACCCTGCCGTGGCTGCAGAGAAGCGGATGTCGGCATAAATAAAGTAAAACCCCGGGAATTCCCGGGGTTTTACTTTGGAATTTTCTTTCTCATTTTGATCATATAGAAAAGTCCAAGAGCTAGCAGCAGGAGAAACGAAGAAATATATTCGAGGTTAATAAAAGTAATTTTTCTTATGTAATTTGTTATGAGTTTGTCAGAATCATAGAGACTTATTAAAAGTGAAGTTGGAATAAGCCCCTGATGGTGATTCATCATGGCAATATAAAGACTCGGTGCCAAAAGAGAGAGCAAAAACGCAGCAAACCTCAAAATACGCAAAGATTTTCCGAAATTGATCCTCTGTCGAATAGAAAAAATGATGTAAGCTTGTCGGAACAAGCAAGACAAAGGGGTGCCATCTGTAAAAATGGCGATGCGGCCAGCCAGCAGACTGCCAGTTGCTTCATCAGGTCTTTCCGTATGGTTTATGGTCGGGAAAAGTATCGTCTGGTTGTCTTGCAGTATTTTTTCAATGTATCCGGATTCAATGACAATGTTGTTTACTGTTGAATTCAGTCTTTGTCTGATTGTCTGAAGTGTTTTTTTATCTGCTTTGTTTTCAAGATACATGTCTTCGACTTTAGTATGCGAGTACTCACCGACAGTAAAGCTCTCAAGCTTTAGTTCCGATGTTCGTAACCTTCTTCTGACAAGGGCGGTATTGCTTCTTGCAGTCTCAACAAAATGTATGGAGCTAAAGATCCAGTAAATGGAGATTTTCATTTAGTTTCTCTGATAAAACCTTTTTATGAAGTTTATCCGTTCAACATTGCGATAGTTTATCTTTTGTCATTTAATGAAAAATATGTGAAAATAGGCAGAAATAAGAGTCAATATATGCAGGGCAGAGTGAAATCTTATATGTGTGTTATTCCCCAGATTGCCGTTTATTCTGGTTTGAAATTATGTTACTCTTTAATTAGCTGAAAAGTTAACATAAAATTTCAAAAATATAGAGGCAGGTGATAGTGTGGGTATAGAAATAGAAAAACTGGGAGATCTGCTTTTGGGCGGCAGAGTAAACCAGGTGTGGGAGTATTTAGCAGAAGAATTCCCAGAGAAGGAAAGAGGCTCAGGATTTTATGAAGCGCTGAAAGAAGCCATGTATTATATTGGGGAACAGTGGGAAGAAAATGCGATAACCGTTGCCGAAGAACACGTAGCTTCACAAGTGTGCAAAAATCTTCTTATTTATAAGCAATATAAAACAATGAAGAGAAACTCTTTTACGCGCAAAGCAGGTTTAAGAAAAGCCATGTTTTTCTGTGTAGAAGGAGAGCAGCATGATCTTGGCATCCAGATTGCTTCCAATATTTTTGAGGAAAGTGGCTGGCAGACAAAATGTTTAGGGGCAAACCTGCCGCTTCAGCATGCTGTGGAATTTGCTGAAAAATTCAGGCCTGAAGTTATTGGCATTTCGGCCAATATCGCATACTATTTGCCGCTCATTTCAAAATATATTGATGAACTGGAAAAACTTGACTTCTTTCCGACGATTATGGTAGGAGGAAGACTTGCTTCCAATTATGATTTAGAATTTCATTGTCCTCCAAATGTGATGATTATACAGGATCTGTCTCAACTGGAAGAGCTCATTATAAATACAGGGGCTGTTCAGCATGGAAACGCAATTAGTGGGTAATAAATATGAAAAGATCCCATTTCCTTATTTTTTGGTGGATCGAAAATTAAACATTCTGGCTGTCTCAAGAAAGACGTTTCTCGAATTTGATGAAGCGATTTCCTTTCTTGATATAGTAGGAATCGGCAGCAAGAAAAAAGCTATAAAATTCCTTCTGGATACACCTTCCATATCAAAGTTTGAATTAAATCTGAAGACTAAAACAAAAACATTATGCTTATTTGATCTCTACGTTCAATACGAAACGAAGGATCTCATTCATATTTTCTGTGTTAATAAAGAGGAATCACTAGAACCAGTTTATAACGCAATGAAAAATCTCGAGATGAATTTAATTGATGCAAACATATCCCTCTTGGAAAAAAATGCCGAACTGGAAGAATCATTGAAAAAACTCAGAGAAATTACTGCCGTTCCAGAGAATTTAAGTACCTTTAAGAATCTGGCTTCGAACATATCAAAGGAAATGTCAGGAAACTCAGGTAATATAAAAGGTTTTTTCAATCAGGTTAAACCTCACTTAGTCAAAATGGAAGGCAACTCATTTGGCTATTCCGACTTGGACCGGGCGAATGATATTTTATTTGAATTTCTTTTTGATAATTATCCTCTGCTTTTAAATAAAGAAAAAGTTCAATTGTCCCAGCTTCTGGACGAAGTGGTTCTCCATACGAAAAATGAAGCTGAGAAATACGGCTGCACGTTCTCCTATATAGCTAACTTTCAAAATCCCCTAATACAAGTTGATACGAAGAGAATTTCACAAGTTCTTTTGAACATTGCAAAAAATGCTTTTGAAGCGTGTATGGAAAGAGATGGCGATTGTGCCAATGAAATCAAACTGTATTACCGGTTAAGCAAAAAAGCGATTGAAATTTATCTTGAAGATAACGGCATAGGAATGGACCGGCAAGTATTTAAGCACTTGTTTACTCCTTTCTTTACAACAAAGAAAGAGAACAAGGGCCTTGGTCTTGCAGTAAGCAAGGAAATCATGAAGCTGCATTCTGGAGATATCGAAGTAGTAGAGAGTTCCGCTGAAGGAACAAGAGCCAAAATTATTCTTCCTTTTTCCTCTTAGCCCCCTGTAGCCATCTGACACACCGTCGGATGGCTTTTATTTACCTCAAATGAATAAGAGAGCTGCCTCCGCAAGTCTTTTGACTAGCGGCCGCAGCCCTTTTAAAAAAGAATTATAGAATCCCTCTCATTATTTAGAAATACGAGGCGCAGCTAAAAGCAGCAGAATGCCAAGTACAATGGAAAGACCACCGATCACTCCAAAGTATACAATCTCTGTTTTGGCATTATACAAAGGTACAATTTGTGCGTTGATTGCCTGTGCGGAAGCACTTGTAAGGAACCAGAGGCTCATCGTTTGTGCTGAGAATGCAGCAGGCGCCAATTTTGTTGTTGTAGAAAGTCCAACAGGGGAAAGGCAAAGCTCGCCGATTACAACGAGCAGGAAGCTTAGAACAAGCCACATAGGACTTACTAGAGAATCTGTACCATTCATATAAGCAGGAATAATCATGATCAAAAATGACAATCCAGCGAACAAAAGACCAAGCGAGAATTTCTTAGGTGTAGAGGGCTGGCGGCTGCCGAGCTTCACCCATAGAGAGGCGAACACTGGAGCCAGAATAATGATATTTCGAGTCAATAGTTTTATTTGAAAATAACAGAAAATTTTAATCAAGATCCACTAAATATGTAGAGATAAGCTTATTCTGGCAGGCTTTTAAAGATCTTGTCCGAAATAAAAAGTTTATTAGAATTAAATGTTTTTGCGGAATAGTAAGTAAAAAGATAAAACTGATCTGATGCGGGAAACATAGGTCAGTTTTTTATCTTAAACTTTGTTGTTTTTTCATGCAATTAAGTGAATATAGAGCATGAATACCCCGCGTATTTTAAGAAAAGATGCGACGATGCTAATCTTTATACGCGTTATAAGACCATACTATTAGCAATAATCTTTGCGAAAACAGCCTTTTATTAAGAAAATACCTTTATCAGCATAGGTATAAGGGAATAGGACCATAAAAGAGTCATAAATCCACCCAGGATCATAGAAAGGCTTGAGAAAGTTCCTTCAAGCTCACCATATTCCATAGCTTTGGAGGTTCCTACGCCATGCGCTGCCATACCAAGCATTAGCCCTTTCGCTATAGGGGAACGAATGGATAGCAGCTTAATGACTTGCGGACCAATTATTCCGCCTGCGATTCCTGTAATAATCACAAATACCGTTGTTAAGGCAGGAAGCCCTCCGATTCCTTTTGAAACTTCAATCGCAATAGGAGTAGTGATTGAACGGGGAAGAACACTTAATATCCACTCAGGACTTGCCTTAACGAGAAAGGTCATAAAGTAAGAAGAGATGATAGCCGCGATTGAACCCGCAGCAACACTGAATAAAATGATGGATGAGTATTTTTTTATTAAATGTCTGTGTTTGTAGATAGGAATGGCAAAAGCAACGGTTGCCGGTCCAAGCATATCAGTCAAAAGCCGGGAAGATGTTAAATACTCTGCAGCTGGAAATCGGAAGACAGCTAACAGGCAGATGAGTGCAACCGGACACAAAATAAGAGGATGAGTCCAAATTCTTTTGTACTTGCCGTTAATCCGCTTTGTCCATATATAGATGAAGTAGGTTAAAGCTGTGAATAAAAGCGTCATGTTATTTCATTCGCCTTTCATATAATTTTTCTGCTGTGTAGGCAGTGGCACCCATGACAATTATTATGCTGATGATGATAATAGCCAGGAACTTTAGCCCGAGCGTGCTGAACAAATCATGTATTTGGACGACTCCTACAGCAGAAGGCACAAAGAATAGAAGCAATTCTGCAAGAAGCCAGGATGCTCCCATTTCCACCCACTTAAGTTTAATGATTTTTAAATACAGGGCTGCCAGCAGCAAAATCATTCCGATAATGCCTGATGGTATTGGGAGACCGCTCATATGATTGATAAGCATGCCGAGCAGGAAAAAACAGTTAATCAAAATTACTTGGGCAATAATGATGAGGAGTTTCATTCTTTTCCTCCTAAAAAAGGAAAGAGCCCGATAAGGCCTCTTATCAAATTCATTTAGTTTGTTTGTTCTTCTCGTTGAGCGAGTACCTTATTGGCAACTCTAAGGGCATTCAGCACTCTTGGGAAACCAGTATAAGGAATCAGCTGAATAATGGACTCAACAATTTCTTTTCTTGTTATACCAGCTGTAAGTCCTGTATTTAAATGAAGCTTAAGCTGAGGTTTAGTACCCTGTTAACCAATGAAGAGATCGTAACAAGTGCATGTTTGTCAATCCTTCTCTTGCATATACTTCGCTTGTCGAAATCGATAATCATGTCGGCAACGTCCGGAGCAATATCTTACAGGTCTTCCACTATTTTTAAATGAGTGGAAATTTCTTTATTTGATGTATCTGTGTATTCCATTAATTATCCATACCAACTTGATGGCGGCCGTTCATAAGGATTCTCCTGTATTGAATGTCAATATAAACTGTACTACACAATTAAATATTCGTGAAATACATAATTATTATGCATGCGATAACTATTGGTTATGCTGGGGGAGCAACGATTTCTTTCCTTCTATCAGAAAATCAATAAAAGCTCTGCTGGCATGTGATACATACCGGCCTTCTGCAGCAATAATGGCAAGCTTCCATTTAAGCGTGGTGTCTTTTAAGGCAACCTGGACAACAGAACGGTTCTGCACTCTGTTGCAAATGGATTGGGGAAGAATTGTAATTCCCATTCCAGCTGCCACCATCTCCGACATAAAATCCCACTGGGAGCTTTGAAAAAGAATATCCGGTTCAAAGCCGCCTTCACTGATGCAATGCTGCCTGACAAGCTCAAAAAGAGCAAAATCTTCATTATAGAAAATGAATTCCTCATTCTTGAGGTCCTTCAAAGCTACACTGTCCCTTTTAGCTAGAATGTGGTTCTCGTTCACCAGTACAACCATATCCTCTTTCACAATAGGATAGACTTCAAAATCCTCCAGGCTGATCATTTGAATAACAGCGACACCTATTTCTATTTCTCCCGTCAGAATACTTTCTGCCACCTTTTTGGCACCGTATTCCTTAATATCAATTTTCACATTGGGATATTCATTATGAAACGCAGCAAGCACCCTAGGAAAAAACAAACTGCCGATAATCGGGGGAATCCCTATTGAAATCTCGCCTCTTCTTAAATCTGTCATATCCTCTAGAGAACGGGATAAATCCTCCGTCAGGCTTAAAATATTCGCCGCATACTCGTATACAACTCTTCCTGCATCTGTAAGCTCAGTCACTTTATTGGTTCGTTCAATCAGCTTTTCGCCAAGTTCTTCCTCTAAACTTCTGATCATTTTGCTAAGAGCCGGCTGAGATACAAGGAGGATCCCAGCTGCCTTCGTGAAATTTCTATGTTTTGCTACAGCGAGAAAATAACGCAGCTGTCTTAATTCCATTTTTAACACCCCGTATTTAATAGGATTCCTTATTTTGTGTTCTTTCATTAGTTTAATGGAAAAGAGTGATTTGCTGAATGAAAAAGGTCTCTGTCACCATAAAATGCTAAGCCCCTGTCCCCAGCCGCGCTAATGAATGAAAGCTCTGTCCCCATTAGTCAGACTCTTTGCCTGATCCGGATTTAAAAAGCATGGTCTCTGTCCCTTAATGAATTACCGTGAAGAGGGACAGAGTTAAAACCTGCCAGCACTGACCCTCACTCTGCTAAAGAGTTAAAGGTATGGTGCCCATTGCTAACATCCTATACACAACAAGGGTTTAAAGAGTGTGATACCTGTCCCTCAGCCAATTAACGCATCAGGGGCCAGGTGCCCCATCAATATAGGGGACAGAGCCCAATAAACTCACGATTCCCTGCACCTACCAATCATCCATTCAGATACAATAAAGATAAGGTTTAAAAGGCAAGGTGGATACGATGCTCATTGCACCAGCCCTTCGGGGAAGAAATAGCAATTTGCTCTCATAAAGGAAAAAAGGACTGTTATAAAGGGACTCATTATATAAAATTTGCTGCAATATTTCAGCTTGAATTTAGTTTATACAAGGGAAAAGATGAAATCACTTCTTACAATAGAAAGAAGGAGAAGGAAGAAATTCAAGCGGATGTTGCTTTCATGAATGAAGGTAAACAAAATGTTCTATTCTCCTTAATGAAATCCTTTAATGAGCCGATAAAAAGGAAAAGCCTTCCACTCGAGACAAGCGGAAAGCTTTGATCTTATTTTATGAAAAATCCTTTGTTTACCATTACGCCGGTAAGAGCTTGCCTGAAATCTTTCACAGCTTTGAGCCGCCATTTTGCTTCAGAAGGGTAGAACAGTTCTTTTCTTTATATCGATCGTGGATAATATCAGATGAAGCTTTGTTTTTCGTGCAGTTCGGCTGTATAACATAAAGGGGTCTCAAAGGAGGCCTCTTTTTTATGTTAGGCTCTTTTCTTAAACATTGTTTCTTCTCACTCTAAATTTCAGCTGCAGGACCCTTGTTTTGCAGAACTATAAGAAAAGAAGCCCCGAAGCAAGTTAAAATGCGTGATAAAAGCATTTACGAACAGCAACAATCTCTGCGAAAACAGTCTTATGTGAAAAAGCGGATCAAAATATTTATATAAGGGATTACAGTTACCATACATGAAAACACTCACCCATTTGGTATAACCTGGACAGGAAGTTATATACTACGCTTAACAGAACCATTCGAAAAAGGGGATCGAGATGCCGAAAACGCTCATTATTTATGCCCATCCTAACGAAAGAAGCTTTTGTGCTGCGATAAAGGAGTCTGTCATTCAGGTGTTAAGAGAGCGAAAGTATGACTTTTATATTCGCGATTTGTATGCTTTGCAATTTCAGCCTGTCCTGTATGAAGATAATTATTTGCAGTTTTACCAAAACAAGCTGCCGGAAGATATCGCTGCAGAACAAGAGTATCTTGCCTGGGCAGAGCATATTATCTTTATTTATCCCACTTGGTGGAACAGTATGCCGGCCATTCTGAAAGGCTATATTGACAGAGTCTTTACGAATGGGTTTGCCTTTCGTTTTGTGAATGACAAAACAGAAGGGCTGCTGGAAGGTAAAAAAGCTCATGTTTTTCAAACAACTGGCCATTCTCAAGAATTTATTGCAACCAAGCAGCTTGTCTCTGCCATGTATGATACAACAGATTTGGGGATTTTCAGGTTTACTGGAATGGAGACACTCACCCATAAATTTTTCTACTCTGTTCCTTATGTGGATAAGAAAGCCCGGGAAATTATGCTTGGAGAAGTAAAAGACATTATTCAGATTATTTAGCAGAGTGTCTCAATAATTTAACAAAGGCTGTTTTCGCAAAGATTGTTGCTTTTTGTACAAGCACTTATCACGCAATAAGTCCAGCTTAGGGACATCTTTTCTTAAAGTTTTTGCTATTCCAATGGTTTCGAGGACTATATATAGGGTCATGAGCAGCAAAGTTTAAGAAAGGCTGTTTTCGCAAAGATTGTTGCTTTTTGTACAAGCACTTATCACGCAATAAGTCCAGCCTAGGGCTTCTTTTCTTAAAGTTTTTGCCATTCCAATGGTTTCGAGGACTATATATAGGGTCGTGAAAGTTTAAGAAAAGAGCCTTAATAAAACCAAACTGATGAATATTTCCTCCATAGGAAGCATTGTTTTCTGAAGGTTCACCAACAAGCTTTCCAAATGCTTTAATAATCTTTGCAAAATCTGTTCCTGCGCTAAAAGTAATATTTGAGGTGAGTACATACATTTTTAAAATTTCTGTTACACGATTACCGAAATCTGTAATAAAACGGATATAATTTGTTTCCTTGACTGCCCCGCGGATATTACCAAAAGCTGAGTGACTATCAATCTCTTTTACTTCTTCTGGAATACTTCTATTCAAGCGAACATTACACCAATAACGGCCAGCCGTTTTTTGTAGAGCATGAAATCTTTCTTCCTTTTCCGATATGCATTCTATGTATTCTTGTTTAATTACCGTATAGTATTATAGGAATTATTATCTATTTTTTGAAAATTATCCGGCATCAAAAACTACATGCGTCTTATCTCTCTATTTCTACTCTAAATTAATTTACTTATTGCTATTGCCTTATTAAATGGCCTCGTCAGATCCTAAATGATAGTTTTGTAATATTTTTTTCCTTTTAATAACCCTCTAATAGACTTGGTAAAATACTCCCTCGAATAGATTTCTGTTAAATAACCTATCCATTTACCTATTAGAATAAATGCCAGAAGACCTTATTTTCATCCCCGTAATAAACATTCACAGTGGTTTAACAGTTAGGTAATCGTTCTCTAAAAAATTAAGAGTATTCTAACATATGCTAGGACTAGCAAAAAAATGACCAGATTGGGATGAGTGAAGTGAAGAGATTGCGTAATAAGAAGAAACTACTTTCCGGAATTGCTGTTTGTACAGTTCTTGTTGGATCAGCCAGTGCTTACGCTATGACAGGACATGCTTTTGATTCAAAGCAAGTCGGCCGTCAGAAAGATCATTCGGTCTTAACACCAGTAAACCAATTAGTCACACCAGCAGGGAAACAGCTGGAATTTGGAGGGAATCCTATTTCTGCAGCTATTCGTCCTGATGGGAAAACAGCTGTTGTATTAAATGGACGGACAGATTATGGCGGAAATGGACTTAACATTATTAATCTTAAAACCGGTAAGTTAATCGGCACTGATTTTGCTTTAAAGCTTTCTCATATGTGGGGACTCGTTTATTCAAAGGACGGAAGCAAGCTTTACGCTACTGGCTCAGAAGGAACGGAAGGCAAGCTTGTTGTGATGTCTGTCGGGGAAGACGGCATTCCTAAAATACAAAACACATTCAGCCTCCCGAAGGCCGCTGCAGGAGATAATGCTAATATTAACCCGCTGGATCTGGCAGTAGGACCAGAAGGAAAGCTGCTCATTGCTCTTAACCGAGATAACAGCCTGGGTGTTGTCGATCCTGATACAGGCAAATTAACGGCAAAAGTTTCAGTAGGTAACGCGCCTTCAAGTGTCTTGGTGAACGGTCACACCGCCTATGTGACGAACCAGGGAGGCAGAGCAGCAAAACCTGGAGATACAACGGTTGATTCATCAGGTACACCGGTTGTGGTTAACCCTAAAACAGGTGCGACTTCTACCGGAACTGTTTCAGTGGTAGATTTAAATACAAACAAAGTCATTAAAACAATTAAAGTAGGAGTTCAGCCTGAGAGAATGACCCAATCTGGCAGCTATATTTTTGTGACGAATACAAACAGCGACTCTATCTCAGTCATTAACTCAAAGAACAACAAGGTTGAACAAACTATACCGATCAAACCCTATCCAAAAGCTCCTCAAGGATCTGCACCAAACGCTGTAAAGATGCTTGGCAAAAACAAATTACTGGTCAGCCTAGGACGTGATAATGCGATTGCCGTGTATGACTGGAAAGGTACGAAAAAGCAGCCGCAATTAAAAGGTCTTCTTCCAACTGCATGGTTCCCTGTTGATCTTGCAATCGATTCAAAGCATAACAGGCTTTTGGTTGCTAACGGAGACGGTGTTGGTTCCCTCGGACCTGAGCGTCCTTTAACTATTCAAGGAAAAACCGTTACAGGCCATACCTCTTATGCTCAAAAAGGATCTGTTTCTCTTATTCCTTATCCATCTCTAAAGGATCTGGTTAAGGGAACAGCAGAGGTATACGCTGATAACGATTGGTTTGGACTAAAGGATCTTAATGCAAAGCCAAGAGAAAATAAGAAGCAACAGGCCATGCCGGAACGGATTGGCGAACCTTCAGTGATTAAGCATGTGTTTTACATTATCAAGGAAAACAGGACGTATGATCAGGTGCTAGGCGATCTAGGCAAAGGAAATGGCGAGCCTGCTCTTACACAATTCGGCAAAGAGGTTACACCAAACACGCATAAGCTCGCAAATACGTTTCCTCTGCTGGATAATTTCTACACATCAGGCATTCAGTCAGCAAGCGGTCATCAATGGGTGATGCAGGGAACCAATACCGATTATGAAGATAAAGAAACGGACTCAGGAAACGTGAGAAGCTATCCAGGCGGAGCGGGAGATGCAATGGCTTATGCCCCAACAGGCCATTTATGGGATTCAGCGATTAAACAAAACCTATCTGTTGAAAATTTCGGTGAGGATACAACCGGATTTAAAGGAAGCGCACCATTCGGTACATGGTCTGACTGGTATAACGATTCTTTGATTTTATCCGGACAGAAGGATGGGAAACTGCATGTTCCAGTAGGCAACTATTCAGCAGAAACAGATATTCCATCACTCGGGCCAATTACGTACAAGCCTTATCCGACATTTGATATGAACATTCCTGATCAATACCGTTATGAAATATTCAAACAGCAGTTTGAAAAGCATGTGAAAAATAAGGATTTGCCGCAGCTGAACACAATGTGGGTTACGGATGATCATACTTCAGGATCATCATCTGGATCTCCAACGCCTCAAGCGATGGTAGCAGACAATGATTTGGCAGTCGGGAAAATCGTTTCATTGATTTCACATAGTCCTTACTGGAAAAACTCAGTGATATTTGTTACAGAAGATGATGCACAGAATGGCGTAGATCACGTTGACGGCCATCGAGAGCCTGTTCAAGTCATTAGCCCATGGGTAAAACGGGGGGCTATAGACAGCCACTATTGGACTGTCATTAATATGGTACGAAGCATTGAACAAATATTGGGACTGCCTCCGATGAACCAAAATGATGCAGCTGCACAGCCGATGAATGAAATTTTCACCAACAAGCCAGACTTTACTCCATATGATGTTGTTCAAAACCAAATTCCTCTCGACACAATGAATGGCGAGAAGAAAACAAGTGCTGAAGAAAAACCTGCTGTGAAGCAGCTAGTGAAACAGTGGGCAGATTGGTCCAATAAAAATGAGTATCTGTTCAGCGGCAAAACGGCATCACCTGATGAAGTAAATGCCAACATGTTGAACCATGCTGTATGGTATGCAACAAAAGGATATAATCAGCCTTATCCGGGAGACCAAAAGGTGCTGACACCTGAAGAAACAGCTGACCAGCCTGCAAGTAAAGCACCATCACCTGCTGATAATGACTGAGATTAATAGAAGCGTAATCTTTTAGAAGCCTGCATACGCAGGCTTTTTTGGTATAATTGTTCCATAATTATACAGAAAGAAGGGTGAAAGACTTGCTTTTTCACTATCATTTTTGGACGCCATTTTTAGAAGAAACAGAGAAATTTTATACAGAAAAAGGATTCCGGATAACACTTCGGACTGGAAAGCTGGACGGAGAATTTCAGACCTTTAATCCTCCGCTTACTTGGGACGACTTTCGAGAGAAAAAGATACTTTTTCGAATTATAGAAGCACGAAAAGGCAAGGTGAACATTACATTTGGATATGGGAAAAAAGTGATGTTTGACCATATAGGATATTTGGTTTCAAAAGAAGAGCATCACCTCATATGCAGCAGTGCCAAAGAGCTCGGGTGGGAGCTGAATATGAACGAAAGGCGAACCTTTATCAACTCTCCTTACGGGTTCAGAATCGAGTTGCAGCTTAATCAGGATGCCGTAGAGAGAGAGGCTTTTCCGAGAATAAATGAATTGGTGCTTGCCCTTAAGAAAAGCGGGCTAGAAAGCGATTTGGAAAAATTGCTTGGCAGTATAAACAGCGGCATTTGTTCTTATCTGTCTGAGGAAGTTACCTTAACAAAAGCTGTGATAGAAGGATCATCTATAGGGAAGGATCCAAATGGAGTAGAAGTAACCGGTGAAGCAGGATAAAAGGAGATGGTTTCTTCCATCTCCTTTTGTTTTAGTATAAGTTAAGTATTCTTAACTGCGAAAAGTTGCAGCAAAGGGTATTGATCAAAGTGTCTCTAAAACCGCCATATTCCAGTACATCATAGGTGGCAATGTAAACGATACAGTGTTTCAGGATATTTGATTTCATGACCTGAATGGAGCTTTTCCAGTTTTCAGGAAGAGGATGGATATCCGGCTGTTTCTTCTCAGGATCCTTATAAAGCTGCCAATCCTTTTTGACACCTGCATATTCTTCATTTTCAAACGCTCCATAAAGAAGATTATAGGCCATCGTCTTCATTTCTTTTCGTTTTGCTAAGGATAAGTAGTGGCTTAAGGTATTGAACTTTACGGGTCTGTTTGCAACATCTTCCCAATGTTTTGCAATGTGTCAATTTCAATCGCGAGCGGTTAATGTGAAATCTGTTGAGTTCATCAATAACAGCTGTCATTTCTGAAGGAGTCTTTTTGGAGAAGTCAGATAGAAAGCCGTATCTTGGATATTTGGACCATGTACTGGAGACATCTATTCCGATCGAAGCTTGCATGCCTCCAATTTTTGTGACGGCGAGGTAGCCTTGAAAGTCATTTCAGGAGGGGACCATTTCCAATTGGCCTTATTGTTTTTAACAGGAACTTCTTCTTTCTTAATTATGTGATTCAGATGGTAATAGGTAATGTCAGCCAGTTCTTGATTGTTTAATTTTTCTGAATGCAAAGAAAAAGACACGGTCTCACCAGGAGTGTACCGTGCCTTATCAATTGTCATCGAAACCTTGTCAGCCTTTTGAGGCGATGGTTTCGGACTTTCATCTGGCTGAAAGGTAAAGTAAAAGAGAAACATGCTTAATATTGCGAGAATCAGAGTCAAAATAGCAAATGTGCGAAATGGATATTTCATTGGCTTTATAAGCCTCCTTAAAATAAAACAGGGGCCGGCTGCTAAAACAGCTTGACCCCGTATTTTTAATTAACGAATAACGACGTCTCATTTTCTATTAACAGGGATGTTGCATAAAGTTTTTTAGCATCTTTATCAAAGAATAGGAGCGTATCCATAGATTCAACAGCTTTGTATTTATTGAATGCTGCAAAAACCATTTTCGGCTGTGCTGCATGATGAAGCTTCAATGTATACTGCTGAATCTTAGAATCATAAATGCTTACAAGCTTGTTCTGTTTGAAAGTAACACCTTTGCCATGTTTCTTAACAGTGAAGAAACCTTTTGGTAGTTCTTGGATTTCGTGTCATCTTTATAGAAAGAAATCTGGGCTTTCTTATCAAGATACGTGTCAAGTACAAGGTTTGTCAATGGTTTTTCACCAATATATTGCTGAACATCGCGGTTTGGAACGATTGAATCTTTTTTCACGAACAATTGCATTTGATCTAGAGCAGCATCCACATGGATCATTTGTCCGCCTTTATATTCTTTGCCAGTTCAGTAATCAGCCCAGTTTTTTCCTTTTGGAAAGTAGACGTTTCAGGAAGTTTGGCCTTCTTTTACAACTGGAGCGCCCATTAGTCCATCGCCAAACATTCTCATCCTGCTTTACAGCTGGATCGCTGATGGGCTACTGCATGGAAGACCCAATCTGTCTATACAGTCTAATTAAAGACCGTACTAAATAGCAGTGTTTAATGACGAAAAAACCCAATCTAAAAAAAGGGATTGACGTTTGAAGCAAAAGTACATATAATAAATCTTGAAGTTGAGATATATTAAATCGAAACATTAGGAAAGCATTTATATCTATTTTTTTAAAGATATATCTCGATTTCAAACTATTTTTCAGGAGGAATAAAATATGTTAGCAGGATTGGGATTATTGCTTATTCGTTTAGTCATTGGGCTTTCATTCGTTGGGCACGGCTCACAAAAACTGTTTGGATCATTTGGAGGCCATGGTATTGAAGGAACTGGAGGGTTTTTTGAATCCATCGGCATAAAACCGGGCAAAACAATGGCGCTGATGGCAGGATTATCTGAACTTGTCGGAGGTCTTTTGTTTGCTCTTGGATTCCTGACTCCGCTTGGCGCGCTTGCTATTATTGTTACAATGCTAATTGCCATTGTGAAGGTGCATGGAGCAAACGGATTCTGGGTAACACAGAACGGGTATGAATTCAACCTGGTGCTAATCGTTGTTGCTCTTGGAGTTGCTCTTATTGGAGCCGGCCAATATTCACTTGATGCCCTCTTCTTTTAATAGATGAATTGAAAAAGGTGCCGATTTTAGGCACCTTTTTTGTATTTTCCTTTTCTATAAAAGATAATAGAGATATTCATCAGGAAAGGGGTATGAAAAATGGTTAACAGTTTACAAGACAAAGCAACTCTTCATAATGGCGTTGAAATGCCATGGTTTGGACTAGGGGTATGGAAAGCTGAAAATGGAGAAGAAGTAACAAATGCTGTTAAAACTGCAATTCAAAACGGCTACTTAAGCATTGACACAGCAGCAGCTTATAAAAATGAAGATGGTGTGGGCCGCGGTATTAAAGAAAGCGGTGCCAAACGCGAAGACCTGTTTATTACAACAAAAGTATGGAATGCTGATCAAGGCTATGAGACAACATTGGCTGCATTTGAAGAGAGCATGAATAAGCTTGATCTTGAATACCTTGACCTGTATCTTATTCACTGGCCTGTAGAAGGCAAATACAAAGATACTTGGAGAGCGCTCGAAAAACTTTACAAGGACGGAAAAGTAAAAGCCATCGGCGTCTGCAACTTCCATGTCCATCACTTAAGAGATTTGATGGAAGGAGCGGAAGTGGTGCCAATGGTTAATCAAGTGGAATACCATCCGCAATTGGCTCAAAAAGACCTGCTTCAGTTCTGCAAGGACAACCAAATCCAGCTTGAAGCCTGGTCTCCGCTCATGCAAGGGAAACTATTGGACAACCCTGTGCTGCAGGAAATTGCTGATAAACACGGCAAATCTACTGCTCACGTGATTTTAAGGTGGGATCTTCAAAACGGTGTAGTGACCATACCAAAATCCGTAAAAGAACACAGAATCAAAGAAAACGCTGAAGTATTCGATTTCGAACTTTCCCGTGAAGACATGGAAAAGATCGATTCACTTAACAAAGACGAAAGAATTGGTCCAGATCCGGATAACTTTGATTTTTAATTAGGAGAACCTGCCTGCTTGCTGCGGGCGGGTTTTTTCTTTTTATGGGAGGGTTTGAGTAGTAAGCAGTTTGGATAATAAATAGGGAGATTCGGATAAAATGTGGATAGGTTTAGATAAAATATCGGCTAGTTTGGATAATTTATTGCTAGGTTTCGATAATATGAGAGCAGTTTTGGATAATATGGTTGTGAACCATTCTATGTCAGCATGCGAAAATGAGTTTTGCAAGGCAAAAATTAAATTTTCATCTGTCTTGGATCTATGTCCTGGTCAGTAAATCCTGTGATGCAGTTATTTTAATGCTAAGCAGCATTCACTTCCAAAAAAACTGGGACTAACCGTTTTTTCCAGTCATCTCCCCCAACTAACTTCCTCCACCTTAAATACTAGAAGAGCAATGTGATCGTTAGGTCATTCGCATGATAAATTCAATAGGAAAAAAGATTGAAATCCGACAACAACAGAAAGAATTTCTGCTTGGTAACTTAGTTATATCGACACATTTTTGCTATTATTTCCTTTTATTAACGTAATTTTACAATATTTTAATAGATTCTAAACATTCCTCCTTTATTTTTGATGATGTATCAAATAAAAAAGAGGAGGCAATTTATGAAGCACAATTCTGTGAAAAAAGGCATACTTGTCTGGTTCATTTTTATGCTGGTCTTTCCTGGGCTGCTTGCAAATTTCGCAAGCCAGGCGCATGCTGACACCGCTGTCAAGACAGTGGCTGAAGCGATTGCGAACAATACAGGGACAGGCACGGTCGAGGGCTATATTGTAGCTCATACTACAGGAAATAAAAGCTACAATTTCCAGGCTCCATTTGGTAGCGATACCAATTTTGCATTGGCTGATTCTCCAACTGAAAAAGACCCTGCGAAACTGCTTCCAGTACAGATTCCATCCTCATTCAGAAGCCAATTTGGACTTAAAGCAAATCCTGCACTCATCGGTCAAAAGGTTCGTGTAACTGGAAATTTGACTACTTACTTCACAGTTCCAGGCCTGAAGGATGCTTCAGCCATGGAAAAAATGGGTACTTCCACAGATCCAGGTCAGGATCCTGGCGGAACTCCTGGCAATTCAACGATTAGCGATGCAAAAAAACAAATCGGTCAGCAAACAACGGTAACTGGTGTTGTGACGGCTGACAATTCCGCGATCGGCGGAGGAAAGCTGTCTACTTATATCCAGGATGAGACAGGCGGCATCAATGTTTTTGCATTAGATGCTTCTAAATATCCTGAATTAAAGGAAGGCCAGGAAATCAAGGTAAAAGGAACAATCAAAGAATACAAAAAGCTCACCGAAATTGAGCCTGAGGCAGATGGGATTGAGATGTTGAACCAGGCAAAACCCATTCCTGCTGCAAAAGATACAACTCTGAAAGACCTTCAGGACGATGCTAAGGCAGAACCTTTAGAAGGCCAGCTTGTAAAAGTAAAAGGCTATGTCCAGTCTGTACCTGAAACAGCAGCTGGAGGCGGCTACAATGTTTCTATTTTAGACAGCGAATACAACAGTACAACACTTCGAGTTATGGAAGGCACTAATGCGATCAAGAGTATTCAGCAAGGAAAGTGGTACGAATTCACAGCAATTGCAAGCCAATATGATTCTTACCAGCTGCTGCCAAGAAAAGCAGATGATATGAAACTATTAGATCCTCAGCCAGAAGTACCGAAATCAAGCGGTGAATACACATCAAAAGTAGAAAGCGTAGTGGATGGAGATACGATTCACCTTCAAACACCAGTCCTTGGAGCTGATAAAGTCCGTTTCGTAAATATTGATACACCTGAAACGTACCAAACTCCGAAAAACGAAGCGGATCAAAATCAAAAAGATTATGGCGAAAAAGCAAAAGCCTATTTGAATGAACTGTTAAAACCAGGCGATGAAGTAACCGTAAAAGTAGGAGAAAAAGCTACGGATGACTATGGCAGACTGCTTGCTCAAATCGTCCGCAAAAAAGACAACCTGAACACCAATCTTGAAATGGTGAAAAAAGGCTATGCCACAACTTATTTCATCTGGCCTGTTGGCGATATGAATGACTACAATATGTTCCAGACAGCTGTTAAAGAAGCGAAGGATCAGCATCTTGGAATCTGGGATGCCGCTAATCCTTTAATGGAGCTCCCATTTGCTTTCCGTGCCAGAGACCAAGGGAAAGGCTTCACAAGGTATGTGGGGAACTCAGATACAAAAAAATACGTTGATCCAGAAAAATGGGGTGACGTCCCAGTTGAAAAGCGCATTTTCTTTGCAAGTGCAGAAGAAGCAAAAGCAAATGGGTACACACCAGCAGCTGACGCACCAGATCCAAAAGGAGACACGCTTTCCTTGCAGCTCCTAAGTATGAATGATCTTCACGGTAAAATTGATCAGTCTTATCAGCTTGATACAAATGGCGACGGCAAAACGGATGGCACATTCGGGCGAATGGATTATGCTGCAGCCTATTTGAAGCAGAGGGAAGCACAAAATCCTAATACATTAATCGTTCATGACGGCGATATGATCGGCGGAAGCTCACCGGTTTCTGCACTCTTCCAGGATGAGCCAACCGTTGAAATGATGGAAAACATCGGCTTTGATGTAGGTGTAGTCGGAAATCATGAGTTTGACGAAGGCACAACAGAATTAAAACGTATTTTAAATGGCGGGGAACACCCTGAAGGAAAAGGCACAAAAGGCTATGACGGCCAGAACTTCCCGGAACTTTGCGCGAACTGTAAATATAAATCAGATGGCAGTGATTTCCTTCCTCCTTATGCCATTAAAGAAGTTGATGGAGTAAAAGTCGGATTTATTGGAGTAGTAACACAGAGTACTGCCGGTATCGTTATGCCTGAAGGAATAAAGGATATCAAGTTTACAGATGAAACTCAAGCAGTAAATGATGCAGCAAAAGAACTGGAAGCACAAGGCGTTAAGTCGATCATTGTTCTAGCTCATATGGATGCAGAGCAAAAAGGCGATGTCATCACTGGAGCAGCAGCTGATCTTGCGAAAAATGTGGATGATGAAGTAGATGTAATCTATGCTGGACACAATCACATGGTTGATAATGGTACAGTTGATAACAAATTGATTGTACAAGCTTCAGAATACGGGAAAGCCATTTCAGATGTAAATCTTGAAATTGACAGAAAAACAGGTGACATTACTAAGAAAAGCGGCGAAATCGTTTGGGTCGACCAAAGCAAAATTCAGCCGGATCCTGAGGTAGGAGCTATTTTGAAAAAGTACCAGGACATGGCTTCTTCTAAAATCAACGAAGTGGAAGGCGAAGCAGCTACTGAAATTAAAGGCGGATACGGTGTGAAAGGCACGATCGGGGACAATGGACTTGGAAACCTGATTGCAGATGGAATGAAATATTATATGAAGAGTGATTTTGCCTTGATGAACGGCGGAGGAATCAGAGATGTTCTGAATGCCGGCCCAATCACTTGGGGTGAGCTTTTCAATATCCAGCCATTCGGAAACACACTTGTGAAACTTGAGGTTAAAGGTGAAGATCTTTATACCATCATTAATGCACAGCTCTCTCAAGCATATGGTCCTGATTACAGCATTGGAGGATTCACTTATACTTGGGATCCTGCAACAACAAAAGTAACAAACATTTATCTTCCGAGCGGCGAAAAAATTGATAACAATAAAACGTATACTGTTACAGTAAATAACTTCATGGCAACTGCAACAAGCGGAAAATATAAGCCAATTGGCGAACTTGGTAAAAATCCGGTTCAAGGACCTGAAGATCTCGAAGCAACAGTGGCTTACGTTAAAAGCCTGAAAGGTCCGATTTCCTATAATGCAGAAGGCCGCATTTCAGATGACAACACAGCACCTGTTACAACAGCTGAATTGTCAAAAGCTGACTTAAGCAATGGACATTATTCCAAAGAAGCAACAGTTACCTTATCAGCAGCTGATGTGGGAATCGGAGTAGGTTCTATTGAGTACAAAATCGGTGAAGGTGAATGGAGGAAGTACTCTGATCCGATCAAAATAACAGCAAACGGCGAGCAAACCATCTCTTACCGTGCAAAAGACAAGGTAAACAATACAGAAGAAACCAAATCCGTTAACGTTGTTATTGAACAGCCAGCGGAAAAAATGACATTCAAAAAACTGAACAAAATGGTATTGGAGACAAGAGCGAGCTTGTCAACAAAGGCATACATCATTGCCCAGCTGGCAAAGGCTGAATTTGATGAGAGCCTAAGCCGATCTATTCCTCGCTACCATGACTTTTTCAAAGAGCGCGAAATAGATGTACTTGAAAATCTGTCTAAAAAAATTGCACGTTATTCAGATAAGATTATGCCGAAGGAAGATCGTGACAAACTGGTCAATGCGATCAACCAGTTTATTGAACAGGAAAACGAAAAAGAGAACAGTAAAAGCATAAAGAAAGCTTCTTAATGCCAAAAGGGTGTGACGCCTTCGTCACACCCTTTTTTATTGCTAAAGCATTAAATTTCTTCTTCGTCCACATATTTCATAAAACGGTTAAATTCTTCCGGAAAAGGAGCCCTTATGTTTAACGCTTCCCCTGTTAAAGGGTGTTTGATGAAAACTTTTGCAGCATGAAGTGCTTGTCTGCTGAAGATCTCAGGATTTCCTCCGTAAAGCTCATCACCTGCTATCGGATTACCGACGCTTGAGAGGTGAACCCTGATTTGATGGGTTCGTCCTGTTTCAAGCTGCAGCTTCACAATGGACAGCCTTTGCTCGCGAAGGTACTGAAGAACCTGATAATGCGTAACAGCAGGCTGGCCGCTTTCAGAAACTCTTCTTCTGACAGCATGATGGCGGTCTCTTCCAATTGGTTCTTTGATTGTCCCTTTCTTTCGATGAAGCCGTCCTTCTGCTACAGCGACATAAGTCCGTTTAATCTGATCATCCTGCAGCGCTTTATCAAGAAGTGTTTGAGCTAAGGCGTGCTTTGCAAAAACAATGGCTCCCGATGTATCCTTATCCAAACGATGAATTTGTCTTACTTTGCTGTTTTGGCCGCTAACCTGGTAATGAGAAGCAAGGGCATTGGCAAGTGTGCCCGTCTCCTGTGCCTTGTTTGGATGTGTAGACATTCCTTCAGGCTTGTTTAATACAATGAGATGTTCATCCTCGAAAAGAATTGCAAGCTCCCGGTATTCAGGTACAATTTCGTCTTCCTCTTCTCTGAATACATGCAGCAGCACAGAATCTCCATTGGTAACAAGCGGATTTTGATTCGAAATCACTTCTTCATTCACTTTAATGGAATGCGTATTTCTCCATTCACTGATATTGGCCTTGGAAGCACCAATCTCTTTTTGAAGGAATTCATTTAAATGCAAAGACTCGCCTGAAAGCGATACAGGAAATTCGACCCATTCTCCTCTGATTTTCATATTGTCACCATTTTCTTTTATTTTTTGTTATGGATGCTTTCGCAAAGATTGCTGTTATTCGTATGAGTTTCAAACACGCTTTAAGATTAGCTTCGTGGCATTCTTTTCATTAAATTCGCAGAAGTATACTTGTTCAGCAATCCTTTATTTAGATGAAATAGCAGCACAGTTTAAGAAAAGAGCCTTTGTTAACATTACACATTCATCCTAAAAGCTTAGAAAACAAGGAAACACTTACCTCTAAAAAGGCATGTAATAGATGTGCTATTCTTTACTTATCAAGATGAAAGCAAAGGATGAGACAACTTGAGAATTGTTACAGCATCTACAGAAGAACAGGAAAAACACATTGATGAACTGATCGGTAAAATCTATGAAGACATTTTCCCGCTATATTTCTCAAAGGAAAAAATTGACGAATTAAAAGAATTATCCGTCCTGCTGCCGGAACAAAGCCAGCATAACTACAATGGCACAATTGACGAAGCTTTTCAAATTATGTCCAGTTTGCAGACGTTAGTGGCGCTTTTAGAAAAACCTGATTGCAAGCATTATGAAAAATACAGGGAAATGTACGAGCGCAATATAAAAATATTGAAACAATACGGGTACAGTTTTCCTCTTTCATATCATCATTTTCCAGAAAAACCTTCAGACAATCGGTTTGGCAAAGCGGCAAATGATTGGATGATCTAATATAAAAGGCAGTCTTCGAAAAGTTTCCTGCTATTCGTATAAGATTAGAACCCGCATAAAGATTAGCTTTAAATGGATTAAAAAACAACAAAGTTTAAGAAAAGAGCCAAATAAAAAGCCAATTTCTCTTTTGGAAAATTGGCTTTTTATTTGCTTATCTGCTGCTTTTTAAAATCATAGCACTTGAAACCGCAATAATAATAAATCCAATCAAAGCTAATAGAGGGATCGTAATAACGCCAAACCAATTTAGATAGTCTCCGCCGCAGTTGACTACGCCGCAGGAGTTCGCATTTTCATGCAAAAAAGGAACCTTCTGCACCCCGTAGTGATAAATGGAAATGCATGCGCCGATTACTGATAAAATGAGAGAATAGAAGGCAATGCTGTAATCTCTTCTGTATATGGCAAGGCCTAGAAGAACAGCTTGTGGATACATGAAAATTCTTTGAAACCAGCAAAGCTTGCAAGGCATAAAATCCAATATCTCCGAAAAGTACAAGCTTCCCATTGTGGAAATTAATGAAGCGGCCCAGGCAAGGATAAGCAGGAAAGAGGGATTTTTGAGTTTCGTCATATTTTCTCCTTGTTTTCTCAGATATTGTCTACCAGAATTATAGTATGTGAATAGAAGGATGTAAATCGAACTTAGCTAACTTTAAAATTGACAACGTTTTCAATAATCTAGTAGAATAAAAAAAGAAACGTAA
Source organism: Chryseobacillus diguaensis (assembly GCF_049220665.1). Taxonomy (NCBI): domain Bacteria; kingdom Bacillati; phylum Bacillota; class Bacilli; order Caryophanales; family Bacillaceae; genus Chryseobacillus; species Chryseobacillus diguaensis. The sequence continues at coordinate 73,722 of NZ_JBMKNV010000002.1, forward strand.
ACGTTTACGTGAAGAAGGATGAAAAAAATGAGACCGACGATTAAAGATGTTGCAAGAGAAGCAAGTGTTTCCGTTGCAACAGTTTCCAGAATTGTAAATGGTTTGCCGGGATATTCTGAAGCAACCAGAAGGAAGGTTGCAGAGGTTATTCAAGAACTGGGCTATAAGCCGAATGCTGTGGCACGGAACCTGGTAAACAGGAAAACTAACACGATTGGCGTCCTTTTGCCGCAGCTGTCGTCCAGCTTTTCAGCCAAGCTCCTTCACGGTATCGAAAAAGTCGCTCAGGAACATCAATACAGTGTGATTATTTGCAATACCGATTCAAATGGAAAAAGAACAATGGATTATTTAAATCTTCTTAGAGAAAAGCAAGTGGAAGGTATTCTTTTTGCCAGTGAGCATTTGAATGAAGACTATTACGAGGCCATTGCCGCTATGGATATTCCAGTGCTTGCCGTTGACGCTCACTCTGATTATGAAACCATCCCGTTTATTAAAGTAAATGATGAAGAAGCGGCCTATGCTGCAGCAAACTATCTCATCCAAAAAGGACATAAAAGCATAGGTATGATCAGCGGCACAAAGGATGATCCGATTTCAGGAGCACCGCGTGTTAAAGGGTTTTTAAAAGCACTGGCAGAGCACGATATACTCCCGGAGCCGAATTTAATTGAGTACGGAGATTTTGGATTTAAAAGCGGATACGAAGCAATGGGCAGACTGCTCAAAAAAAATCCATACTTAACCGCCGTCTTTGCTGCGAGTGATGAAATGGCACTTGGTATTTTCTCTTTTTGCTATGAAAAAGGAATCAGCATTCCTGCCGATTTATCAGTGATCGGCTATGACGATACCCAAGTAGCCGAAATGTCGACACCTCCACTGACCACCATTCATCAGCCTATAGAAAAAATGGGCGTGGACGCTGCAGAGAGTTTAATCAAATTAATCAAAAATGAACCTGTTGAAAGCAAATATGTTCCTTTTTCCTTAATGGAGAGAGATTCAGTGATCAATTTAAAATAAGGGGGAGAAATAGAATGGAGAAAAAGTGGTGGAAAGAAGCGGTTGTTTATCAAATCTATCCAAGAAGCTTTATGGACAGCAATGGGGATGGAATTGGAGATATCAGGGGAATCATCTCGAAGCTTGATTATTTAAAAGAACTAGGGATAGATGTGGTTTGGCTTTCGCCTGTCTACAAATCCCCTAATGATGATAATGGCTATGACATTAGTGACTACAGGGATATAATGGACGAATTTGGAACAATGGCGGATTGGGAAGAAATGCTTGCTGAAATGCATAACAGAGGCATTAAGCTGATGATGGACCTGGTTGTAAACCACTCTTCAGATGAGCATGCCTGGTTTGTGGAGTCGAAAAAATCCAAAGACTGCGAATACCGTGACTACTATATCTGGCGTCCTGGTAAAGACGGTCATGAGCCAAACAACTGGGAATCGGTATTCAACGGCTCGGCTTGGAAATATGACGAACAAACAAACGAATATTTTCTCCATATTTTTTCTCAAAAGCAGCCTGACCTTAACTGGGAAAACGAAAAGGTCAGAAAAGAAGTCTATGACATGATGAATTTCTGGATCGATAAAGGCGTTGACGGATTCAGAATGGATGTGATCAACTTTATCTCCAAAGTAGAAGGCCTTCCGGACGGTGAAACCGTTGAAGGAAAAAAGTATGCTTCCGGCTCTGACTATTTCATGAACGGACCCCGCATCCATGAATTCCTGAGTGAAATGAACAGAAAAGTCCTTTCCAAACATGACCTGATTACTGTCGGTGAAATGCCTGGTGTCAGTCCTGAAGAAGGAATTCTATATACAGATGATTCCCGAAATGAACTGAATATGGTTTTTCAATTTGAACATATGGACCTTGATACAGAAGAAGGCAAAAATAAATGGTATTACAAACAGCTTGATTTAAGAGACTTAAAGGCAACCATGGCAAAATGGCAGACAGGCCTTGAAGGGAAAGGCTGGAACAGTCTTTACTGGAACAACCATGATCAGCCGCGTATCGTTTCAAGGTTTGGCGATGACAAGGTATACCGGGTTGAGTCATCAAAAATGCTGGCCACATGTCTTCATATGATGCAGGGCACTCCTTACATTTATCAAGGAGAAGAAATCGGGATGACTAATGTTCAATTTGGCGACATCAGCTTCTACAAAGATATCGAAACATTGAACATGTATAATGAGCGGGTAAATGACACAAAAGAAGCACCAGAAGAAATTATGGCGTCCATCTATCGCAAAGGCCGCGATAATGCAAGAACTCCAGTTCAATGGGACGAATCTGAAAATGCCGGTTTTACCGAAGGAACTCCATGGCTTGGTGTTAATCCGAATTACCCTGAAATCAATGCCAAAAATGCAATCGAGGATCCACGGTCTGTATTCCACTATTACAAAAAGCTGATCCAATTACGGAAAGATCATGAAATTATCGTATACGGAAGCTTCGAGCTGCTGCATCCGGATCATCCTGAAATTTTCGCCTATATAAGGACTCTTGGTGACGAAAAGCTTCTTACAGTGACAAATTTCTCGGGAAATAATCCGGACTTCAAACTGCCAGAAAAAATCGAAGGCACTTTTGAACTGCTGATCAGTAATTATGAAACAGATGATGGAACTCCTGAAGAATTCGAGCTTAAACCTTGGGAAGCCAGAGTTTATAAATGTAAAGCCTAAAGATGAAAAACGCCCTTAATCAGGCGTTTTTTCATCTTTTTCCCATCTGTTTAACACAGCTGCATTTGCCGTATTTCCCAATACATTCAACAAGGTGCGGAATCCATCTGTTAGCCGGTCAATCCCTGCAACAAGAGCAATGCTTCAAGAGGAAGCCCTGCAGCAGTAAGAACAGTGGTCATCATAATAATACCTGCCCCAGGGACCCCTGCAGTACTGAACGAAACAATCATGGCGGTGACCATAATCGTGAAAATTATAGAAGGTGTTAGCGGCACATTGTATAACTGGGCCACAAACAAGGCAGTAAAGCCTTGCAAAATAACTGCGCCATCCCTCTTTAACGCAGTCCCCATCGGAATCGCAAAGCTCGCTATTTCATCTCTCATCCTAAACTCACTCCGTGCATTTTCAATAGCAACCGGAAGAGCAGCATTCGAACTCGCGGTACCAAATGCAATACCGAATGAAGGAGAAAAGCTTTTCCAAAATCGCTTTGGAGAAATTTTCAGCACACCTAAGATAAGGAAATAAACAAGCACCATAACAACAAAAATAAGGCCGGCAATATAAAAAATCAATTTTTGAACCAATCCAAACCCTTGTGTAGCAATAACTGAACAAATTAAGGCAAAAACACCTATTGGTGAAAGCTTTAGAATGATCGTTATAATTTTTTCAATAATCGAATGAAAACTTTCGAGGTTTTTCCAGGGGCCAGTCCCTAACTAAGTTAAAGCGCTAAAACTATGTCCCCTATACCTTTCACCCCTTGAGAGAGAAGGGAGGTGAAGAACAATTCTATGTCCCTTCATGCTTTAAAGCGAAAAGGGACAGGAACCATTTAAGAGTCACCTGTCCCTATCTTTGTTAAAATACTAAAGCTCTGTCCCTGTATAGAGCAATACCATGAAAAACAAGAGGATTTTATTAGTTGCCTCTGTCCCCACAGCTATTAAAGCAATGGGGGACAGGAATCACTTTTGAAAGGTGCCTGACCCCACTTGGGTTAATACGTTAATTAGCTAAGAATAGGACGAAAGTAAAAAAATCCTATACAAAACTTTCAAATAACCTCCAAAAAAACAATCTTTAGATTGCGAAAGGAATTCAGACTGAACTTGACGAAATATACTCTTTCGAAAAAATAATTTGAGAAAGGGTCGTTATATGTCACGGAAACCAAGACAGTGGAAACCAGGAACAACTTAACACATTATTGCAAGAGGAAACAGAAAAGCCCCACTTTTTTTACACCCGTCAGATTGGAAGAAATACCTTGACCTGCTTGAAAAAGTTCGCAAAAAATATCCCTTCTATCTCCACGCATATTGCCTCATGAACAACCACATTCATCTGCTCATTGAAACCATAGAAGATCCTTTGGGAAATATTTTTCAAGCCTTTCATTCTAGTTATGCCATTTACTTTAATACAAAGTACAACTACACAGGGCATTTATTTGAAGGCCGCTACAAATCTTTACTGATAAAAGACAATCGCCAATTACTTGATGTTAGTGCTTATATTCATTTAAATCCGGTTCAAGCCAAAATTGTCGGATCTGCAGCCGATTACCTATGGAGCAGCTACCGTTCCATCATTTTAAAACAACAAAATCCGCATATTAAGAAAACAACACTGCTATCACATTTCAAAGAGCCACGTGAGATTGGGTATCAGCGCTTTGTCGAAAAGTCTGCATGGCTGAAAAACAATAAGACTATAACTGAAAAATAACCCATTGAAAAAGACAGCGGTCCAAGCTGTCTTTTTGTTTTAACGCATTAACGCGATGGGGTCAGGTTGCTTTAAAATTCGGTTCCTGTCCCCCAGTGCTTTAATACATTAAAGATGTGTCCCTGTTTTAAAAAAGTTTTGATATTAAAGGCTTGAGGGGAGCATTACCCCTGTCCTTTATTTTATTAGCGAGCTAGGGGACAGGGGCTATACTTTAAGCACTTGTCCCTCATTACATTAGTGAGTGAAAGACATGTCCCCGATGAAGCAAAGCGTTGTTTCATATGGGATTGACCAGTATAGAGGGTGTCCCCTGTTGCTTTAAAGGAATAGGGGACAGGAGCAAGTTGATTAAGAGGACCTGCCCGATAAATACAACACCCAAACCCCGCAAAAACCCCATTCACCCACCACTCTCTCCAGCCAATCCATAAAAAAACATCTGCAGCAGCTCTTTCGTCACCTGATTCCGGGTATCGTAATTCATAATAAATTCAGGGTGTTTATATGCTTCATTTGTAAACGAGTTGATGAAGAACATAACTGTTTCAAGTGAGAGATCCTTGTGGATCACTCCTTCCTTCTTGCCGAGTTCAATAAATTTCTGGAAAAAAGGAATGCTGTGCTTACTTTCATATTGAATTACCAGGTTTTTGATTTCGCCTTCATCATGAAGGATGTAGTCATAGAGATTATCGTTGAGGCTGTTTGCCACTTCTATCTTATTTTTCATCAGGTGTTCAATTTTCTCTTTAAAAGAGATATTTTTTTCGAGTAATTCGTTATAAAAATGCATTTGTTCTTCAAAAAACGTTTTTAAGACATCCAGAAGGAGAGCTTCTTTGCTTCCGAAGTAGTTATAGATGGTCACTTGGGAGACGTTTGCTTTTTTGGCGATGTCGTGTATGTTGACCTTTTGAACACCGTATTGGGAGAAAAGCGTAAAAGCCGCTTTTTTAATTTGAGTCATTTTGAGCTGCCTTCGCCGTTCGAAACCGTTCATATTGTCACCTCACGTTTATAGTAAATAAAATAATGAAATAATTCAATTGATTAATTTCAAAATTGATTTCGTAAAAAAATCCCTATCAAGAGATTTTTTACTAAGTAACCTTAAGCTTTTTTTGGATCATACTATCTTTTGAAAGGGGAGGTTTATTTTGAATACATTAAACAATGTGATGTCGAAAAATGTTATTTCAATTTCTTCTAATCAGTCTATCCAGGAAGCAGCTTCTTTAATGAGCCAGCACAACATTGGTGCTCTTCCTGTTGTCGATAATGGCGCTCTTCAAGGTATCATTACAGACCGCGATATAACATTGCGTTCGACAGCTCAAGGTGAAGCAAGCCAAACACCTGTTTCTCAGGTCATGTCTTCTGATATTGTTTCAGGAAATCCTGGAATGAGCATGGAAGAGGCTTCTCAGCTTATGGCAACGAAACAGATTCGCCGTCTTCCTGTAGTGGATAACAATAACCTTGTTGGGATGGTAGCGTTAGGAGACCTTGCAACAAGCCAGGCTTCCAATGAATCAGCAGGAAGTGCCCTTTCCAACATTTCTGAGAAAAACGAAACACGCTAACAAATGGAGGCACTTGCTTTAGGCAAGTGCTTTTCTTTTCATTGATCATTCCCGCATAATAGAAGGAGATGACAAAAAGGAGCTGATTGTATGATAAAGGCGATTATTTTTGATTTTGATGGTCTTATTTTGGACACAGAAAGCCGGGAGTACGAGGCGCTTCAGGAGATTTTTAAGGAGCATGAATCAGATCTTCCTCTATCTGTATGGGGGAAGGGAATCGGAACACATTCCGGTTTTGATCCGTTTACATATTTAGAAGAACAGATCGAAAAAAAGCTTGATCAAGAACGCTTGAGAAAAGACTGGAGTACCCGTTTTGAGAAGAGTATTTCAGAGGAAAAGCCTCTGCCGGGTGTAGAAGGTTATCTTTTAGCAGCTAAGGAGCTGGGACTGAAAATTGGTCTTGCTTCAAGCAGCCGTTACGAGTGGGTTTCAAGACATTTAAAGAACATTGGCCTTTTCGAACATTTTGAATGCATTAAAACTTCTGATGATGTAGAAAAAGTAAAGCCGGATCCGGCTCTTTATCTTGAGGCCGCAAAGTGTTTGAATGTGAAGCCTGAAGAGTGTCTAGCATTTGAGGATTCGGTTAACGGCTCTATGGCTGCCAAAAAAGCAGGAATGGCCTGTGTAATTGTGCCGAATAGTGTAACAAAGGAGCTTGAGTTTAAGGATTTTGATCATAGACTGGAATCGATGGCTGAGATTGAACTGGCAGCGCTCTTGGATACAATTAGCGGGAAAAAGGATTAATTTTACGTAAATCAGGGTAAAAAAATTCATGGTATAAATCAATTTAATAAAAGGTTTTATGGCTTTTTTCTCAGGAAAAACAGCCTTTTATAAAGGAGTGGCACCTGATGTCTGAGGAATTGGATTTAAAAAAATTTGAAAAAAAGATGATGATTCGAAACATCGAACACAAGGATATTGATGATATTATCAGATTGCAGGAAAAATGCTTTCCCGGGATGGTTCCGTGGAAAAGGGAGCATTTAGAGAGCCATTTGGAGCAATTTCCAGAAGGCCAGTTTTGTGCTGAATTTGAAGGGAAGATTATTGGTACTTGTTCAAGCTTGCTTGTGAATTTTGACGAATATGATGACAGGCACTCATGGGATGATATAACGGATAATGGCTACATTACGAATCATAATCCGGATGGGTACAACATGTACGGGATTGAAGTTATGGTTCACCCGGATTACCGGAGAATGAAAATCGGTTACCGCCTTTATGAGGCGCGCAAGGAGCTGGCAAGGCTTCTGAACTTAAAAAGCATCATTATCGGAGGAAGAATTCCGAATTACCATAAATATGCCGATGAGTATACACCACGGGAATATGTAGAAGAAGTTATTCACCATAAAATATATGATCCTGTGCTGTCTTTCCAGCTGATGAATGAATTTACCCTGATGAGGATTAATCCGAATTATTTGGAGGATGATCTCGCATCAAATAAATATGCAACTTTGATGGAATGGAATAATGTAGATTATCATCCTAATTCAAAGCGTTATTTTAAGACGTCTTTCCCAGTAAGAATATGTGTTGTTCAGTATCAAATGAAGCTGATCAATTCCTTTGAGGAATTTGCGACACAGGTGGAATATTATACAGATGTAGCTTCAGATGCAGCTGCGGATTTCGCTGTTTTTCCTGAACTGTTTACAACGCAGCTGATGTCGTTTGCTCACGAGAAAACACCGAGCCTTTCGATCAGAAGACTGACTGAGTTTACGGAAGACTATATTAATTTGTTTACAGAGCTTGCAGTAAAGTACAACATTAATATTATTGGCGGTTCGCATGTCGTTGAGGAGGAAGACGGCGATATTTATAACATTGCTTACCTTTTCAGAAGAGATGGTACAATTGAAAAACAATATAAAATTCATATTACACCGAATGAGCGAAAATGGTGGGGAATCAGCCCTGGAGATGAAGTACAGGTGTTTGATACCGATTGCGGTAAAATTGCCATTCAAATCTGCTATGACATTGAGTTTCCGGAGCTTGCCCGCATAGCGACTGATAAAGGGGCGAAAATTATTTTCACTCCATTCTGTACAGAAGACAGACAAGGCTACCTGCGCGTCCGTTATTGTGCTCAGGCCCGCGCGGTGGAAAACCAGGTGTACACCGTTATTTCCGGAACAGTTGGAAACTTGCCGCAAACAGAAAACATGGATATTCAATATGCCCAATCTGCTATTTTTTCTCCATCAGACTTTGAGTACGCGAGAGATGGTATTGTAGGAGAATGCAACCCGAATATCGAAATGGTTGTCATTGGGGATGTGGATCTTGAAATTCTGCGCCGCCAGCGTCAATCAGGAACTGTCCGTCAATTGAGGGACAGGAGAAGAGACTTGTATTACATCAATTACAATGATGTTAGGAAATAATAGGATCGCCTGGCTGCAGATGCGGTCAGGCTTTTTTAAATTTCTATCTCTTTTCCTAGTTTATGATATATTCATTTTAAACAAATTGAAAATTTAGAGAAGAATTGTCCAAGGGGAGAGCAGTATGAAAAAAATATTTTTTCCTTTGACGTTCTTCTTGCTTTCCGGATGCAGTTTAACAAATGCAAGTACAGATACTAATCTGCGTACAATGAAAGACGTGCGGAATGCCTTTAAAGAAGAGGGAACAGAATTAACACAGACCCGCGGCCGAGAAACATCCATTTTTTATCAGACTTTAGAGGGAGCCCTTCCCGAGGTTTATATTGACGGTAAGAATAAATATTACATTTATGTTTATCCATCTTGAACCGGTGCTTGCTGCAGATGAATTTGAAAAGAATACATCAGAAATGAATACGGCAAGTTTTACAATGTATAACAAAGACATTCTCATTATTAATTCGTACCCTGGAGAAGAAAAAACAGAAAAGGATCCGAGTATGGAAAGGATTCAAGAAACACTTGAACCTCCGGAATCATTTTTGCCATACACCACTCGGAATGTGTTTATTTTTATGTCTGAAAAATTGCTTGCTTTTAGAGAAAAAGGGTAAAACAATAAGATAGAAGATTAGCAAAAAAACGATGTTGGCGCTGCCGATGCGTAAATAAAAGGTGTGTTGCAGATGTGTTTTAGTGATCAGCGCGTCCTTCCTGCTATAAGGAACATGAAGCAATTTGAGCGGTTTCTTGATAGTCCCTTTGAATATGGCGTGCTGCTTGATACGAATATTGGCCAATTGAAAGGGATCATCCGGGCATCGAACGCTGCAGGCAAAAAGATGCTGATTCATATTGATTTGATTCATGGATTAAAAAATGATGAGTATGCAGCAGAATATATTTATCAGGAAATAAAGCCTGCAGGCATTATTTCAACGAGGTCAGTTGTGATAAAAAAAGCAAAGCAGAGGGGCATTTATGCTGTACAAAGGCTTTTCTTGCTGGATACGAGTGCGATGAAAAAGAGCCTTGAGCTGATTTTAAAGACCCAGCCTGATTATATTGAAGTGCTTCCTGGATTGGTCCCAAGTCTTATACAAGAAGTCATTCAGCATACGTCTATTCCTGTTCTTGCAGGAGGTTTTGTGAAGACGCTGGAAGAGGCAGAACAGGCTTTAACAGCTGGTGCTGTCGCGGTAACTTCTTCCTGTACAGACTTGTGGGAGGAGTATTCGAAGAAGCCAGTCTAAATGGTTGACAACGTTTTCAGATAGCGTTACCATTGTAGCAAGTTAATAACTGTGACGGAGAATTGGAGATCCACAATGATGCCTTACATTTCGTAGGGCTAATTGTGGATTTTTTTATTCATAAGTTAGGGATACTGAAGTTATCATGGACAATAAGGTCCTTTTTCCATCACAGAATTTGACATAACATGGAGGGATAGTCATGTCCACATTTTGGGCTGAAGTGATCGGCACAATGGTGTTGATTGTGCTTGGCGGAGGAGTTTGTGCAGGCGTCAATTTAAAAAAATCCTTTGCTGAAAATTCAGGATGGATTGTTATTACGTTTGGATGGGGACTTGGGGTAGCAATGGCCGTATATGCTACCGGACAAATCAGCGGAGGGCACTTTAATCCAGCAGTAACCCTAGCTCTCGCTATAACAGGTGATTTCCCTTGGGCGAGCGTACCGATGTATCTCCTCGCTCAGATGATTGGAGCTTTTCTTGGAGCATGTATCGTTTATCTTCATTACCTTCCTCATTGGAAGGAGACAGAAGATCCTGGAGTAAAGCTTGGGGTTTTCTCAACAGGACCGGCTATTCCAAATATATTTGCGAACTTTCTTAGTGAAGTAATAGGTACTTTCATTTTAATTACAGGAATTTTATCATTCGGAGGGAATAAATTTACAGATGGCTTAAATCCTCTGATTGTTGGTTTCCTTGTTGTCGCTATCGGATTATCCCTTGGGGGAACAACTGGCTATGCGATTAATCCGGCAAGGGATTTAGGCCCAAGAATTGCCCACTTTGTTTTGCCGATCGCCGGAAAGGGAACATCCAACTGGGGCTACGCTTGGATTCCTGTTGCAGGGCCTTTAGCAGGAGGGGCCTTTGCAGCTGTCTTTTATAACGCTGCTTTTAAGGGCATTGTAAATTCTTCATTCTGGATTGTAAGCGCTATTCTAGTTGTTTTGCTTATTGCGGTATTTTTTGCAGGAAAACGAAGCAGCGCTTCACATATGAAATCACCATCTTACTAAAAGTAAGGATCAGTTAAAACTAAATGTTGATTTTGGCATCCTGTTGATTGGTGCAGAAGGCGTGAGACTCCTGCTTAGAAAAACGAGTCAAGTGAGACCCCTCAAGACTGAGAGGAGACTCCCGGACCGCCTGCAGCGGAAATCAGCAGTCGAGTTTAATAACAGTGCTAAAAGAAAAAAATTAACGAAAACTGCGGGAGGGTTTGTTTTATGGAAAAGTTTATTTTATCCCTTGATCAAGGTACTACAAGTTCAAGAGCCATTTTATTCAACAAAAAAGGTGAGATCGTCCATTCGGCTCAAAAGGAATTTAAGCAATATTTTCCGAAGCCAGGCTGGGTTGAGCATAATGCAAGTGAAATCTGGGGATCTATTTTAGCCGTAATCGCAACTTGTTTGTCAGAATCGGGAATAGATGCTAAACAAATTGCCGGCATTGGAATTACCAATCAGCGGGAAACAACGGTTGTATGGGATAAGAATACCGGGAAGCCTGTATACAACGCCATCGTCTGGCAGTCGAGACAAACAGATCCGATTTGTGAAGAGCTTGATGAAAAAGGCTATGGGGACAAAATCAGAGAAAAAACAGGATTATTAATTGATGCTTATTTTTCCGGTACTAAAGTGAAATGGATTCTTGATAATGTGGAAGGAGCCAGAGCGAGCGCTGATAAAGGCGACTTGATTTTCGGAACAATCGATACTTGGCTGATCTGGAAGCTTTCCGGCGGAAAAGCACATGTGACAGACTACACCAATGCGTCAAGAACAATGATGTATAATATCCATGAATTAAAGTGGGACGACGAGCTGCTTGAAATGCTGGATATTCCTAAATCCATGCTTCCTGAGGTTAAGGGATCATCCGAGGTTTATGCCAATACAGTCAATTATCATTTCTTTAACCTAGAAGTGCCGATTGCCGGGGCTGCAGGAGATCAGCAGGCAGCTTTGTTCGGCCAGGCATGCTATAAAGAAGGAATGGCCAAAAATACGTATGGTACTGGCTGCTTTATGCTGATGAATACAGGGGAAAAAGCGATTACCTCCAAACATGGTCTATTGACTACGATTGCATGGGGCGTGAACGGAAAGGTCGAATATGCTCTTGAAGGAAGTATTTTCGTTGCAGGATCTGCTATTCAGTGGCTTCGAGACGGCATGCGGATGCTGAAAAATTCAAAAGACAGCGAAGCTTATGCTACAAGAGTCACTTCTACAGAAGGAGTATATGTTGTACCGGCATTTGTTGGCCTTGGAACGCCTTATTGGGACAGCAAAGTAAGAGGAGCTGTTTTCGGACTGACAAGAGGGACTTCTAAGGAGCATTTTATCCGTGCTACACTGGAATCTCTCGCTTATCAAACAAAGGATGTTTTAGATGCTATGGAAGCAGATTCAGGTATACCGGTTAAAATGCTCCGTGTAGACGGAGGCGTTGTTAAAAATAACTTCCTGATGGAATTCCAAAGCAACCTGCTTAATGTTCCGGTTGAAAGACCTGTGATTAATGAAACGACTGCGCTCGGCGCTGCCTATCTTGCCGGTCTTGCAGTCGGCTACTGGAAAGACACGAATGAAATTGCTGAGCTGTGGAACAGCGACAAGAAATTTGAGCCGGATATGGAGGATAAAGAGCGAGAAGATCTGTATGATGGCTGGAAAAGAGCAGTTAAAGCAGCTCAAGCTTTTAAATAATGAATAAATATGTTATGATGAGAACAAGTTAATAGAAGAACGGTTGGAGAGAAGGAGAGACCGCAGCACTAGAGCAAAATGAAATATTTGCTTTAGATTGTTGTGGTCTCTTTTTGTTTTTTTCACCGGGCATTTTATAGGAGGCGAAGGTTAAATGGTTCAACATTTTTCCAGTTTGCAGCGTGATGAGTTTTTTACAGAAATGACAAGGGAAAAATATGATTTATTTGTTATAGGCGGAGGTATTACAGGTGCAGGGATTGCTCTTGATTCAGCTTCCCGCGGAATGAAAGTAGCTCTTGCCGAAATGCAGGACTTTGCTGCAGGAACTTCCAGCCGCTCAACGAAACTCGTCCATGGGGGACTTCGGTATTTAAAACAGTTTGAAGTAAAAATGGTAGCTGAGGTAGGTAGAGAGCGCGCGATTGTGTACGAGAACGGACCTCACGTAACAACTCCAGAGTGGATGCTATTACCGATGCATAAAGGCGGCACATTCGGCAAATTCTCGACTTCGATCGGTCTTAAAGTATATGACACGCTTGCTGCGGTTAAGCGCAGAGAACGCCGTAAAATGCTGAATGTAAAGGAAACATTGGCAAAGGAACCGCTTGTAAAGCATAAAGGGCTGAAAGGCGGCGGCTATTACGTTGAATATCGGACAGATGATGCCCGTTTAACTATAGAAGTTATGAAAGAAGCCGTAAGATACGGAGCACTTCCTGCAAACTATGCGAAGGTCGAGAGCTTCCTTTATGAAAAGGGTAAAGTCATCGGCGTAAATTTAGTGGATGTACTGACTGGTAAAACATATGAGGTGTTTGCCGATAAAATCGTGAATGCAACAGGGCCATGGGTAGATACACTGCGTGAAAAGGATCATTCGAAAGAAGGCAAGCACCTACAGCTGACTAAAGGGATCCACCTTGTATTCGATCAGTCTGTCTTTCCGTTAAAACAGGCCGTTTACTTTGATACTCCAGATAAACGGATGGTCTTTGCCATTCCGCGTGAAGGCAAAACGTATGTCGGTACAACAGATACAGTGTACAAAGAAGATATCAAACATCCAAGAATGACAGTGGCAGATCGGGATTATGTGGTAGATGCGATTAATTATATGTTCCCCGATCTTACCATTACGGTCGATGATGTGGAATCAAGCTGGGCAGGATTGCGTCCGCTGATTCATGAAGAAGGCAAGGATCCTTCTGAAATCTCCCGGAAGGATGAAATCTGGACAAGCAAATCAGGTTTAATCACGATTGCAGGCGGAAAGCTCACTGGATATCGCAAAATGGGTGAGCACATTGTGAATATTGTAGCCCAAAGACTAAAAGAAGAGTATGGGAAAACCTTTGGAACGTGCAAAACGAAAAACATGCCTGTATCAGGAGGGCATGTCGGAGGTTCTGCCGGATTCGTCCATTTCCATGAAACAAAAACAAGAGAAGGCATTCAGCTTGGCCTGACTGAAAAACAGGCCACTGTTATGGCAAGAAGATACGGTTCCAATATTGACCGCCTATATGAAATTCTTCCGGAAGTAAGAAAGCATGCTGAGCGGTTTAAAATGCCTGATTATGTAGCAGCAGAAGCAGAATATGCCATTACAGAAGAAATGACGGCCACACCGGCTGATTTTTTTGTCAGACGCACGGGCTCTGTCTACTTTGATATCAACTGGGCCAAAAAATACAAAGAACCGGTTATCAGCTATATGGCGGACAGGCTGAAATGGTCTGAGGATCAGAAAGAAACCTATACAAGAGAACTGGATGTTCTGATTCACGACGCTCAGGTGCCGCTTGAAAAGACAGAAGAAGAGCATCATTAAGAGGAAAAATTGAGGGCGATAGCCCTCTATTTTCTGCCCCTCACCAATAAGAATAAATTTCCATTAAATTATAAACAGGTTGAATAAGCTGAGTCGTCCAGCGAAAGCAGCCTAGCCCGAGTCTTTAGGTCATAAGCCGTTCATCCTGAGAATGTGGAACGCCTTTTTCCGGCTGACCGTTTTATGCTTGCCTTAGGCTGAACAAGGTACGCGCTTTTCGTTGTCCAGCACAAGCGCCTAGCCCCTCGAGTCGCTTCGAAAAATCCCCAACAGTCAAAACCGGACTTTTCGTGATTTTTCTCCAGCGCTTGCCTTAGGCTGTTCAAGGCGATTGCGCTTTTCTTAATGGCAGAGGGAAATAAAAGAGATATAAGCAATACTTTTTTATGCTAAAATAATACATGGATCTCATTCATTTTGAAGGAATTTTACCTAATTATGAAGAATTAAGAGAAATGGATGAATCAATAAATCTTCGCATAATCGGGAGGTAAAGGATGAGCTGGAAAACGAACTACGAACGCTGGAAGAACAAAAAAGACATTGATTCCGAATTGCTTGGCCTGCTTGCTGAACATGAGCACGATGATAAGTTCTTAGAAGAATTATTTTATAAAAACCTGGAATTTGGAACAGGCGGCATGCGCGGTGAAATTGGACCCGGCATTAACCGGATGAACCTCTATACTGTGCGGAAGGCTTCTGAAGGCCTTGCAAGATACATAGAATCCCACGGAGAAGAGGCGAAAAAACGCGGAGTTGCGATCGCTTATGACTCTCGCCACAAATCGCCTGAATTCGCCATGGAAGCAGCAAAGACCCTTGCAACGCACGGCATTCAAACATACGTATTTAATGAGCTGCGCCCGACACCTGAGCTTTCATTTGCTGTACGCTATTTGAATGCTTTCTCAGGAATTGTCGTTACAGCGAGCCACAACCCGCCGGAATATAATGGCTATAAAGTTTACGGTAATGACGGCGGACAGCTGCCTCCGGCTGCTGCAGATGAAGTGATCGCAAGAGTAAATGAAATTGAAGACGAGCTTTCCATTGAGGTAAAAGATGAAAGCAGACTGAAAGAAGCAGGACTCATCAAAATGATCGGTGACGAAATCGATGCGGAATATACGAAAAAACTATTGACGATTTCTGTCAATCAAGAGATTTCTCCGAATACAGATGTCAAGGTCGTATTCACTCCGCTTCACGGAACAGCGAACATTCCTGTCCGCCGCGGTCTTGAAGCATTTGGCTATCAGAATGTAACCGTTGTAAAAGAGCAGGAAAAGCCTGATCCGAACTTCTCAACAGTCAAATCACCGAATCCTGAAGAGCATGCAGCGTTTGAACTGGCGATTCAGGAAGGCAAGAAGATTGATGCTGATATTCTGATTGCAACGGATCCCGATGCTGACAGACTTGGCATCGCAGTGAAAAATGAAGCGGGCGAGTATGTTGTTCTGACTGGTAATCAGACCGGAGCCCTTCTTTTGCATTACCTTCTTTCTGAGAAAAAAGAAAAAGGCATTCTGCCGGAAAACGGCATTGTGCTGAAAACCATTGTGACATCCGAGCTAGGACGAGAAATTGCCTCTTCTTTTAATTTGGCAACGCTTGATACATTAACTGGTTTCAAATTCATCGGTGAAAAAATCAAGGAATTCGAGCAAACAGGCGAGTATACATTCCAATTCGGATATGAGGAAAGCTACGGCTATCTAATCGGCGACTTTGCGCGCGACAAAGATGCGGTTCAAGCGGCTCTGCTTGCTGTAGAAGTATGCTCTTATTACAAGAAAAAAGGCATGACGGTTTATGAAGGTCTTCTAAACATTTTTGCTGACTACGGATACTTCCGTGAAGGGCTTAAATCCCTTACTCTTAAAGGAAAAGAAGGAGCAGAGCAGATTCAGGAAATCCTTTCCGCATTCCGCTCTAATCCGCCTAAAGAGATTGCAGGCAAACAAGTCACTGTTATTGAAGATTACAAAACGGCTGAACGCATGCTTATTAAAGCAGGCGAAAAAGAAACCATTGACCTGCCAGCTTCCAATGTTTTGAAATACTATCTGGAGGATGGCTCATGGTTCTGCCTGCGTCCTTCAGGAACAGAGCCTAAAGTGAAGTTCTACTTTGCTGTAAAAGGCACTTCACTTGAGGACAGCGAGCTCCGTTTGAAACATTTGAATGAAGCAGTAATGGCGATTGTGGATGAAATCATTCAGCAGCCGACAAAATAAGAAATGCAAAACAACAGCACGCCCTAAAGCGTGCTGTTTTCCTATTTTAGCCGTTTTGAGAGAAAATTAGCAATTGGCACCTTCTCTTAAAATTTGCAGCTGACTCATTCTATTTAAGTACCAAATTAATTTTTCTGGCAGCCTTCCAGCTTCTTTTCAAGATCCCCCATCCATAATAAAAACTTCAATTCGTTCTCCTGTTTTTGTGCTGATATCGCTATGGCTTGAAAGCACTCTGCATTCTGTATATTTTTCCACAATCTCTTCAAATTGCGTGCTGTACATTTCTCTCAGAAGCTGTCGCATCCGTTTCACAAGCTTCCTGCCGTTATCATTCCTGACCAGATGTTTTTCTTCAACTGTAAAAACCCCTTTGAAACGAGTAATCACCATATCGCCAACGATATAGGTTCTGGCTTCCTGCGGTCCCCGTCAGATTAATTCTCTTTGAAATTTTATGAGTGCTTCGCTATAACGTCCAGCAAGCTCATTCAGCTCCCTTTACTGTCAGTCTGGGCAGTCCACAAAATCAAGGTTTGCCGAATGGCAAAAGGGTTCTGTCGTTTCAAAGCTGCTCCGCATGACACGCCATCTTGATGTACTGGTCGTCGCTGATCAGGTCAGGGAATTGATGAAGCCAGGTTTCGAGCTATAGCTGAATTGGGTACTATCTAAATTATATGACGATAGTAAACGCTGAATCAAAAGTTGAACGGGGGAACCACTTTGCAGCAGCCGCTGCTGGGGTGAATTTCTTTAAAAGAATAGGGCACCTCTTAGCCCGAATCCGACAGCTAACCTCGTAAGCGTTTTGGGAGGGTTTATTATGCAATCAGAGAAAGATAAATAATGTGTATTTTTTACCCCATTTAGTTAAAAACTCAAAAGAAAAGGGAGAAACTATACATGAAAGAAGCGGCAGTCTCAAAAAATGGCACAATCCTGAAAACGAAAAAAACAAAAGCCAAAACCGGTGAATTAAAAAGAGGTCTTGGTTCAAGACAAATATCAATGATTGCAATTGGCGGTTCCATTGGAACAGGACTTTTCGTAGCAAGCGGGGCCTCCATTGCGGGTGCTGGTCCAGGAGGGGCATTAGCTGCATACGCGATCATTGGCTTTATGGTTTACCTTTTAATGACAAGCCTCGGAGAAATGGCTACCTATATGCCTGTAACAGGCTCATTCAGCACTTATGCATCCAGATTTGCCGATCCGGCTCTTGGTTTTGCTCTTGGCTGGAATTACTGGTTCAGCTGGGCAGTAACACTCGCTGTTGAAACCTCTGCTGCAGCCCTTGTGATGAAATATTGGCTGCCGGATGTTCCTTCATTTGTTTGGAACGCTCTGTTTCTTGCTATTATTCTTGGACTTAATTTGATGTCTGTTAAGAACTATGGTGAAGCCGAGTACTGGTTTTCCATGGTAAAAGTGATTGCTATTTTAGTTTTTATTGTGGTTGGTTTTCTCATGATTTTCGGAATTATGAGCGGACATAGTGCCGGCTTTAGCACATTTACAACAAAAGATGCGCCGTTTCATGGCGGGTTTCTTGCTGTTATCGGAATTTTCATGGTAGCGGGATTCTCTTTTCAGGGAACTGAGATTGTGGGAATCGTTGCAGGAGAAAGCGACAATCCGAAAAAGAATGTACCGAAGGCCATCAGACAAGTTTTCTGGAGAATCCTTTTGTTTTATTTGCTGACCATCCTGATTATCGGCATGATCATTCCCTTTACAGATAGCAGATTGTTAAATGAAGATGTTGGCAAGATCGCAATGAGCCCATTTACTTTAGTTTTTGAACGGGCAGGTATCGCCGTTGCAGCCTCTGTAATGAACGCCGTGATTTTAACCTCTGTCTTATCGGCAGGAAATTCAGGAGTTTATGCAGCAACAAGGATGCTATGGGTTATGGCAAAAGAAAAGCAAGCACCAAAATCTTTAGCAAAAGTAAGCAAAAACGGTGTTCCGGTATATGCCTTATTAACAACCATGGCGGTTGGATTTGCAGCCTTTTTAAGCTCATTTTTCGGTGAAGGAAAAGTCTTTTTGTGGCTTTTAAATATTTCAGGCCTGACAGGTTTCATCGCTTGGTTTGGGATTGCGATCTCTCATTATCGTTTTAGAAAAGCCTACATGGCTCAAGGAAAAGATGTGGACAAGCTCGTCTATAAAGCAAAATGGTTCCCGCTAGGACCGCTTCTAGCTGCAGGTCTGTGTTTGTTCATTATCTTTGGCCAGAATTATAAAGCCTTTTTCTCTGCACACATTGACTGGCAGGAAATTCTTGTTTCTTATGTTAGTATTCCTGCGTTTGTAATTATCTGGCTTGGATACAAATTTATTAAAAAAACGAAATGGATTCCGCTGAAGGATGTTGATCTGGAAAATGGAAGACATGAGTGAGAATAAAGACAGGGACTTCGTTTTTGGAAGTCCCTGCTTCATTTTTAGACAGGCTTATTTTAAACATTGTTGCTTTCTAATCTGTATTAGAGTATCGCTGACCAATATATAGCTGCGAATTTTAAAAAAAGATGCCACGAGTAAGTCTCTATAACGTGTTCTAAGATAGTGCGAATAGCAGCAATCTCTGAGAAAACAGCCTTTAGAAAAGTGTCGTAAATAGAAGATAAGCATTCAATACAGCAATCACACCAGCAACTGCCCATGCCAGAATTTTCACAAAAGCGGAATTCGCAAATTCGCCCATTTTCCTTTTATCACTCGTAAACATTACGAGCGGGATGACCGCAAAGGATAGCTGCAGTGATAGAATAACCTGACTAAGAATCAGAAGATCAGAGGTTCCCTTTTCCCCGTATAGAAGTGTCACAATAACAGCGGGAACGATCGCGATAAACCGGGTCACAAGCCTTCTGACCCAAGGTTTTAACCTGAGATTCAGGAAACCTTCCATCACAATTTGACCTGCAAGCGTTCCTGTTAAGGTGGAATTCTGTCCTGACGCAAGCAGTGCTACTCCAAAGAGAATGCTTGCAATTCCGGTACCAAGCACCGGACCCAGAAGCTTGTAAGCATCCTCGATTTCAGCAACTTGTGTATGACCATGCTGGTAAAAAGCTGATGCAGCGAGGATCAGTATCCCTGCATTAACGAATAAAGCAAGCATCAGAGCAATGGTGGAGTCGATGAAGGAAAATCGGATCGCTTCTTTTTTTCCTGCAGGTGAATCTTCGTATTGCCGGGTTTGAACGATGGATGAGTGCAAATACAGGTTATGCGGCATTACGGTAGCACCTAAAATACCAAGTGCGATAAAGAGCATTTGCGGATTCTTGACAATTTCTCCGTCTGGTACGAATCCTTTTACCATCTCTTTCATATCAGGCTGTGACATAATAAGCTCGGCTCCGAAACAGATGGTGATTGTAGATATTAAGACAATGACGATGACTTCGATGTACCTGAAGCCTTTACTCTGAAGGAATAAAATAAGTAAAATATCAAACGCTGTAATGCATACACCCCATACCAATGGAATGTGGAACAATAAATTAAGCGCAATGGCTGCTCCAATTACTTCTGCGAGGTCACAGGCAGCAATGGCAAGCTCACATAGGATCCAGAGAACAAATGAGACAGGTTTGCTAAAGGAATCTCTGCAAGCCTGAGCCAAATCTCTGCCAGTTACTATACCAAGCTTAGAGGCAAGACCTTGAAGCAATATAGCCATAAAATTAGAAATTAAGATAACGTACAATAGCGAATAGTTATAGGCAGAACCTCCGGCAAGCGAAGTTGCCCAGTTCCCAGGGTCCATATATCCGACTGCCACTAAATAACCTGGTCCCATAAAAGCCAGGAGCTTGCGAAAGAAGGATCCGTTTTTCGGAACAGCCATTGTTTTGTGAACTTCCCTGAGGCTTGGTTCTCCTTTTTCTTGTTTCCAGCCAGAGGAAGTTTTTTTTTCTTTGGTAAATTCAGACTCACTCATAGACGTTCTCCTCTGTTTAAAGTATCTCTCTATTTCTTAATATTCACTATGAACAAAAATGTTTCTTGCTTCCTGTTATTTAATTTTACCTAAGGCAACTTTTTAGGTCAAATATAAAACTTTATGATAAGGGGAATATTTGTGGGGGAAGTAAAGTTGGAGGAGTCTCATTTAGTTGACTGAATCTTTTGCGTAGTGCAAAATTAATCATTGAAAGACAAATTTCTATATCATCATGCGGGAAACCTGCCAGATATTTTTTCTGGCATTGGTTACAAGGAGGAAATCGGACGATGAAGATCACTGTTCTAAGCGGAGGACCGCGAAAAACTGGCCGCACGAAAATTGCAGCTAACTATATTGCAGAAAAGTTCAACACAGAGCTGGTTGACTTGAGCGAGCTCATCTTGCCTGTGTTTACAGGTGAAGAAAGCCAGTATGAAAATAAAGCAGTCAAAGAACTTCAGGAAAAAGTAAGAGCCGCGGAAGGGATTGTCCTGCTTTCACCCGAATATCATGGCGGGATGAGTGGTGCATTAAAAAACGCACTCGATTTCCTGAACAGTGAATATTTTGCCCAGAAATCTGTTGCCCTATTAACAGTTGCAGGCGGAGGCAAAGGCGGAATTAATACATTGAATCAGCTTCGTGTGATTATGAGAGCCCTCTATGCGAACGCTATTCCAAAGCAGCTCGTCCTAGATCCGCATTGCTTCAACAAAGAAGAAGGCAAACTATTTGATGAACCGGCAGCTCTTGTGAAACAGCTGATGGATGAACTGACACTATATACGAAAGTAACCAATCAAATAAGAACGGAAAATGCCTGACGGTTGTCAGGTTTTTTTAAAAGATAAGAAAGTATAAAATTTACGTCGTTCTACAGGACTTGGTACTGTGGTATTTTCAATTTATGGAGATAAATATTTTAAAACGTATCTTTTTTGATGAACAACGTCATTGGGATCAATTCGTTCAAAAACACCGAGGAAAAATTCATCCCATTGTTTTAAAGAAAGTCGAAAAATTCCGTGGCTGCGGAAATCCTGCAAATGGGTTCAAGCTATTTGTTTGTGAAGGCTGCCATGACGTTCGCCGAGTGCCTTACCGGTAAATGAGCAGCATAGGGAAATGTGGCACCGTTAAACAGTGTCTATTCTTTTTGAACGGGCAAACTGGTTCTAACTCGCCTTAGTTTTCTTTCGATTTTTAAAAAAGGCAATAATTAAAAGCAAAACAGGTATGAAGACCTGCAAAGGGAGGTGAAGGTAGATCGGAACAATTTTCAATCCTTCTTCAAGGTGTTCGGGGAAACTGCTTGCAATAGAAATAGAAAGGATCAATGCAGCTAATCCGACCGGAAATGCCATACTTGAGGGCGTCTTTATTTTAAATAGACTTGATGTTCCTATAACTGCGGCGTATAAATAGATGCCTATTTTAAAGAATCCGCCAATGATTAAGGCAATCATAAAGAAAATATCCAAACGTTCCAGAAATTCTGCAACTTGGATCATTTGAATGGTACTGAGCAGAGGAAACATGGATCGCTCTGTGAGGTTTGCCCCCAGTACTGCTACGTTGACTGCCATAACAATAGCCAGGTTGAAACCACTTAGGCCTATTCCAATAATGCCGGCCCACTTAGCGTGTTTTGGCTCATTGATATATGGAAGGATCATCGTAAAAGCAATAGCCTCTCCGAATGGAATATAAAGCGTTTCTTTTAAAAATACTTCAAAAACTTTGCTGAACCCATTTTCCATAACAGGTTTTAAATTATTCACATCAATTAAGCCGGAAAAGACAATTAAGATAAAGCCGATAATTGCAAGAAAGTACATTAAGGCCAGCAGCAGTTCTCCGGTCCTGGCAACCACCTCTATTCCTTTCCGTACTGTGTAAATGATAGAAAGCATTAGCAGGGCATTGGCAATGAATATGGGGGTTTCTGGATAGGCGAAGGTCAGCAGCATTTCACCGAAGTCCCTTAGCACCCTTGCAGCTAAATAGGCAAAATACAGAATATAAATATAGGAGAGAATATTGCCAGGAATGCTGCCGATGATTTTTGGAATATAGGAAGTTAGGAGGAGATCCGGATAATACCGGTAGAGCTTATAAAAAACGAGAAAGAGGAGGATCCCCCCTCCTGTTC
The DNA here is from genome assembly GCF_049220665.1 of Chryseobacillus diguaensis. Lineage (NCBI taxonomy): Bacteria > Bacillati > Bacillota > Bacilli > Caryophanales > Bacillaceae > Chryseobacillus > Chryseobacillus diguaensis. The sequence goes on from NZ_JBMKNV010000002.1 coordinate 96,368, forward strand.
CTAAAAGTATTGGAAACCATGCATCCTGATGGGCCTGAATGGCAAGAGGCACTAATAAAGAACTGCCAAGCTCAAACAGCATCATTAGGACAAAGAATTGGTATTTGCTGATTTTGGCCTTCTCCATAGAAAATTCTCCCTTCTCGAATGATCATTTACTCATTATTTATATAAGGCTTATTACGGAGTCCCGTCCTCCGAATAAAAGATTCAACTCTCACTTTCACCTTTAGCTTAGGCAGCCAGCTCTCTTTCCAATCTTTGCTTATTTCTTTCCAAAGCTTTGGATCTTTGCGGTGAATAGCTTCACCGAAGCCGAATATATCTGACTTGTTTTCCTTTGCTCTTTCTATGGCAGTTTCTATTTCTTCTTTTATTTCTTTGCTGAAGGCATGCTGAAGCTTTGAGAGGACTTTCCTGTCCTGCAGATTAACAGGAACTGTTGCTTCTCCAATATCTCCTTCAGCAGAAACATCGATTGATATAGAAGGCAGCTTGTCCTTAGTATCTGCAGATATTTTTGTTTTCTGGCGCATTACCTCATAAGCAATCGATTCTTTTTGTCCATCCCAGTCTATATTGATATCAGTCGCTTTTAAAAGGTTCAATCCCCATACGGCTCCTCGTGCTGTCTTGTCATGAAACCAGTCAATAAGCTTTCCTTGTTTAAAAACAGCAATTCCATCAGCTGAAAGGGTTGTGGCAGGCTCTGAAGCCTGGATATTATCTGCTTTTTTCCCTATTGTGCTATCTCCGTTTATCTTAAACCCACCGATTGCAGGATCTTTTCCAGTGGAAATAAGCGAATGAATCACTTCTTTTATGTTCACTTTAATATCTTCACCCCATCTCTCGGAAGTGTATTTAAGATTATTAATGACTTTTTCAGCGGGATTTTTATCGATTGGCGTTAATGTTTTTACTATGTCAGCAGCAGATGATCCCTGAGCAATCACAACAGACGCCGTAATACGGAACTCAGGATCACGGTCGAGAGCATCAAAAAGTTGAATTATACCCTTTTTTTTGGCGAGTTCTTCACTAATAACCACGAGATTTGCATGGGCATAGTAAAGCTTTCTCGAAACTTTGCTTGATGCACGCCTGCTTAATTCAACAATATTCTTGCCCTCTGCCGTATAAACAGAGACAGCAGGGCCTTTCTCCCCTCCGCCCGAACTCATGGAAACATTCCCTGGGTTAAATATTTGAAAAGTGCCTGTATATCCGCCGTTTTCATTCACGTCAAAACCTAATGCAGATACAAATGCCAAATCAGTCAGTTCCTTCTTGCCCCAGCAGCCTGACAGCAATAGGGGTAATAGAAGAAGGATTATTCCATATATTGGAAATTTAGCCTTCATTTTGATCACCATTTTTTCCTTGATCTGAAGTCATGTTTCGGCTAGCAGGGGGCAGAGGTCTCTTCCTGCTGCCCTGACGGGTGGTGTTTCTGCTTCCCATAAGTCTTGGGCGCTGGCGGAGGGACCACCAAGGCATTCTGACAATTGTATCGCCGGCATTTCCCGGAACCAGCGGAGCAAGCGGTGACATGTAAGGAACCCCAAAGCTGCGGAGGCTGCATAAATGGACGATGATAACAATTAGTCCAAGTATTATTCCATACATACCAAACATCGCTGACAAAACCATTAAGATAAACCGAAGAAGGCGCACTGAAATAGCGATTGCAAATGAAGGTGTGGCAAAGCTGGCGATAGCTGTAAAGGCAACAATAATAACCATTGCAGGAGACACAATCCCTGCCTGGACAGCTGCCTGGCCAATAACAACCGCTCCTACGATTGAAACAGCTGAACCAATTGTTCTTGGCAGCCGTATTCCAGCCTCCCGGAGAATTTCAAAAGCAATCTCCATTATTAGGGCTTCAACAAATGCGGGAAAAGGAACGGCCTCTCGCTGGGCTGCAATCGTAATCAATAAACTCGTAGGAATCATTTCCTGATGAAAGGTCACCCCAGCGATAAATATAGCCGGTGCAACGAGGGAAATCAAGAAAATTAACACACGTAAAAACCGCAAAGCGGTCGCAATATCAAACCTCGAATAATAGTCCTCGACAGCCTGGAAAAATTGTATAAAGACAGCAGGAGCAAGAAGGACAAACGGTGTACCATCTACAAAAATGGCAATTCTTCCTTCAAGCAGGTTTCCTGCTACAATATCGGGTCTTTCCGTATGATAAATGGTAGGAAAAGTAGTAATGGTTTCATCCTCAATAAGCTGTTCAATATAGCCTGACTCTAATATACTGTCGATATCTATTTTTTTGAGTCTTTTTCTTACCTCCTCAACAATTTTTTCTTTGGCTAATCCATTAATATACATAATGGAGACATCTGTTTTTGTTACATTTCCGATTTGAAGTGATTCAACCCACAAGTCCGGATTTTTGATCAGTCTTCTGACAAGGGCAGTATTCGTTCGGATGGACTCAGTAAAACCGGATCTTTGTCCCCGAACCGATTGCTGGGTGGTTGGTTCCTCAATAGCCCTCTTTTCTCCGCCCTTCGCACTTGCTGTGATGATTTCAGAAAATCCGTCAACTAAGAAAAGTGCTGAACCTGACATTAGAGCTCGAAATGCATCTTTCCATGTATATACTGTTGTCACTCTTCCAAGAACTGCTGCAAATTCTCTGATAAATTCCAGGTCGCTTTGCTCTTTTTCCCTTTCACTGTGTTCCCGTTTGAGAAGATCACTGAAAAATTGATGAATAGATTGGCTTTTTACAATACCCTCGACATATACAAGGGCAGCCTCTCTTTTGACTGGACCAAACTCAAACCTTTGGGTAACGATGTCAGAACTGTTACCCGTCTTTTCCTGGATGCATTTTAAGTTGGATAACAAGGTTGAAGTTAATTCACATTGTTGTTGATCGTTTGGCTTCTCATTGGAATGGCTGGCGTTTTTTTGCTTGAAGAATGACGGCATATGGCAAATACCTTTCTCGATTTTTTCATATTCTCCCAAAAAAGGGGAAAATTATTCGAGCAGCTGTTTCGCAATCCCCAATTCTCTAGAGAAGGCTCTTTTCTTAGAATTTGTTGCTAATAACAAGAAAGATGCCTTGAACACAGTTTATTAGTGAGATCCAAGCTTGTACGAAAAACAACAATTTTTGCAAAAACAGCATTATAGAAAGTCGGGGCGATAAGGAAATGAAAATTTTACTGGTTGGATTATTGGTCTTGATGAGTTTAATCCTTTTTTCTATAGGCATTGACCTCTTAAATGGGTTTGACGATTATAGGGAAATCCTAATTAATGCATCTCAGCCTTTTATTTCCATGGATATTTCAGAGGTAGGTTTCTTGATTTTTTTGATTTTGCTGCTGCTGGCTGAAGTTTACTTAAATAGCCGAAAGGAAAAAAGAATCAAACAAAATAGGAATTAAGAAAAGATAATGAATATTTCTCATGAGAAGGAACTAAATGTCGGGAGAAGTGCGGGAACCTGGGCGTAAGTTGGGGAAGTGACGTACATACATGGATGAACCAGAGTGGAAGGTGGGAGAGCTGCGCATAAATGGAGAAAAGCCGCTCAAAAATCAGTTCCTAAGTAACAAATCCATTCACCTATATTTAGAAAATAAAACCAATAATGCCTGACAAAGGTCAGGCATTATTTATATAAAAAGAAGCAGGCTATTCAAGTATAAACAGGTTCCGCTTCTTGTTCATGGGTTGTGACGATGGCGTGATCAATGTAGCGGAGCAGTGTATATAGGCTTTGCTCAATCGTCATATAATCGTGTTCGAAGTTATAAGCGTGAAGAAATTGCTCAATGCGTTTTGATAATAAATCGTCTTTTGTTCGGACCATTAAGATCAGCAGGTTATCCCATTGGGAACGGTGCGTATAATAAAGGGCCTTGTCGTAATCAACTGTTTCCATTTTTCATTCCTCCCCCAGGAGTCATCTATATTTTGTGCGTTAAAAGCTGCGGAGTTACTTTGCAAAACTTGGACGGAAGGCTTTTGCTGGCTGGAAGTTTATGTGGTGAATAAGGATGACTGTATTTGAAGGTAAAACTGAATACTTGCCGTTTTGTGAGAAAAGATTGAAAATTCAAGTAACAGTAATATACTGATGAAAAAGTTACCTTCATATCCAATATTTGCTAGGGGAGACAGCAAGATTTTCTCTTCTTCCAAAACACAGCGGAAGCCGCGGAGGAAGCCGTCAGGATTGCACAGTTGGCAAAGGCTTCAGGGCTTTGTACAATGATTAAAGTAGAAGTCATCGGTGATGATGAGACACTGCTTCCAGATTCTATTGAAACGTTAAAAGCGAGTGAACAGATTTAGATGAAGGTTTTATTGTTTTGCCTTATACTTCAGATGATGAGGTGCTCGCGAAATGGCTGCATAATCTCCATGCCATTATGCCAGGTGCATCGCCAATTGGCTCAGGTCAGGGCATCATTAATCCATTGAATTTGAGCTATATCATCAAGCAGGCATCGGTACCAGTTATTGTATATGCTGGAATTGGCAGTCCGTCAGATGCCGCTCTTGCCATGGAGATGTGTAGTGGCGTATTACTGAATACAGCTGTTTCAGGAGCAGAAAATCCTGTTTTAATGGCAGAGGCAATGAAGCTTGCGATTCAAGCAGGGCGAATTGGTTACAAAGCTGGAAGAATTCCTCGGAAAAATTCAGCCTCTGCAAGCAGCCTGAAAGAAGGAATGAATGTTGTCGACTAATCGATATTCAAGACAAATTCTTTTTTCTCCTATAGGAGAAAAGGGACAGAATCATATTGCTTCAAAAAAAGTCCTCTTAATCGGAGCGGGAGCGCTTGGCAGCGGGATAGCAGAATCTCTTGTGAGAGCAGGAGTTGGTTCATTGACAATTATTGACAGGGATTATGTTGACGAAACCAATCTGCAGCGCCAGCAGCTTTATAATGAAGAAGATGTTAAGGATCAGATGCCAAAAGCAGAAGCTGCAAAACGTCGGCTTCAGCTGATTAACAAAGAGGTAAGGATTGACGCTTTTGCAAGAGATGCGGATCCTGGCTTTTTGGAGCCGCTGCTTCAAGATACTGATTTGATCATGGATGGGACGGATAATTTCGAAACGAGATATATGATGAACGATCTCGCTGTGAAACATGGTATTCCATGGATTTACGGAGCATGTGTAGGAAGCTATGGCATTAGTTATACGATTATGCCGGATGAAACCCCATGTCTGACATGTTTAATGAAAACCATGCCGATGGGTGGAGACACATGTGATACAGCAGGTATCATTTCACCGGCCGTTATGATGGTTGTATCTTATCAAGTGACAGATGCTCTGAAGATTTTATCAGGAAACGCAGATAAACTGAAAAGAGAATTAGTCTCTTTTGACTTATGGAACAATCAGTACACAAGCATAAAAGTTTCAAAAATGAAAAAAGAAAGCTGTCCGACATGCGGTACTCATCGTGTGTACCCGTACTTGCAGGCTGAAAAAACCTCAAGAACGGCCGTCCTCTGCGGAAGAGATACGGTGCAAATCAGGCCGCCTGAGGACAGGCCATTAAATGTTCCTGAGAAAGCATCCCAGCTCAATGGAAAAGTACAGGAACTGTTTCATAATCCATTTTTGCTTTCTTTTCATGTCGGTCATCTGAGGCTTGTGGCCTTTAAAGATGGAAGGGTTCTTGTTCATGGAACAAAAAATCCGGCCGAAGCAAAAAGTACGTATCAGCGGTATTTTGGATAGGAGATCTGGCCGTTGGCCAGGTCTCTTTTTGAACGATGGAAAAATCAGCAACCTCTAATAAAGGTCATCTGTTTTCCCTTTTTTTCTATCGTAATACAAAAAAGACCAGGGGATACCTGGTCTTTTTAACAATTACATATTATTTAACTGGCCTACGTACGGGCTGATATCTACACCAAGGGCATCAGCTACACGCTGTCCGTACTCAGCGTCTGCACGATAGAAATTGCAGATCGCAAGCATCTTTGTTCTTTCATTCACTTCAGCAAGATTTCCTTTCAGGTTTTTGATTAGGCTATCCTGCTCTTCTTTGGAGAAGGAGCGGTACCGTTCGCCTGCCTGTTTGAAATCGTTTGGTTTTTCAATTTTTTCACGAGAAATGTAGCCTTGAGGAAGAGGCTGAACACTGTCTTTGTATTCAGGTGATTCCACAGGTGTTTCCATGTGACGATTTGGTTCATAGTTAATTGTTGAGCTTTGTTTGTTCATTTGCATAAATCCGTCCTGCTGATAGTTATTCACTTTAGCAAAAGGACAGTTAACCGGAATTTGAAGGTAGTTGCCTCCAAGGCGGTGGCGCTGCGTGTCAGGGTATGAGAACAAACGCCCTTGAAGAAGTTTATCTTCAGAAGCTTCAATACCAGGCACAAGAGCACTTGGTGAGAAAGCAGCCTGTTCCACATCTGAGAAGAAGTTCTCAGGATTTTTATTCAATGTCATTGTTCCGACTTTTTGAAGAGGGTAATCATCTTCCGGCCATCTTTTCGTTGGATCGCAAGGATCGAAGTCCAAGGTGTCATACTCTTCAATCGGCATGATTTGCACATGAAGATCCCATTTAGGGAAATTGCCTTCTTTGATGGCGTTAAACAAATCAGAAGTCGCATGGTTGAAATCTTCTTTTTGAATTTCAGCTGCTTCTTCCTCTGTTAGATTGCGCATGCCCATTTGCGGCTTCCAGTGATATTTAACGTAGACCACTTTTCCTTGATCGTTGACCCATTTAAATGCGTGAACACTTGATCCTTCCATTTGACGGTAGCTTGCTGGAGTTCCCCAGTCAGAGAACAGCCAGGTAACCATATGGGTTGCTTCGGGTGATAAGGATACGAAATCCCATAGGCGGTCAGGATCCTGAACATTTGTATCAGGTGCCGGCTTAAAGGAATGCACTAAATCCGGGAATTTCATTGCATCACGAATAAAAAAGACAGGAAGATTGTTTCCTACAAGATCATAGTTTCCTTCTTCCGTATAGAATTTGACGGAAAAACCGCGCGGATCCCGTAATGTTTCTGGTGATCCCTTCGGATGAATAACCGTTGAGAAACGGACAAAAACAGAGGTCTCTTTGCCTTCTTCTTGTAAAAATGCTGCTTTTGTAAAAGGCTTCATGCTGTTTTCTACTTTGAAGGTACCGTATGCACCGGCTCCTCTGGCGTGAACAACACGTTCAGGTATACGCTCGCGGTCAAAGTTCGCAAGCTTTTCAAGGAGATGATAATCCTCTAAAAGGGTAGGCCCTCTTTGGCCTGCTGTTCTTGAATTTTGGTTATCTCCTGCAGGGGTGCCTTGATTCGTAGTTAATTTATTGCGGTTTTCTTCAGTCACTTCCATTCCTCCCTTTTTCCTTTCCATTCACAGATAATTATAAATGTGTTCTCTTGATAGTCAATATCTTTTTAAAATAATTATAATTAAGTAAATTTGCTAAATACTCTCTTCCCTTTATTAATTGATGCAAAACAGAAGAAAGCACATTTCAAACATTCGATAAGACAGCTTTTTATCCTTTTAAAAAAGAAAAAAATACCAATTTATTATATAATTAGCGTGCTGGATCTTTTTCAAGAAGTTATTTTCAGGGTAGCCTATTTTTTTATTGAATATAATTGAATGATAAGGTAACATTAAAGCTACAAAAAATGGAAGGGTGACCGCATCGTCATGATGAACTAATTCTATCTTAAAAAACATTCGTATAGAAAACGAATTTTTTCTGGATAGAATTAGTGCGCGCATTACGATAAACAAAAGGTCATCCCGATCGGGGAAATACGGTCTTTTTGTCTATGTGCAGCTGCTATCCAGAATAAAGGTAGCAGTTTTTTGTTTTTTAAAATGAAAAAAGGAGGTAACGGTATGACAGCAAATCAGCAAAAGCAAATGATTATTTTAATGATTAATATGTTTATTGCCATTGGAAGCTTCGGTATTATCATTCCGATCCTGCCAGCTTATTTAAAGTCCATTCACCAGGGAGGAGTAGCAGCAGGATTGATGATTGCCATTTTCGCTGGTTTTCAGCTCATATTCTCACCTGTAGCCGGACGATGGGCTGATCAATATGGAAGGAAAAAAATGATCGTATACGGGCTTGCCGGATTAACCCTTTCCATGTTTATCTTCTACGCCTTTGATTCGATCTGGTGGCTGTATGCATCCCGCGTTATCGGAGGTATTGGAGCAGCCCTTCTCGTACCAGCCATTTTTGCTTATATAGCAGATATCACCACTCTGGACCAGCGTGCGAAAGGAAACAGCTATATCTCAGCTGCCATGTCACTCGGCATTGTTGTTGGTCCTGGAGTGGGAGGCTTTCTGGCTGATTACGGGCTGAAAATGCCTTTCCTCGTTTCTGCGCTTGTTTCATTGGTTTCGGTTATATTCTCAGTCGCTGTTTTAAAAGAAAGCCAATCAAAAGAAGCGTCACAAGCAGCCCAAAGCCAGGGGAAAGCAGAGTCAATGCTGAAAAAACTGACTCTGTCTGTAAACATGCCTTATTTTATACCGCTAATCATCACACTTGTCATGAGCTTCGGTTTGATGGCTTATGAATCGGTTCTCGGTTTGTTTATAGCGAATCAGTTTGGAGCCAACACCCAGCAGATCGCATTAATGATCACTTCCACAGGGATTATCAGTGTTATTGTCCAGTTGTTTATCGTCGATCGGATAGTTCATAAATTCGGAGAAAAAGCCGTTTTAAACGTTTTCCTTTTCGTCGCGGCAATCGGATTTCTGTTATCTGTTTTTGCAAAAGATTACGTTCTTTTCTTTGGCATTACCCTGCTGATTTTTCTAGCCTCTTCTATTCTCCGGCCTGTGTTGAATACATTGATTTCAAAGCTTGCTGGAAACGAACAAGGTTTTGCCATGGGCTTGAACAATTCGTATATGAGCATTGGAAACATCCTTGGACCGACACTTGCAGGCATTTTGTATGATGTACAAATCCTGATTCCTTTCATGATGGGCTTTGTTTTGCTCGTCCTTACATTATTTATTACGATCCTCTGGCAAAGACAGTCATATAAAAGCGGGGCACTGCATAAATCAAAACAATATTAATGAAAAGGTCCTGAATTTTTTTCAGGACCTTTTTCTCCTATCTGGCAGAAGGCCATGAACCTTGCAGTTTTCGAAGCAGAACAATTTGGCCTGTATGGTAGGCATCATGCATAATAATGCTTGAGATATAGTTTCCCGCAGGGTATTTCTGGGCAATTATCGTGTCAAAATCTTCTTCGTTTTTCAATGAAACGAATTCCATAAGCTCCTGTTGCACCTTTTCCAATCTTGAAATCGTTTCTTTCCAAGCATTCTCGTCATCACCGGCAAAGACAGAAAACGTAGCCTCATTAGAGTTTACAGGATTTGAATGATCCTCTCCCTTTAAATGAAGAAGCAGCCTTTCCTTGTAATAAAGCAGGTGACTGACTGTCTCCCAGATGGTATTACATGATTCTCCGTCTGGTTTCCAGTTCGCCTGTTCAGCTGATAACCCTTCTAGAGCAGGTTTCAGGGGAGCATACCAATCTTCATTCTCATAGGTATTTCGTAATTCACGGGTGAGCAAATCAAATGGATTCATGTTCCTTCCTCCTTTATTTTTCACATTAAAAAAGCTTGCAGATAAGCTCTAAAAAAAGGAGCTGTCAGCAAGCTTTATTCAACAATTTCATATAGAATCCTCTAAGCACTGCCAAAAATTTCTCTCAATGTCCCCTGATTTTTGACAAGATCAGCCAGTGAATATTGATCAAGAACGTGCAAATAGGATTGGAGGGCTTTGTCTAAAATGTGCCGCAATCCGCAGACAGGAGTATCACACAGTTATTATTTAAAAGGTAAAGCATTCCACCAAATTAATATCGTCTTCTGTTTTCCTGACAACCTGTCCAATTTTATGTCCTCAGGCTGTTTAGCAAGCCGAATGCCGCCGTTTCTTCCCCTAATTAGGGAAAAAAGAAATAAATTCTTACCATAAATGGAAAATATTGTTGTAAAAGAGATTGACCTGTAATAAAATTATTACATATGAAAGATAATTTTTCAGGTGATGAACTCGTTAAGGTTTTAGATTCATTATCCAATCCATACCGCTTAAAAATCATTGGTGCCCTTTACAGAGAAAAGCAATATGTAAGCCAGCTGGCAAGAGAGCTTGGAATCAGCCGGCCTCTACTGTATTTGCATTTGCAGAAGCTTGAGGAAGCGAATCTGATTATAGGAAGCCACGAAATTTCTGTGGATGGAAAAGCGATGAAATACTATGAACTGATTCCATTTACTATCCACTTAAGTGAAAAACTTATTGCAGAAACAGCAGACACGATTACTACAAAAAAACGAAAGGAATGAAAGAACTATTTAAGGAATATGGGGGAAAGGAAATGGTAAATCCAATGTTTATTTTTGCTTTTTTAACTACGATTGCACCGATTTTGCTTTTTATTGCTGTCCTCGTTTTTGTCGTCCTATTTGCCACGCGCCTCACAAGACGCATGGAAAACCGTGCTGAACAGCGCTTGTTGATCGAAAAGGAAAACTCAGCTTTCCAAAAACAGCAGACGGAAGCCATTCAGGAATTAAACAGAAGACTTACGAATATCGAAATCTTATTAAAAGAAGTTGAGTGAGGATCATTTAAGGTAAATGTGAAATGACGTTACTGTCAAAAAAGGGGGCACCATGCAGAAATACAGAATATATGTTGAATGGTTATGATAGGGGCTATGCTGTTTATGAGCGGCTGCAGTTTAAAGGGGAACGCAAGCGAAACTATTTTTCAATATAAGGATTCCTATATTGGAGATACCTCTGCAGTGGCAGGGATTATTAAGCAATTACGAAGCAATGAGCAATTCGAGAAGCTCTCATTAGAAACGAAGAATAAACCATATGGTATGGTCGTTGATTACAAAGAGTCAAGAAGTATGTCAGAAAAGAATATGGAGGAAACGGCCTTATATAATGCTGCATTTATATTTGCCTTAATTAAAAACGCAAATTGGATAACGTTTGATTTTGAAATTCAAAAATATACTATTACCAAAGAAAAATTGGAGAAATGGTATGGCAAACCTTTAGGGAAAATATCAGGTGAGAAAGAGCTGAAGAGTATCTACAATCAAAAAGGAGTTAAAGGATTTTTTGAGAATTAAGGAAGTATTTTGGAATAAAACTTCTGGTTTAATAGAAGAGCAGGAGAAAGTGTTAGAAGGAATGGCTGAATAAACCTGCCTCTAATACCCTTCCTGCTTTTTCAGTATCCTTTTAAAATGAATATTTCTTTTCAATATAAACCTGATGCCAGACCATAAAGATCAACACAGTCCAAAGCTTGCGGCTATTGTCTTTTTTACCTTTTTGATGCTCATCAAGTAGAGCCAGCAAATAAGGCTTACGGAAAAGATCTTCTGTTTGGCTTTCCTTGATTAATTGGTATGCCCAATCAACTAATTCGTTTTTCAGCCAATGCCGGATGGGAACAGGGAACCCTAGTTTTTTCCTATGCTGGACAGCTTCAGGGACAATACCTTCCATTGCTTTTCTAAAAATATATTTTGTTGTTTTACCTGAAATTGTCTGAGAAGGGTCAATCCTAGAAGCGACTTTGAACACTTCTTTATCCAAAAATGGAACACGGAGCTCTAAAGAATTGGCCATGGTCATCTTGTCTGCTTTTACCAAAATATCCCCTCGCAGCCATGTATGCAAGTCAATATATTGCATTTTCTGAACATCATGCAGATGCTGAACTTTTTGATACAATTTCTTCGTTACCTTTTGATAGCCCCATTCACCATGGTAATGCTTTAAAACCTTTGCTTTTTCCTCTTCGAAAAAAATCTTTGCATTTCCGACATACCGTTCTTCAATACTTGTTGTACCTCTTTCGATATAGCTCTTACCCTGTGTTCCGTCTGGGAGGAGCCTTACTGCAGCTTTTAAACCCTCTTTTACCATTTCAGGCATAAAAAGAAAAGGCTTCAAGGAATTCGGTTCACGGTAGATATTGTATCCTCCGAAAAGCTCATCTGCTCCTTCACCAGAAAGAACCACCTTCACATGCTTTCTTGCTTCTCTAGCCAGAAAATAAAGAGGAATGAGGGCAGGATCTGCCACAGGCTCATCCAAATGCCACACTATCCTTGGCAATTGTTCAATAAACTCTTTAGGCTTGACAATGTAATGGATGTTTTCAGCCCCGATTTCTTCAGCCATCTCCTTGGCAAGGTCGATCTCACTGTATCCATCCCGTTCAAAACCAACCGTAAACGTTTTAACGTCTGGATGAATTTCTTTCGCTAAAGCGGCAATACAGGAAGAGTCAATTCCACCTGATAAAAAGGCCCCCACTGGGACATCACTTCTTAAATGCATTTTTACAGTATCTCTCAAGCAGTTTTGAATGGCTTCAACACCGTCCTGTATTGGTCTATTTACAGGATGAAAGGCTGGCTTGAAATAGGATTTAATCATTAGAGGTTTTCCTTGTTTTCTAATAAAGAAATGCCCTGGTTCAAGCTTCTTGATTCGCGAGAAAAAGGTATCGGGTTCAGGGCCATACTGATAAGTCAAATAATGGTGAAGAGTTTCTTCATTCAAGCTTTCTTCATGTAAAGCATACAGGATGCTCTTCATCTCAGAAGCACAATATAACCCTTCTTCTGTTTCACAGTAAAAAAAAGGTTTTATGCCAAAGGGATCTCTTGCACCAAACAATTCCTGTTTGTATTTATCCCAAATGAGAAAACTAAACATCCCTCGAAGCTCTTCAACCGCCTTTTCGCGTTTAAGACTGAATAGAGCCAGGATTACTTCTGTGTCTGAGCTTGTCTTAAAAGTAAAACCTCTCGCTTCAAGTCTTTCTTTAAGTTCGAGGTAGTTATATATTTCACCGTTAAAGGTAATCCAGTATCGGTCATATTCATAGCTTAATGGCTGTTTTCCACCTTCAAGGTCAATGATGCTTAATCTTCTAAACCCCAAATAGACAGAATCATCAAGATAGTAACCTGCATCATCTGGCCCGCGGTGAGAGATAATGCTTGTCATCTTGTTAAATTGATTGATTTCCTCTTCTGTTCCTTTAATGATTTGATTGCTTGCAAAACCGACAAAACCGCACAAATCATATTCCTCCTCTGGATGACGCTTTGCAATGGACAGCACTATTTCAAGACAAAACGGACAATGTCCCTGAAAATAGCATTCCTATCGTATCACCAAAAGATTAAAAGAACCCATGCCAAGATTAAATGAACACTACGTTTAAATAAAACCTTCCTAAATTTGTCCTGCTGGAGGCTTCATAATGAAAAGAGGGGGAGAAGCAGATTGGAATTCCTTTAAAAAGCTGCTGAATTGATTAGAAAATTCTTTGCAGCTAAAAAAAGAACCCAATATCGGGTTCTTGCAATAGGCTTACAGCAATAAAGAAAGCTGCTGATATAATTCTTCTCTTTTTTGCTCCAGCCTTTCATATTCTTTTGATTGCACCCCGTCCTGCTGCAGGCGGGACAGCTTTTCCTCAAGCAAAATGAGTTCTTCTTCGATATCGTCTGCACTTTTCATTTTTACGGGAGCAGCCGGCTTTTCTTTCGTTTTCATATCAGTTTCTGTAATGACACTGTCCATTTTCTCTCTGGCATAGAGGTAGCTGCCGCCAAAAATGTGCAGGCTGCGATTATAGATCCACGCGGTTTTTGAAAACAGTTTTTCTAAGAAATAACGGTCATGGGAGACAGCAAGCACCGTGCCGTCAAATTGATCAATGGCGTCTTCCAGCACCTCTCGTGAGTCAATATCGAGATGATTAGTCGGTTCATCCAGGATTAAAAGATTGATATCCTGCTGCATAAGCTTCGCGAGCTGAATCCTCATTCTTTCACCTCCGCTTGTGCTGCCCATCTTTTTAAAAACGGAGGCCCCGTAAAAGAGGAATTTGGCCAAAACATGCCTTGCATTTTCTTCTGTCATGCTAATATCCTGCCTAAAGTATTGTATGATGGTGATCTTTTCATCATCAGAAGATATAGGCTGCTGGGCAAGATAGCCGATTTTGACACTGCTGCCTAGTCTCGCAGAACCATGATCAGGGATTTCTTCTCCTAAAATCATCCGTATAAGTGTCGATTTGCCTGAGCCGTTCTCTCCGACAATGGCAAGCCGTTCCCTGTAAAACAGCTCCAGGCAGATATTTGAAAAAAGAAATTTCTCTCCGAACTTTTTTGTTAAGCTATCCACAATGATCGCTCGTTTGCCGCTCCGGTCAGTGCCTTCAAACTGTAAATCCATTTTACGGTGTTCAAGAATTGGACGTTTGAGCTTTTCTATACGCTCTAGAGCCCTCTCCATATTGCGCGCCCGTTTGTGAAGGCCTTCATTGGGCGGATTGGCTTGATTGGCCCACTCTCTTAGCCGTTTAATGGCTTCCTTCATTTTTTTGATTTTCTTCTGCTGCTCCTGGTATGCCTGAAATTCAAGCAGCAGCCGGTTTTGTTTTTCTTGTGTAAAGCTTGTGTAATTCCCTTTGTATACTGAAATCTCGCCATCATCGAGATCCAATATTTTTGTTGTCACCTGATCCAGGAAATGGCGATCATGTGATATAAGGACGACGGTGCCTTTGTATTCCTTTAAAAATTCCTCCAGCCATTCCACCGCATGAATATCCAAATGGTTTGTGGGTTCATCTAAAAGCAAGAGATCAGGCTCCTGCAGCAGAATAAGTCCTAGTCCAACTTTGGTTTTTTCTCCGCCGCTTAAAGAGCTAAACGGCTGATTTAGAAGATTTGTTATATGTAGTCCGTGAGCTACTTTGTTCAGCTTCGCTTCCATTTCATATCCGCCAAGCCGCTCGAACTGCTCCTGTAAACTTCCGTACTGGACAAGGGTTCTTTCAAGGACAGCCTGATCATAAGAGGCCATTTCAGCTTCCAAAGAAGTCATCCGTCTTTGAATAGAACGTAATTCTGAAAAAGCTTTTTGGAGAACATCTTCCGCCGTTTCGCCATCTTGAGACGCTGGAATCTGATCCAAATATCCGGTCGCCGCATTCCTTTGAATGGAAATCACTCCTTCGTCAGGAGATTCCAGCCCTGTCAGCAATTTGAAAATAGTGGTCTTTCCTGTTCCATTTCTTCCAACCAGACCGATACGGTCATCCTCATATACCTCAAATGATAAATCTTTAAAAAGGGTGTGACCGCCGTAGGTCTTCGATAAATTTTGTGCAGAACAGATCATCATATAAATGGCTCCTTTTATATAGAAAGTGTTTTTTTCAAGGAACTCCTATCGCACACACAAAAAAGCCGGGATAAGCAGACTTCGCCCATCCCGGCCTAAGAAAGGACACAAAAAGGGAGAGCTAACAAGCTCTCCCAGATCGCAAACCTTATAAAGGCAGATAAGAGATTCTTCTTAACATTCTACGTTCACTATGCAGTTGCGAAAAAGGACAGACGTGTCCCGTTGGCAGCTGCAGGATGAAAAATTGCACGGCATAAATAAAGAAACGTCAGTCTTTCAGCCAATGCAATCGCAGAATGTTTCATCTCTTCTCCACCTCCTTTCAATAATTAATAATATTATATAGTAAAAAGATTTTTCTGACAACTTTATTTTTTATTAAGCCTTGTTGTAATTCAGCCTATAAAAAGGGAAGGCATGAGGTTTTCTCCAATTAAAAGGAAATTTCCTTGTGCATTAATATGAAGCTCCTGATATTCAAAGCTCATTTTATCGTACATTTCATCCTGGGATAAACCTTGTTCCCTGCACTTCTTCTCCATTTCTTTTAATTGTTTGATATAAGAATATTGAAAAGGAAGAAAAATCAATGATAATAAAATGTACCCTGCAAGGACTCCTAGTGTTGCATATAGTCCCATTTTTATTCCATTTCATTCTTTATTCTGACGCAGATAAAAGTTAAATTATGTATGTTAAGCTGAAACCTGGTTAGGTTTCAAATTAAATCTTTCACAAGCCATTCCTCTTCATCTTTTAATAATTTCCTTCATACATTGTCATAAGACCGACATGGGGGGGAGAACCATTGAACGAAAAAAACCATAAAACACTGCAATATGCCATTGAGGAAATTACGGAGGTGGCCGACGGTTTCGGCCTCGATTACTATCCGATGAGATATGAGATTTGTCCGGCAGATATTATTTATACCTTCGGCGCATACGGGATGCCGACTCGTTTTTCCCATTGGAGCTTCGGGAAGCAATTTCATAAAATGAAGCTGCATTATGATCTTGGACTCAGCAAAATTTATGAGCTCGTGATTAACTCGGATCCTTGCTACGCCTTCTTGCTTGATTCCAATTCCCTTGTTCAAAACAAGCTGATTGTTGCCCACGTTCTGGCCCACTGCGATTTTTTTAAAAATAATTCCCGATTCCAAAATACGAAGCGGGATATGGTTGAGAGCATGGCTGCAACAGCCGAGCGGGTGAAGCATTATGAGGTTCTCCATGGCAGAGAGGAAGTAGAGACATTTCTTGATGCAGTCCTGTCCATTCAGGAGCACATTGATCCCTCGCTTGTCCGTCCGAAGCTTTCCTGGACAATGGAGGATGAGGAAGAAGAAGAAATAAAAAAACAAACTCCCTATGACGATCTTTGGAATCTTGAGAATAAGAAAGAAGCACAGCCAGCGAAAAAGAAGAAAAAGAAGCTGCCGCCTGCTCCGGAAAAGGACATTCTCCTCTTTATTGAACAATACAGCAGAGAGCTTGAGGAATGGCAGCGTGATATCCTGACGATGATGCGGGAAGAGATGCTTTACTTCTGGCCGCAGATGGAGACGAAGATCATGAACGAAGGCTGGGCCTCCTACTGGCATCAGCGGATTATGAGGGAGCTTTCGCTTGACTCAAATGAGGCAGTAGAATATGCGAAGCTCAATGCAGGAGTCGTACAGCCGTCCAAAACGAGCATCAACCCTTATTATCTGGGATTGAAAATTTTTGAAGACATTGAAAAGCGCTATGATGACCCGACAAAAGAAATGAAGGAATTAGGTGTGCAGCCAGGTTCAGGCCGTGAAAAAATGTTTGAAGTGCGTGAAATCGAATCGGATATTTCCTTTATCCGAAACTATTTAACAAAGGATCTCGTTTTCCAGGAAGATATGTATCTTTTTCAAAAACAGGGCCGTGAATATAAAATTATAGATAAGGAATGGGAAACCGTTCGCGACCAGCTTGTCAGCAGCAGGGTAAACGGAGGATTTCCTTATCTAACGGTCAATGATGGAGACTATCAAAAGAACAATGAGCTTTATTTGAAGCACTGGTATGAAGATATTGAGCTTGATATGAAGTACTTGGAAAAGGTTCTTCCATATATATATCAGCTTTGGGGCAGACCTGTTCACATGGAATCTGTGCTTGACGGGAAAGAAGTGCTGTTTACCTATGATGGGAAGGCTGTACATCGGAAGTATATCTAAACTGGAAACCCTGGCTTTTGGCCAGGAAATTTTTTGTTCGAAATATAAGTAATTGCTTATATAAGTAAATCGTTATATGATAGAAACGGAGGTGCCCATTACATATGACAAACAAGAATTCGACTAGTAATCTCGATAAAGCAAGCAGTATTATGAAATTGCTGGGTGATAAAACCCGGCTTACGATGATAAAAATGCTTCAAAAAAATGAATGCTGTGTTTGCGAATTTACCGCCGTGTTTCAGGCTAGCCAGCCTGCAATCAGCCAGCATGTCAGAAAACTGAAAGATGCTGGCCTTGTGAAGGAAAACCGGAAAGGGCAGTGGATTTTTTATTCATTAAATGAGGAAAGTGAAGCTTATGAGTTTATTCAAAGCCTGCTTGCCTATATCCCAGAGCAGGATCAGAAGATCAAAGACCTTGAAAATCAGGGTCTCAGAATAATTTGTGAATAATGGAGGAACTGCTTTGATTTCAGTCATTTTAGCATCCATTATTTTTATCCTCACTCTCGTCCTTATTATTTGGCAGCCGAGAAATCTATCGATCGGCTGGTCAGCATGCGGGGGGGCAATCTTTGCTCTGATTGCTGGGGTAGTTAAATTTCAGGATGTATTAGAAGTAACAGGCATTGTTTGGAATGCCACATTAACATTTATAGCTATTATTATTATTTCTTTAATTTTGGATGAAATTGGATTCTTTGAATGGTCTGCTCTGCATATGGCGAGATCCGCAAAAGGAAACGGCGTCAGGATGTTTGTTTACGTCAGTATTCTGGGAGCTGTTGTTTCAGCCTTTTTTGCAAATGACGGAGCAGCATTGATTTTGACTCCTATTGTCCTTGCGATGGTCAGAAATCTAAAGTTTGATGAAAAATGGGTGTTTCCATTTATTATTGCCAGCGGGTTTATTGCTGACACAACTTCTCTGCCTCTTGTTGTCAGCAATCTAGTAAATATTGTATCAGCTGACTTCTTTAAAATAGGATTTATTGAATATGCCGTTAAAATGATCGTGCCGAATTTTTTCTCGCTGGCCGCGAGCATTTTGGTGTTATATCTGTTTTTTAGAAAAAGTATTCCTAAGCATTATGATATTTCCAATATTAAAGAGCCGGGCACTGCTATCCGTGATCAAAAAATGTTTCACCTTTCATGGATCGTCCTTGCTGTCCTGCTTTTAGGTTACTTCATTAGCGAACTCTTTAGCATTCCAGTTTCCATCATTGCAGGAATTATTGCCATCTTCTTTTTATTAATGGCAAAAAGAAGCCCGGTTGTTGCTACAAAGGAAGTATTAAAAGGCGCCCCATGGTCAATTGTCTTTTTCTCGATAGGAATGTATGTCGTTGTATATGGACTAAAGAATGCAGGTTTAACAACTGTCCTGGCAGATCTTATCCAAATATTTGCTGATAAAGGGATGTTTGCTGGAACGATTGGAATGGGATTCATTGCAGCAATCCTTTCGTCCATCATGAATAACCTGCCAACTGTCATGATTGATGCGTTAGCCATCGCTGATACAGAAACCACAGGTGCAGTAAAAAATGCTTTAATCTATTCGAATGTCATCGGCTCTGATCTTGGTCCTAAAATTACCCCAATTGGTTCACTGGCCACATTGCTATGGCTGCATGTGTTAGCAGCAAAAGGTGTGAAAATTTCCTGGGGAACTTATTTTAAAACAGGAATCATTTTGACGATCCCGACGCTGTTTATTACACTTGTGGGACTTTATTTATGGC
The DNA here is from genome assembly GCF_049220665.1 of Chryseobacillus diguaensis. Taxonomy (NCBI): domain Bacteria; kingdom Bacillati; phylum Bacillota; class Bacilli; order Caryophanales; family Bacillaceae; genus Chryseobacillus; species Chryseobacillus diguaensis. Next base: position 115,621 of record NZ_JBMKNV010000002.1, read on the forward strand.
TAAAGATATTTTAATTGAATCAAGAAGGCCATTCTATTATTTTCGAAATTTTTAAAAGAAAAAATCTTATTTTAGAAAAAAGGAGTTATCAATATGTCTAAAAAATCACTATACTTTCTTTGTACAGGAAATTCATGCCGCAGCCAGATGGCAGAAGGATTTGGAAAGAAATATTTAAGCGATGAATGGGAAGTCCGCAGTGCAGGGATTGAAGCACACGGTTTAAATCCGAATGCAGTTGAGGTTATGAAGGAAGCAGGAGTAGATATTTCAAATCAGACCTCTGACATCATTGATCCGGAAATTTTGAATAAAGCTGATTTTGTTGTGACGCTTTGCGGTGATGCAGCTGACAAATGCCCAGTGACACCTCCGCGAGTGAAGCGCGATCACTGGGGATTTGATGATCCTGCTAAAGCAACGGGAACAGATGAAGAAAAAAGGGCTGCTTTCGAGCATGTGAGAGATGAGATTGAAAAACGCATCAGGCGTTTTGAAGAAACAGGGGAATAAAGTTCAATAAAGTACTATCTTACGCTGTCTGTAAGGAGCATATAATGAAGAGCATTGGAATAAAGCATTCCAATGCTCTTTTTATTCGTTCGAAAAATAATCAGCAGGATCTGTCTTGATGGTAAAATTAGTAAAAAGGAGGCTGTGTATGAAAACTCATTTCATAATAATTGTTATGCTGGTTTCCTTACTATGTATGGCAGGATGTGAAGGAACACCTCAATATAGCGGCAGCAGTGCTCATTGGAAAGGATACTATACTGTCAATTCCAATGATGATGTTGAGAACGGAAGGGGAACTCTTATTTATAAAGGGGAAAAACCTGAAAATATTAAAAAAGTGAAATGGTCGGTAACAGATAACACAAGTGAACAAAGCGGAGATGGAACCTTTACCGGAGCTATATCAATAAATGAAAGCAGTAATGGAGCAAAGCATCAAAAGGATGAACCCTTTCATGTCATCATTGAATGGGACGCCCAAAAAGAAACGTTTGATATGAAGCTTTCAAATTAAATGTAGATCATTCAATGGAGGCGATGAAATGAAATATTTAGGTCCTTTTCTCATTTTTATTGGTGTGGCCGGTTTTGGATTTTGGGTTTATGATTTTTTCACTGCTGAATTTGCACCAAAGTATTTCTGGGCAGGATTCGTTTCCATTCCGATCATTTTTGCTGGAAGTATTCTTTCAATGCCAGCCATTCAGCGCAGTATGCTGAAACAAAACGGGGATATTATAAGGGAACAGATAGACTAATGGGTGAAGGCCTAAGAGAAGAATTATCTGATTCCACTCAATTTTGTTCCAGCTGCGGGCACCAAACGGAGAAAACGGCAAAATTCTGTTCAGAATGCGGAGAATCTATGTAATTATCATACTTAGTCTAACCTTTTTTTATATACCCCACATCCTCAACAAGCTTCTGACCTTGAGGCCCTTTCATCCAGTTAAGGAAAGGAGTAATGGTTTTGTTTTTGTTGGACTTCAATGTAATGGCATATAGTGAAGCGGTGAACGGGTAGCTGCGACTTGAAATATTCTCAGGATCCGGTTTAACCCCATTGATCGCAAGCAGTTTGATGTTGGAACTATCTCGCATTCCTGTTGCAAAAAAGCGGAACGAGAAGCCGATGGCATTTTCAAAGTTCCGGTAGTCGGCAACCTGTTCAATAATGCCTCCCATTCCGGCAGGAACTTCTTCTTTCATTGGCTTGATAATCGGCTGATCCGCCATTATTTTTTCAAGAAGAGTTTGGCTTCCGGAATCTTCAGGACGCTGAAAGGCGACGATGCGATCAGACTTGCCGCCAAGCTGTGCCCAGTTTTTAATCCCTCCAGAATAAATCCCTTTTATATCAGAGACGCTTAGACTGTCAATTGGATTATGCTGATTAACAAAAAAGACAAACGCTTCTTTGCCAATTGGAGTCATGACAAGCTCCTTGCCTGCTTTTTTTGCCATTTCCCTTTGTTTCACGGAAGGCTCTGCACCGAAATAAATATCCACATCCTCAGAAAGCAAGCGTTCATAAGCATAAATGGTATTCGAAAAGGAAACAATGTCCTTTTGTTTAGAAACGTCTTTAATATTTTCATAGACTGCATTGGCAAAAGCGGAATACACCGGGAAAGCGGCTTCGGCTCCGTCTAGAACAGGCATCTGTTTAGGATTATTAATTGTAAAATCAGAACGATTTTTTAGTTTTGGGAGCTTGTTATCAGGATTGGAGACTTCATATAGCCTCAAATCAGTGCTCGAATAGCCTCCCCCGTAGGCGAACCCATAAGACGGCAGAACACTTTTGCTGCGCTGCCACTGGACTGCCCCTCCTGAGGCAAAAGCTAACAGAATGATTGAGAGGACAATAATTGAATTTTTGCGCGGGATTAAAAACCCCTTTTTTTGAAAAAGGATTTTGACCATCACCGGCACAAAAAAAGCCAGTTCAAACGACAAAGGAGCCCATAAAAAAATACGGCTTTCCCCTTCAATATTAGAAATAAAAAAGGCTGGTATAAACGGAAAATGAAGAAAGGAGTAAACGACCCAGCTCATATGACCAACATATCCGAATGAAACCATCATGCATACTGCCCATAATAAAGCGGTATAGGCGAGTGGAAGGGTGAACAGAGGAAAATCACTGGCCCTTAAGCTCCTTGCTTTCAGTATTCCGAAAAGAAGACCGCCTGCAATCAAAGCAATAAGAAAAGCAGGAAACGTACTCTCAATCCCTGCCAATAATAAAAAATAGCCTAACACGGAAAATCCAAATCCCGTTAACATCAGCTGCCAATAAAATTTTTTCAATCTATTGTTCTCCTTATGTATGATTAGTATGATTGTATCTTTATTAGTTATAATGAACAATGTGAAAATTGGATTGTTTTTCTATAAATGGATCATTTTATTATTCAAACAACCGTTTGACCGTTTCTAACGCATTTGCATATAATAGTCAAATATACGTTTGAATGAGTGGAGGATTTATAAGTGAGCCATGATATGTGTGAAATTTCCTGTGTTCATGAAGATAAAGTCAGCAGGGTGAAAGAAAACCTTCCTTTTCAGCAAATAGATCAAATGACTTCAATCTTTAAAGCTCTATCTGATCCGACCCGGATGAAAATAGCTTATGCTCTTTCTGTTGAGAAGGAACTATGTGTTTGTGATGCGGCAAGTATTGCGGATTCATCGACTGCCACAGCTTCCCATCATTTAAGATTGCTTCGCCAGCTTGGGTTAGCCAATTTTCGGAAAGAAGGAAAAATGGTTTATTACTCACTTGCTGATGAGAACGTCAAGCACTTGATTTTGCTTGCTTTTCAACAGAATAGTGAGGTGAATGAACGTGTCTGAAGCCGTTAGAGAAGAATTAGGAGAAAAACACGTTTATCGGGTTTCAGGTTTTACCTGTGCAGGATGTGCGAATAAATTCGAAAAAAATGTGGAAAAATTGGAGCATGTGATAGATGCGAAAGTGAATTTTGGCGCCTTGAAAATAACTGTCTATGGTGAAGCCTCAGTTCAGGAAATTGAACAGGCAGGGTCCTTTGAAAATATTAAAATTTTCCCTGAAAAACAGGCGGTGCTTTATGAAAAAGACCCCTTTTTAAAATGGTATGGCAGCCTGCTGATTTCGGCTTTTTTCCTAGTGACAGGGTTTTTATTTTACTATCTTTATGAAGAAAACAGCCCTCAGACCATTATCGCTTTTGCAGCATCCATTCTGATTGGGGGATATTCTCTTTTTAAAGCTGGACTGAAAAACCTGATCAAGCTGGATTTTGATATGAAGACATTGATGACGATTGCCATTATAGGAGCTGTCTTTATAGGTCAGTGGAGTGAAGGAGCCGTCGTTGTCATTTTATTTGCGATTAGTGAAGCTCTTGAATCTTTTTCAATGAAGAAAGCAAGGCAGTCTATTCGCTCACTGATGGATATTGCACCAAAAGAAGCGCTGATCCGAAGAAATGGCAAAGAGTTTACGGCTGAAGCAGACGATATTGAAATAAATGACGTCTTGATTGTGAAGCCCGGGCAAAAAATCGCTATGGATGGGATCGTAATAAAAGGCATTTCGGCTGTTAATCAGGCTGCTATTACGGGTGAATCCGTACCTGTGGAAAAAAAGGTAAATGACGCAGTATTTGCCGGCACCCTCAATGCAGAAGGATTATTAGAAGTAAATGTAACGAAACGGGCAGAGGACACAACGATTGCGAAAATTATTCATTTAGTTGAGGAAGCACAGGCCGAACGCGCGCCTTCTCAAGCCTTTATTGAAAAGTTTGCGAAATACTACACACCAATTATCATGGTCATTGCATTTCTTGTGGCCATTCTTCCACCATTATTCGGAACGGGATCCTTTCACACCTGGTTATATCAGGGGCTCTCTGTTCTTGTTGTAGGGTGCCCGTGTGCTCTCGTCATTTCTACGCCAATTTCGATTGTGACGGCAATCGGGAATGCTGCGAGAAACGGGGTTCTTATTAAGGGGGGCATCTATTTAGAGGAAATGGGAGCGTTAAGGGCGATTGCCTTTGATAAAACAGGAACCTTAACGAAAGGGACACCTGTTGTAACTGATTTCATTAATCTTGAAGAATCCCTAACTGATACAGAATTATTTTCTTGGCTTGCTGCTTTGGAGTACCGTTCCCAGCATCCGCTAGCTTCTGCCATTTTGAAAAAAGCAGAGCTTGAGCAAATTTCCTATAAGGATGTCATAGTAGAGAATTTCACTTCCATTACCGGGAGAGGCATTCAAGGGACGACAAATGGCGAAACTCTTTATATAGGTAGTCCTGCTTTATTTACGGAAAACCTTTCTATGAAACTCCCTTCTGTTTTACAGCTTCAGATCAGTGAGCTTCAGTCAGAGGGGAAAACCGTTATGGCTGCAGGAACGGCTGAGAAGCTGTTTGCTCTTTTTGCAGTAGCAGATGAAGTGAGGGAAAACAGTAAAATCGTTTTAGAGAAGCTGCAAGGATTGGGTATTGGAAAGACAATTATGCTGACAGGAGATAATGAAGCAACTGCAAGGGCGATCGGGAAAGAAACTGGTGTGACAGAAGTGCGCTCTCAATTGCTGCCTGAGGAAAAACTCAAGTTAGTGAAAGCTTTGAAGGCAGAATACAAAAAGGTGGCAATGGTAGGGGATGGAGTAAATGATGCTCCTGCACTCGCTGCATCTTCAGTAGGCATTGCTATGGGCGGTGCAGGGACAGATACAGCACTTGAAACAGCCGATGTCGCATTAATGGGCGACAACCTAAGCAAGCTGCCGTTTACAATCAAGCTCAGCAAAAAAGCACTGGCGATTATTAAGCAAAACATTACGTTTTCGATTGGAATCAAATTGGCGGCCTTGCTGCTTGTCATTCCAGGATGGCTGACACTATGGATCGCTATTTTTGCGGATATGGGAGCTACATTAATCGTAACATTAAACAGTCTCCGTTTATTGAGGGTGAGGGATCGATAGAAAAGAAGATCCCATAAGGATTACGAAATCATTTGAAGAAGGAGATTAAGGATAATCCACAAGAGAATAGGGAGGCAGAGGCATTGTAGTGCAAAACCCCATCCCCGTTTATCCTTTACTAAGAGGAAACGATCTGTAAGAAAGAACAAAAAGGCCGCAAAAAGGCTTAACCACCATAAAATAAGGCCGAAAAATAGATGGAGTACCAATGATACGATCACTTCTCCATTTTTTCCAATATGTTTTTGAAAAATGTGAGAAATCAAATCGCTAATGAGAGAAGTTATCGTACCGTAAATAATGATAACCGGGAAACTATATATCAAATAGCCAACTGTTAGGGCAGAAAAATTTTGTACGATTCTGCTGGACAAATCGATATTTTCACCAAAAGGATTGGGCCAAACTATAGCGAGCAGTATAGAAAATAAACTTACTGAAATGGCAGCGGCAGCAATTTTTCTGGAAAACATAAGGTTCAGTTTGGCTGCAAAAGACATGTTTTCCCCTGCCTTCTTAGATATTATCATTAAGGTACCACAATTATCCTTCAAAAGGAGCAAATAAATGGATATTCAAAAAGCAATCGCTGATAGACGAACAATTAAAAAATTTAAGCAGGATTCCATAGACGAGAGTTTAGTTGTAAGCTTGCTTGAAAAAGCAAAAATGGCTCCAAATCATAGAATGACTGAGCCTTGGAACATCCTTTTTATAGGAAAGGAAACAAGAGTTGAATTAAAACATAAAACAGATTTTGGCGGAGCCCCTATTGTGTTTGCTATTACTTCGAGCCATGGAAAAACAGAAGTGGAACACTCTGAGAACCTTGCGGCAACAGCGTGTTTTATCCAGAATTTTCTGCTCTTAGCGTGGGCTGAAGGAATAGGCGCCTTTTGGTCTTCAATGGGAGCCTCTCAAGCTGTAAAAGAGAAGCTGCAAGTGCCTGCAGATGCTGATATTACAGGAATTTTAGCTATAGGCTATCCTGAAGAAATTCCTGCAGCGAAAGAGCGGGCTGACATTCAAACAAAAATCAGCTATTTAAAATAATTGTTCAGACACAAGTTTAAGAAAAATCAGAGAAGAATGTCTGATGGATAAGACCGGGGTTAACAGACAAACAGTTAAAAAAGCAGTGCCTCATCAGATGAGATGGGGCACTGCTTTTTACCATTCATTTAAGGAAAGAAAAGGTTAATGCACCGGAGAAATGAAAAAAAGATGCATATATTCCTAACGAAAGCTGTCCAGCTCCAGCGCCTAACTTAATGAGAAGCTGATTTTAAGTTTAAGAGAACCACACCAATTATAATCAGCGTGACACCAGCAACGTTGTATACATTCAATTTTTCCTTCCAAATTAAAACACCAATAACAGCTGTGACAGCCGTCCCGACTCCTGACCAAATGGCGTAGGCAATACTTAAGGGCAGTCCTTTTAAAGATAATGATTAAGCTGTAAAAGAAACGCCAAATCCGATGAGGACACCAAGACTTGGCAGCAGTTTTGTAAAACCGTCAGAAGCTTTCAGCATGGATGTGCCAAATAACTCAGAAGCAATAGCTACCGCAAGATATAGATATTCCTTCATCCCTTTTCTCCTTTCCAGAGCATTATGCCTATCTTTTACTTTACCAGTTTTATTTCGAATAGTTAAAGTTTGAATGGAAAATGACTAGGGAAGCTATCCTATAGAAACCTTGTGGGAGGGAGATAAATTGATGAGCTACAGAAGGGGTATTGAAGCAAGCCTGCAGTGTGCTGAAGCATGCAACCAGTGCTACGTTCAATGTGTGGAAGAGGGATCTTCTATGAAAGAATGCATCCGATTAAACAGGGAATGTGCTGATTTCTGTATGATGGCTGTGAAAGCGATGCAGACAGAAAGTCCATTTGCCCGTGAGATCTTAAAGCTTTGCGCTGAGATTTGCAGAGCGTGTCAGGATGAATGTGAGAAGCATGATCACGATCATTGCAGAAGGTGTGCGGAGGCATGCAAGCATTGTGCCGAGGCTTGTTATGATATGGCTGCATAAGGAGAAGGGGGAGCTGTCCAGAAAGGGCGGTTCTTTTTTTCTTCAAGCTTGCTTTTAGCTGTAAATGCTTTACTTTGAACAGTGCATAAAAGCATGATTCGGGCATAATGACTTATTTTCATGTATAATTATTATTGATTAGGCTTACTCCCCCTTTTTTTAAGCCGCAAGCAATTCTTTTATCTTAACTCCAGATGACAAAGACCGCGAAGCCTTTTTTTTAGCAAACCAAAAATCCCCTTATTTTTTAGGATGCCATTATTTCAAATCCTATGAGTAAAAAACGTTCACCTTCACATGATAAAAAACAGAGAGGAGAATGAGTTTGGAAGAAATGACAGAAATTATGGGGCGTAAAGTCCAGCATCGATCAGAATCAAAGCTGAAGTTATTAAGAAGGTTATTTTTCCTGACATTTGGAGCTATTTTAATGGCTGTCGGGCTTGAGATCTTCTTAATACCAAACAAAGTTATTGATGGGGGAATTACCGGTATATCCATCATGCTCTCTCATATAACTGGATGGTCACTTGGTGTATTTCTGTTCATCTTAAATTTGCCTTTTTTCTTTATGGGCTATAAGCAGATTGGAAAAACTTTTGCATTTTCCACCCTATATGGAATTGTCGTTTTATCTGTCGCTACAGTATTTTTGCATCCCGTACCAAGCTTAACGAATGATGTTCTGTTAGCAACGGTTTTTGGTGGAATTACGATCGGTGTCGGTGTCGGCATTGTGATACGTACAGGCGGTTCCCTTGATGGAACCGAGATTTTGGCCATATTGGTGAATCAGAAAATTCCGTTTTCTGTAGGGGAAACGATTATGTTCCTGAACCTTTTTATCTTAGGAGCAGCAGGATTTGTATTTGGATGGGATCGCGCCATGTATTCCCTGATCGCCTATTTCATTGCCTATAAAACCATTGATGTGGTTATTCAAGGGCTTGATGAATCAAAATCCGTATGGATTATCAGCGAAAATTATCAGGAAATAGGTGATGCGATCCTTGCAAGGCTCGGCAGGGGTGTAACTTATTTGAACGGTGAAGGAGCCTATACAGGAGATGATAAAAGGGTCATCTTTTGTGTCATCACCCGTCTTGAAGAAGCAAAACTGAAATCGATTATTGAAGACCATGATCCATCTGCCTTCCTGGCAGTTGCGGGGATCAATGAAGTGCGCGGGGGACGATTTAAAAAGAAGGATATCCATTAAGCTTGACTGTAGTGGAAGGCACTCTTTTTTAGAGTGTCTTTTTTTTGTATACAGAAACAAGTTCTCCATATAGGAAAGGAAGTGGCTGAAATGGATTTACAGCTTACAGGAAAAAGAGTGCTGATTACGGGTTCAACTGCAGGAATTGGAAAAGGAACAGCCGAGCAGTTCTTGAAAGAAGGAGCTGAAGTCCTTGTTAATGGCCGTTCAGAGGAGAGAGTTGGACAAATAGTCGAGGATTTATCCAAATATGGAAAGGTTGAAGGAATTGCAGCTGATTTGAGGATCGATTTAATACCAGCGCTTAGGCCTTGGCCTAAGCGTTTCTTCGTTTAAAACAACTCAAAAAAGGGCACCAATAAGAACCGAAAGTTGTTGCACTTTTGATGGATTCCTGCAATACTATATATATGAACATATATTCATATAAGGAGATGAAACCATGGGACATTCACATGATCATCACCATCATGGGCACAGCCATAACCATGGTCATAATGCCAATAAGAAGGCCTTGTTCAGTTCATTTATAATCATTTTCTTATTTATGATTGTAGAAGTAGTTGGAGGCTTTGTGACGAACAGCCTTGCGCTTTTATCCGATGCTGGTCACATGCTAAGTGATGCAGCAGCTCTTGGATTAAGTGTGCTCGCTATGATTTTCGGACAAAAAGGAACCTCTTCAAGCAAAACGTTTGGATATAAAAGGTTTGAAATATTAGCCGCTTTTCTTAATGGGCTAGCACTCATCGTGATTTCTCTTATCATTTTCTGGGAAGCTTTTCACAGGCTGCTTGCACCACCTCAGGTAATCAGTTCAGGTATGCTGATGATTTCGATTATCGGTCTGGTTATTAATATTGCAGCGGCGTATATTTTAATGAAAGGTGACAAAGATGAGAACTTGAATGTCAGAAGTGCTTTTCTTCATGTCATTGGCGATATGCTCGGATCTGTCGGAGCCATTATCGCTGCATTGCTAATCATGTTTTTCGGCTGGTCATTGGCTGACCCGCTCGCAAGCATCATCGTTGCCTTACTTGTTTTAGTAAGCGGATATAGGGTTACAATGGACTCCATTCACATTTTAATGGAAGGCGTACCGCCGAATATCGATATTGAAAAGGTGAAAGAAACACTCTTGAAGCTGCCGGAAGTTTTGAAAGTTCATGATCTTCATGTGTGGTCGGTAACATCGGATTTTCCAGCATTAAGCTGCCATATTGTCGTTGAATCCGAACTAGACAATCAGCTTCTGCAAAAGAAAATGAAAAAAGTGCTTCACGACGAATTTCATCTGGAGCATACAACCATTCAAATTGACGTGGACGGAGAGCAGTGCTGTAAAGATGAACACTGTAACTGATGGGAAGGACCTGAATAGGGTCCTTTTTGTATTTTATACATTTTGGCATCAAAATAGAGGCTATAAATGAGTTATTGAAAGAATATTAGGTTTTCAATGGAGATGATGAATGGGGTTCTTTAGGTTAAGAGCGGAATAGGAGACTTTATAAACGCATTGGAACTACTGAAGAGCGGAAATTTTGATATATGAGTGGTTGTTTAACGAATAATTAACGCGAATTACCATGTTATGCACGGGATTCGAGAGTTTATGCACGGGATTCCATAGTTTATGCACACGTTCTAAGAGCTTATGCACAGGATTTCTTGGATGTGAACAGCTATTTCCTTTTATGCACTGCTTTTCCCCGATGTGCACAGCTATTTCGTACAATCCCTCTTACAAGCACAGCTCCAATTTACAGCTCTATGACAATCAAATGCTGCAGCTCATAAAAAACCCTTCAAGTATGGCGAGCATGATCAATTGACATCTTAAGCAGGTCTATAACATGCTCATCGTCATGTGAATAGTAGATGGTTGTTCCTTCTCTGCGTGATTTAACGAGTCTTAGGTTTTTTAAAAACCGCAGCTGGTGGGAAACGGTTGTCTGCAATAGGGACAGACTTTCTGCAATATCATTAACAGAATGTTCTCCGTCAAATAACAAATGCAGGATACGGAGGCGTGTTGGTTCGGACAACGCTTTAAAGGTTTGCGAAACGATAAAGAGCGTTTCTTCATCCATTTCACTGTTGTTCATCAAATCTTTCTCTTCTTCCATTATTTTAAATGCTCCTTTCGATCTTTCCTTTATTTATTATATCGGATTATCCTCAAAAATCACGGATAACCTGCTTACACTGTCTTGTATAAAAACCTCTTCAATCTGAAATCATACAATATGTAGAAAACCTCGTTAAAGTTTGCCATAACCAATAAATTTTGAAGCATTTAAAAGTGTTTGTTAGTCGTTAAAACCATTGGCAGGCGCAACAATCTTGCTCTAGACCCACCCGGATACCGTTTGGTAAGATGACAAAGTATTTTATAGTGAGATGGAGTAGGATAAAAATGAGGGAAACCATTGCGAAAAAAATTGCCTGGATTAGCGTCTGGAGCAATGTTATTTTAACGCTTGGAAAATTATTTGCCGGCTGGATTGGACATTCGGATGCAGTCTTTGCTGATGGTATACATAGTTCGGCAGATGTCGTCGCTTCTGTTATTGTTCTTTTAGTCATTAAACTTGCGAATAAACCTGCTGATGCGGAACACCCATACGGTCATGGAAAAGCTGAAGTTGTGGTTTCAGGTGTTATTGGCCTTTTATTATTTATCATTTCAATCTATATCGTTTATGAAGGCATCTCTGGACTTTTCCATCCAATTGAATCGCCAAGCCTGATTGCTATGGGGGTTGCGATCATCTCCTATGCTGCTAAAGAGTATTTGTATAGATCCTCTATAAAGGTAGCCAAACAGCATAACAGCAAAGCCATTGAAGCTGTCGCTTTAGACCATAAAGCCGATATTGTTGCATCAATTGCAGCAGCCATTGGGGTTTTATTATCTGTTCTGGGTGATAAACTTCATATTCATCTTCTTCTTTACGGTGATAAGGCAGCCAGTATTTTTGTCGCTTACTTAATTTTTAAAATTTCGAAGGAAATGCTATCTGAAGCATTTGATATTCTGCTTGAACGGAACATTGATGTCGAAACCCTTGGTGACTATAAAAGAATCATATCTGGATTCACAGAGGTTAAACGAATTGACCAGCTCCGTGCAAGAGAACATGGCCACTATGTTCTAGTGGATATTAGAATATCGATTGACCATGAAAAAACCATAAAAGAAGGACACGATTTATCAAGGGAAATTAAAGTAAAACTCATGGAAGAACATGACAATATTGAAGAAGTACTGATTCATTTGAATCCTTATTATGAATGATAAGCGAACGCCCTTTATCCAAAGGGTGTTTTTTTATATTAATCATTTCACCTTCCTTCCACACAAATCCCATCTTCTGACACAAATGATTTTGAACGCAAACTGTGAGATGGAAATTTTTATAGAATCCAAAAAACAAAGGTACAGGGTCTCCCCTGTACCTTTTACATGGTTTCTTCTGTTTTCTTTCCAGCTCTTAATCTCTTAACATCATCCTTCAAAAAGATGTAAAGAGCAGGGAGGATAAATAGGACAAAACCGATTTTCTCCAGTACTTCGCCGCCGTCCTCATATAGTTTTACAAGGCTCTCACCGAACATTTCTGCTCCAAGGAAAATCAGAACGACACCTAGAACTTTAAACAATATCGATAAATTTAGTTTTACTGCTGTTTTGAAGATCGCAACAGCCACAAGTACCGCAATAAGAATGCCAAGCAGGTTTCCTAACACTAAGCTTCCTGCATTATGTGAAATTTGAGTCAGGTTAAAGATCATCAGTTCAAGTCCTTCACGGAATACAGAGAGGAAGGCAAGGACGAAGAGTCCAATTCTTGAAGAATTAGAAGATACTTTAGTAGTAACAGATGCTGAAACATCGCCATTTCTGTGCAGCCAAAGAATAAAGTAGGCAATTAATCCGGACGCTAGCAGCATCATAATGCCTTCAAACAGTTCCTTTGAGCCGCTTTCCATTTCTTTAGCGCCGGAAAATCCGATAAATCCACCGACAACACTAACGATTAGACCTATGAGTGCTCCTAAATAAACCGAAGATTTCAGGTCATTCCGGTTGATTTTTGTTGTATGTATTAAAATGATACCGATAATTAACGCTGCTTCGAGTCCTTCACGAAGAGAAAGGATTAAACTTGACCACATAATTTGACCGCCCCTTAATTTATTTAAATGAAATCCATTCTCAATACAATGATATTGATAATTATTCTCACTGTCAATAATTATTTTTATTCTCTGAAGAGGTTACTCAAGTTAAGCTACTCTATTAATATGCAGAAAAGATTTAGGAGAAATAAAGAAAAAGCACATATTTGGAGAATTAGACAGGAATGAGAGAATAGCTCAGCTTTTTTTCTCATAAAAAAGACCATCCAGCAAGATGGTCCTAATAGGGGGAGTTATTTATTTTTTGTTAAGAAATATAGGAACCACACTGCATGGTTCTGTTCATCCGCAGCAAATCTTCTGAATTGCCTCCGGATATAAGGATCCTGGGCAGTATCAGCGATTCTGTTATAGAAATCAACGGTTTCCTGCTCATCCTTAATTGCTGCATTCAGCCCTGCAACATAATCAGTTGCGCATTCTTCGGTCAGTTGGGGATTAGGCTGCTTGCCGGTCAGGTTTGTATAGATTTGGGAGATTCCTGCATAATGGTTTTTTTCATCTTCCCTTATTTCTAAAATCGTCTTTTTCTCGTATTCATCCTTTGCCATTTCAGCCAGTTTTTCATAGCAGGTGATGGCCGAATATTGTCCGTTTAAAGCTTTTTCCAAATCCTTCAAAATCTGCTCGGATGGAGCAACACGATAGTAAGTATAGTACATAGAATGGTGCCTCCTCTTTATAATATCAATTCATTTATATGCAGGAAAAAGGAGTAACAGTACAACCAAAACAAGTGGTTAAAATTCCACCTTAAACGTGAGTATATTGTCTGAACTTTTATGAAAATCATTCATTTGGTTTTAACTTTCGCCACACAGGAAATAAGGCACATATAATGCTTGTTAGGGAGGGCTATACATGTTTGGATGGAAGGATATCCCAACGTTCTTTTGGGCATTTTTTCTTGTGCTGCCGCTTGTCGCGATTGTTCATCAAATGGGGCATACGCTATTTGCCTTATTGTTTGGAGGGAAAGGAAGTTTTACGGTTGGAAGAGGGAGAACCTTGCTGAAGGTGGGAGTTGTAAAAATAAAGCATCTCTATTTTTTAGATTCTTTTTGTGAGTACGAAGGGCTGAAATTTATTAATAAATTTACTCATGCGCTGGTTTATTTAGGCGGCCCCTTATTTAATTTGCTTTCTGTGCTGCTGATAAACTCAATGATCAGTGATCATATTTGGGAGCCGAACGCGTTTTTCTATCAATTTTCCTATTTTTCGGTATACTTCGTTTTTTTTGCTCTTCTGCCTGTCAAATATGCCAAAAATCATTCCAGCGATGGAAGAGCGATATACGATGTTTTAAAATACGGGAGAACATGCGATACGTTTGATTAATGCTTTCATAATGAATTCTCTTTCAGGCAATACTATCTGTAACATACGTGAATGGGAGATAATAAAGTGGAAATATTGTGGAATTCGTTATTAATCTTTGTTTTTGGCTATACCTTTTTACGCTTAACCGGCAAAAAGGCCGTTTCCCAAATGCACAGCTTCGACCTTTTGTTCATTATTGTCGTTAGTAACGTGATCAGTCAGCCTGTCCAATTAAAAAATGTTTGGCTGGCATTATTTGCAACTCTTATTTTTGTCGTACTGTACAAGTTGTTCATGTACATCTCCCTGAATAACAAATTAAGATGGGTCCTTTATGAAAGCCCGACTGTTTTAATCAGAAACGGGGATATCGACCGGAAAGGACTGAGAAAAGTGAGAATCCCCGTTGATGAATTGCTTGCACAGCTCAGGGTAAAAGGGTATACAGATACGAAAAATATAGCGATTGCTTGTTTGGAGGATTCAGGACAAATCAGCGTTATCCCGAAATCCGATTATCGCCCTGTACAGCCAAAGGATCTTAAGCTGAAAATAAAAAGAGAATACATTCCGATCCCGGTCGTTATGGACGGACAAATTCTCGATCACAACTTAAAGTATCTTAAACTTGACCGCCAGTGGCTGATGAAGAAGCTGAAGCGAAAAGGAGAAGAGCTGGATAAAATTATCCTCGCCACGATTACAGAAGCAGGCGATGTTAGCGTTGATAACAACAATGTACACAACGGGGGCAAGGATCCCTATTCCTATAAACCTGGTGAGGATAATTAGTTTTTGGATCTCTTAAATACACTTTCGACATGAATGCTGTCTGCTGTAAGGGGGGTATTTCAGAGCTGAATTTGAAAGCCGGTTAAAAGCCTGTTAAGTAAACAATTGCAATGATCAGATGGCGAGATGTTTAATAAATATATCCGATACGAATAGAACCATTTCAAAAATGCCTATCGTTTGACTGCTCCTGGCAAATCAGTAGAATGATAAGTGAATTGAATAGTCATTAAAGTATTCTAGGGTTCCGCAGCTTTAGCTGGTCTGTGACCGAGAGAAAACGCGCAGTTTACTGCGTTCACGGAAGGATAAAAGCCTGGGAGGATGTCGAAAATAAGATATCTTTCTGAGGCTTTTTTATTTTTCTTAAGCTAAAAAAGGAAAAGAAGGAGAAAAATATGGCATGGATACTTCTTGTGATCGCAGGAATATTTGAGGTGGTATGGGCGATCGGGCTGAAATATACCAATGGTTTCACAAAGCTTATACCCTCCATCATTACAATCGTTGGAATGGTGATCAGCGTGTACCTGCTATCTTTGGCAGCCAAAACATTGCCGATTGGCACAGCATATACAATCTGGACGGGAATCGGCGCTGCAGGCGCAGTGATTATGGGGATACTTTTATTTAATGAGCCGAGAACGCTGCTAAGGCTTTCCTTCCTGTTACTTGTGATCATCGGAATCATTGGCTTGAAAGTAACTTCCTCACACTGAAAATTTTCCTTGCAGACTTTTTCCAAAATGGTAAAATAGATAAAATTGGAAAAGGAACTGATAGCTGGGGGGATTTTCAGTGATAAGGCAGTTAACAGAAAAAGACCACGAGCAGTGTATGAATTTTGTCAGCCAAAAGGCAGCGGAGAACTTGTTTATTATTGGGGATATTGAAGCTTATGGCTATGAGCAGCCTTTTCAAAAAATCTGGGGAGAGTTTGATAGCAATGGGGAGCTTAAAGCCGTTCTGCTCAAATATGAAGCAAACTATCTTCCGTTTGCTTCAGGGAGATTTAATGCGGAAGCATTCTCTGAAATTATGAAGAATGATCCTGACTGGAAGATGCTTTCTGGCCTTGAAGAGGTAACCGCACAGCTTGAGCCGCATCTTGTTTTTAATGAAGAAAAGAAGAAGAAACTTTATTATGCAAAGTGCAGCAGTTTAATTGCTGATCCGGAACTTTCCTTAAGGGAGGTGTAGCGGCTGCAAAGCTTGATGATGTGGAACGGATTCTGGAGCTGACTGGAGCCATTCCTGAATTTAGCTCCAATGAATCTCCTGAAAGCAAAAGAAGGAATATGGAAAAAGGGACAGCAAGAACCTATTTCATAGAAGAAGATAGAAGACTTGTCTCTTCAGCTTCAACAGCTGCTGAAAATACGCTTTCTGCTATGGTTGTCGGT
This sequence comes from Chryseobacillus diguaensis, assembly GCF_049220665.1. Taxonomy (NCBI): domain Bacteria; kingdom Bacillati; phylum Bacillota; class Bacilli; order Caryophanales; family Bacillaceae; genus Chryseobacillus; species Chryseobacillus diguaensis. The sequence goes on from NZ_JBMKNV010000002.1 coordinate 132,119, forward strand.
GTATGCACGCTTGAAGACTACAAACAAAAAGGCTATGCTACTAAATGCATGCAAAAGCTTTGTACAGATGTCCTCTCAGAAGGAAAAGAACTTTGTCTATTTTACGATAATCCTAAAGCAGAAAGTATTTACAAAAGGCTTGGATTTGAAAACATAGGCAGATGGACGATGTATTCTTTATAAATGGCTTTCTTTTGAAGGTGTCTGTAGTGGAACAAGTAAATGATCGTTGGAAAAAGGTATCATCCTTGATGGAATGATACCTTTTACTTATTTGCAAACCAAGCCTTAGACAAGAGGCTGATACCCATACGAATTTCTTCTTCAGTCAGCCTTCCAAACCCAAGCAGCACCATCGGAGCAGCTGCCTTCTTTGACTCATAATAAATCGAAACAGGAAACACCTTCACACCTTTTTTTTCAGCCCGATTGATTAATTCTTCCTCTGTCAATCCATTACTGATTTCAATTAAAATATGCAAGCCAGATTTCTCACCAATTACTCTTGCATCAGGCATATATTTTTCAAGTGCTGAAAGCAAAACAGTACGTTTTTTTCTGTAAACCGTTCTCATTCTGTTTAGGTGTCTCTCCCATGCACCACTTTTGATAAAGCTTGCAAGTGCTGCCTGGTCAATTCGTGAAACTGTTTGTTTGAAGGAAAGCAATTGTTCTTCAAATCTATGAACAAGCTTTTCTGGAAGGATCAGATAACTGATTCTCATAGAAGGTAGCAAGGATTTTGAAAAGGTTCCCAAATAGATTACCTTTCCATTCTGATCCATTCCTTGAAGTGATGGAATAGGTCTTCCCATATAACGGTATTCCCCGTCATAGTCATCTTCAATGATATAACGGCTTTCCCTTTCATTCGCCCAACGGAGCAATTCCATCCGTCTTGAAACAGGCATAATCATTCCCATTGGGAATTGGTGGGAGGGGGTAATATAAACAGCAGAAGCCTCTGTTTTTTCGAGATCATTCACTTTCAGGCCTGATTCATCGACGGAAACAAATGATACCTTTTTTTTGCTAAAAATCTGCCGAACCCGATAATAGCCAGGGTCTTCGATTGCATAGGTTCTTTCCCCGAATAGCTCTATTAGCCGCTCTATTAAAACTTGGGTACCAGAGCTGATGATAATCTGTTCTGGCTTACAGCGGACTCCTCGTGAATGATAAAGATGGTTCGCAATTTCACGGGTTAATTCAGGCTCGCCTTTCGGTGGTCCAATATGGAATAGCTCCTGCCTATTTAAGGCCTGCCAATAGTTTTTCTTCCATTCCTGAAGAGGAAAGTGTGCTGCATCGATCGTTTGATCAAAAATTAAAGAACTTTTCTTAAAAGTGACTGGAGATTGCTGTTCTGACAGAGGTGCGCCCTGAACAGCCAAATCGTTTTCAGCCTGAAGCGCAAACCAGCCTTTTCTTGGAACAGATTGAATATAGCCCTCAGCTTCGAGCTGCTGATAGCCAGCTTCAATTGTATTCATGCTGACAGACAGAGCGGAAGCCATTTTTCGCTTCGAAGGCAGCTTTACCCCTGCAGGAATATTTCCAGATAGTATATCGCGTTTTATTTTTTTATACAGCTGAAAATACAGCGGACTTTTATTATCAAAATGAATAGTGAGTTCAAGCATTCCTTATCTCCTTTTATAGCGCTTGTGCTTTTCTAATCTGATACCTATTATTTTAACAAAACTGGCACTTTTAACGGTGCCAAATTTCCCTTATTCTAGAAAAAAAGTTTTCTAAAGGGGAATGGATTTATGGAGAAGATAAGGGATTTAAAAGGGGAAAGAGAATGGCTTGAAGCGTTCCAAGTAATGAAGCAGCTCAGACTGCATTTGGATGAAGAGGAATTTTTAGCATTAGTAAAATTGGCAGAGGAAAAAGAAGAGTATCAAATTTCGGTACTCGAAGCTGATCACGAAATCGTCTGTGTGATTGGCTATATGCCGATGATTACTCTCTATTACGGCAGGTATCTTTGGGTTTGTGATTTGGTCACAGATTCCAAGCATCGTTCAAAAGGCTATGGGGAAAAACTGTTGAATTGTATCGAAGAAAGAGCGAGGAAAAAGGGTTTTGATGGCATAGCCTTAAGTTCAGCATTTCAGCGGATTGAAGCTCACCGGTTTTATGAAGAAAAAATGGGCTTTGATAAAGTGAGTTATTCTTTTAAGAAAGGATTTTGAAAGAATTGAAGGATAAATTTAAGCCGATTTATGAATTAAATGAGCAGCATTTAGAGGAATTGCTTTCGCTTTTCCAATTGGAGTGGTGGACTAAGGATCGAACTCTAGATGAAATAGAAACCAAGGTTAAAAATAGCCTGATTGTTGCATTGATTCATGAAGAAACAGGTGAGCTTGCTGGTTTTGCAAGGGCTCTGACAGACAATGTATTCCGTGCATTTATCTATAATGTAATCATTAAAGAAACCTGCAGGAAAAAAGGGTAGGACAGCAGCTAATGGCCACAGTCATGCAGCATCCGAATATAAAAAATGCTGAAAGAGTTGAACTCTATTGCAAGGAAAACAATGTCTCTTATTATGAAAAGCTTGGTTTTACTGATGAAGTAAACGGGAGTAAATTAATGAGGCTGAAAAAAAACGCTTGGTCACGATAAGACCAAGCGTTTTTCCAATGTAATAATTTTTCTTAGAAAATACATAATGTCTCGCTTATTTACAAAAAGGTAAAAAAATTTACATATTTTTTGTAGTTCTGACTGGAAGTTTCAGATAGACTTTTGGTAGATATGTTACTAGCTTGATAGAAATTTATTTTTTTAGGAGGAGAAAAATACGAATGACCAAAAGGAAAATGATAAAAACTGGTTTCGCTCTTACCCTCGCTTCAGCAGCATTTGTGTCCGCTAATCCTGCTCAGGCAGCTCAGAAAAACAGTGCAGATCAGCTCACAGCAGAAGCAGAACTGTCTTCAGAGTTGCTCAGTTCTTATTACATCAATACAAATCTATCGGTTTCCTCTGCTTTTCTAAATAAATACAATGAGACAAAGGAAAAGATTGCTGCAGCCAAAAAGGCGGTTTCTAAAGTATTCAATGCAACGCTGAAACGCCAGCTCACTGACCGTCTCCATCGAACAGATATGATGCAGCTTCGTGCAGCCCGGTTTATTGATGCGGTTCATTATGGAGAGCGCCTTCACACAACAACTAGCACGTATCGAGGTCTTTTTGATAGCCGTGCAGATGACAAGATGAGAAAAATGTATGATACACTTCGCCAAGAAAGAAGAACGTTTGAGAAGATTGCAAGCAAAGTAGCCGGTTCATCCATCCGCAAAGCGTTCGGAAAAAAGTACACTGTGCCAGCTAAGCTAGCTGAAGAAATCACCGCTTATGAATTAACCCGCTATGATATACATAAAAAAGCACTGCAGGAAATCACCGCTCAAAAGCCGGAGGAAGCGAAAAAGCTGGTGAAAAAAATCGTCCGTCTTAAAGCGGAAGGTATGGGGGTAAAAGAAACCCTTCTGAAAATGTATCCTGAAAACACGGACTTAAAAAAAGATCTGGCACGAATTTCAGCAAATATAGAAACACAGCTTATGAAAGAACAGGCAGCCATTGAGGAAAGCCTCAAACCAAAGCAGAATTTTGACCTTGAAGTCCTTCATACAAATGATACACATGCCCATCTGGACAATATCGCAAGACGAATGACAGCGATTAAAGAAATGAGAACAAAGGTGGAAAATTCACTGCTTCTTGACGCGGGGGATGTGTTCTCAGGAACGCTTTACTTTAATGAATTTAAAGGTCAAGCAGACCTCGACTTTATGAATCTGGCTGGATATGATGCGATGACATTTGGGAATCATGAATTTGACCTGGGCACCCAGCCTCTTTCAAGCTTTGTAAGAAATGCAAAGTTCCCGTTCGTCAGTGCCAACGTTAATTTCTCAAAGGATGCTAATATGAAGGATCGCTTCACAGACAGCGTATCTTCCGCTCCGAAGGATGGCAATATTTACAGTGCAGTCGTAAAGGAAATCAATGGTGAAAAAGTGGGGATCTTTGGTTTAACAACAGCTGAAACGGAAACGATCTCGAGCCCCGGAAAAGATATCAGCTTTGAAAATTACATTGCAGAAGCGAAAAAAGCAGTCCAGCAGCTAAAGGAACAAGGAGTGAATAAGATCGTTGCCCTGACTCATATCGGCTTCCAGGACGGCGGCGGTGACAATGACGTTACGCTTGCGAAAGAGGTAGAGGGAATTGATGTCATTGTAGGCGGACATTCTCATACACTTTTAAGTGCGCCAGTCATTGACCAAACAGGAGATGAGCCGACGGTCATTGTGCAGGCGAACGAATACAGCAAATACCTTGGCGTCCTAAATGTAGAATTTGATCCAAACGGTAAAGTGATTAAACAGGATGGCAAGCTATTGGATTTAGATCAAAAAGTGAATAATGAGTATGTGTATAAAGATGATGAGCAGGCTGCTGATTTGCTTGCCTCAAAATACAAACCAGCTATTGATGCGAAACAAAAGCAGGTAGTAGGACAGGCTGGGGCACCTCTTGATGGTGAAAGAGCAAACGTGCGTGTGAAAGAAACAAATCTTGGCAACCTTATCTCGGATGGCATGCTTGCGAAAGCAAAAACAATCAACCCCAATACGGTTATTGCCCTTCAAAATGGCGGGGGGATCCGTGCATCCATTGACAGCGGGGATATTACTATGGGTGAGATCCTGACTGTTATGCCATTTGGCAACTCCTTAGCCATCATGAAACTGACTGGGGATGAAATCAAAGCAGCATTGGAGCATAGTGCAGAAGCGGCTCCGGAGCTTGCAGGGGGCTTTCTTCAGGTGTCCGGAATGAAATTTTCATATGATAGCTCAAAGCCAGCTGGACAAAGAGTACAAAAGATAGAAGTGAAGGAAGACGGAAAAACGTTTACAGCACTTGACCCGAAAAAGGAATATTTCGTTGCGACTAATACGTTTACAGCAGCAGGCGGAGACAATTACACCATGTTCAAAAAAGCTTATGATGAAGGAAGAGTGAGTGAGCCAGGCTTTGTTGATTGGGAAATGTTTAAAGATTACCTTCAGGCGAATCCAAACGTGAAACCTGTTGTTGAAGGAAGAATTACGGATTTAGCTGCAGGAAAGTAACCTAAATAAAACCCTTCAGGAAACTGTATCCTGAAGGGTTTTGCTTTTTGCAGAAGGATTAATCCAAACCATACAAAATCCGGTCAGCCATAGGCATTCATGGAATCGCCTTTTAAGATTGAAGGATACTTAAACGATCATTAAAGAAGAATATGATAAGTAAAAAGGATGATCCGTTTATAATCTTTACCCTATAGGAAAGACAGGAGGCTCACCGCACGCCCCGCGGAAAGCGAAGAATCCTGGAGTGGAAATTAACCCGGTCAATTTAACAAAGGCATCCTTTAAAGACTTTTTCAGTGGCCTCGTTCAATACAGAGATCGTCTTCTTAAGGCTGCTTAACCTTTTTTATTCGTGTCCATGACAAAGGGTACAGATTATTTAATGGACCACCCTTTTTTTAATCAACGATATTTTCGCAGAGATTGTTCCTTTTCGTACAAGCTGTTATCACGCATATATTCTAGCTACGGGGAATCTTTTTTAAAGTTCTAGCCTATAGATGGTTTGTTGGATTAAATTTAGGTTCATTAGCAACAAAGTTTAAGAAAAGAGCTTTAATAAAAGAGCCTTAGTCAAAAAGTCTTTTCAGCTGTTTTTCTTTAGTCCTCTTCATGTTCGCGAAGCTTATGATTGATTTCCTCAGCATCTTTTAAATAAGAGGTGCTGTGCCCCGCTTGTAATGCCCAGGCATAAAAGGCAATGGCCACAAGTGTGATAAGGATCATATCCCATCCATAATGAATGAAGTTAAGTCCGCCGAATTGTTCACTGCCCATCCATGAGATCATCATCATGACGAGAAGATAGCAAACCATCCAGATACCTGCTTTGAAATTCCGCTTAAAGCCAGCAAATTTATCTCTTGCCTGATAATAAAAGTAAACAGGAAGACCAATCAAAATAATGAGCAGAACTTGTCCTGTCAGCGGCCAGCGTGCCCAGTACAGCGTTAGCGAAGCGAAGATAAAGCCAAGCGGCGCTATAATATGCATCCCTTTAATCTTAGCAGGCCTGTACAAGTGGCTGGCGGTTTTTCTCAATGTCATAACTGTAACAGGACCAGTAATATAGGAAATTAAGGTTGCAACAGAGATAATTTCAGCAAGAGAGCCCCAGCCTCTAAAGACAAATAGGAAAATAAAGCAGATAATCAGGTTGAAAAACATCGCCCCGCGAGGCACTTTAAAAATAGGGTGCAGCTTTCCGAATGCTTTTGGCATATAGCCGTTATTTTCCATTCCGTAAATCATGCGGGCTGTCGTTGCTGTATACGTTGTACCAGTTCCAGACGGCGATACAAATGCGTCCAAATACAAAAGAATCATCAGCCAGTTAATATTGAGTGCAAGAGCAAGATCAGCAAATGGGGAGCTGAAGCTTAAAGATTCCCAACCTTTTTCTACATCTTTTGGATCAACTGCTCCGATAAAAGCAATTTGAAGGAAGACGTAAATGACAGTCGCCACCAGTACAGATCCAATAACAGCGATCGGTATGGCTTTCGATGGATTTTTGGCCTCCCCGGCCATATTAATCGGGCTTTGGAACCCGTTGAAGGCAAATATAATTCCGGACGTAGCAACTGCCGTCAATACCCCTGACCAGCCATAAGGAGCAAACCCTCCGTGGCCTCCAGTGAAATTATCTCCATGCCATCCAACGACAATAAGTGCGATAATCGTTGACCCTGGAATGATGACTTTGAAAATAGTGATCAGCGTGTTGGCCTTTGAAAAAATGCTTACCGCCCAGAAATTAAGCAGAAAATAAATAATGACGAGCACTGCTGCTGATAGTAAACCAGGCAGTGTCAAAGACTCTCCCTTTACAAGTGTATGTGTCCATTTGGCCCATTCCCAAGGCCATGAACTCATATACTGAATCGATGCAATCGCTTCAACAGGAATAACCGAAACGATGGCAATCCAGTTTGCCCATGCAGCAAGGAAACCGACAAAAGAGCCATGGGAATATTGTGTGTATTTTACCATTCCCCCTGCCTCAGGGAACATTGAGCCAAGCTCTGTATACGTTAAAGCGATCGTTAAAATGACAACCATCCCGATAAGCCAGGCAAAAATGGCTGCCGGTCCCGCAATCTTTGCTGCTTTCCAAGCACCAAAAAGCCACCCTGAACCAATAATAGAACCCAGTCCTGTCATTGTCAGGGCGATGTATCCCATATTTCGATGCATTTTTTCCAATTCGTGCACTCCCCTTAGACAAAAAATTAAGAATAATAAAACCGTAATATAGTTGACCATGGATTACAAGCGTTTACATTGTACTGAAATATTTATATATGAGTATAAACTTTTTGTAATACATGTGCAAATACCGATGTATAAGTATTCCCGAACCCTAAAAAAATAAAACAGCTTTTTACAAATATAATATTACTGAATATTCTGGAACTGAATAATCGGCTATTTTTGGCTGCCTATAAGAAGAAATTTATCCTTTTAGATTTGAGGTTTTTCATTTTTTAGAAATTGTAAGGAAGGAATTAAAAGATTCGAAAATCTTTAATTCAGATCGAGACTGAACCAGTGACGTCAAATCGATAATCAGCTTGATCAAACAATCAATTAAAAGTGATCCATTGTCTAATTCGCGGTTTTTACTGCTTTATAGTTATATTATGGGCTGTTACCATTTAAAAATTTTTTTCGACTATTTTGCTCCATTTTATCCGGACGATGGTTGCTCCCTTTTATTTTTCTTGTTAAAAAACCTTATTTCTAGCGGTTTCGACAGTATGACTTATGGTTGATAGCCAGCTTGTCCACAACTTTCGTCAAAAAATTAGGTCTTAGGTTTTATTTACTTAATTTTCAGAAAACTTTATGATATCCAAAAGGAGGGGAGAGAAATGGGAAAAGGAAGAATTCGAGTGGAAGAGCGTATAAAAACTGAAACGGATCAGGAAATGTACAAAGCCACCCTTATTGAGTCAAACACGAAAAAGGACCAATAATGTTCCCCCATTGAATCCCGATACTTAAGCTTTAGAAGAAATGAAGAATACTTATTGGTAAGCTGCCGAATCCATACCGGCAGCTTTTTTAGGTTGTCATCACGAAAAAATTTAAAGGAATATTATGTAAAAAATGATACGATATTTTCGTGATAAAAAAACAAGCAAGGGGATAGGACGATGACCATATCAAAAATTTGGAATGATGTTGATCTGTATTTTACTTCGAACCTGCATGCAGAAGATTCAGTATTGGATGCAGTCATGAGTGCAAATGCCGAGGCTTCGCTGCCAGCCATTGATGTTTCTCCGAATCAAGGTAAGCTGCTTCATTTGCTTGCTAAGATGAAGGGTGCAAAAAATATTTTGGAGATTGGAACCCTTGGCGGTTACAGTACGATCTGGCTTGGGCGGGCTTTACCAGCTGATGGAAGGCTATCGTTACATTAGAATATGAGGAAAAGCACGCCGAAGTAGCAAGAGAAAACATTAAAAGGGCCGGATTGGCTGACAAAATGTCCGTCATCACAGGACCTGCACTTGAAACATTGCCAACGCTAAAAGGAAAAGGTTTTTCTGACTTTGATTTTATCCTTATTGATGCAGATAAACCGAATAATCCCCATTACTTAAAGTGGGCGCTTCAGCTGGCTAAGCCAGGTGCAGTCATCATTTTGGACAATGTGGTGCGGGGTGGAAAAGTGGCGGATGCTTCTTGTGAAGATGAAAGTGTACAGGGTGTACGTCAATTTGTTGATTTATTATCAAATGAACCTCGTATTGATGCAACAGCTATTCAAACTGTAGGCAGCAAGGGGTATGATGGATTTGTTATAGGGATTGTGAAAAGTTAATCAGCGCTGCCTAAATCAAAAGTTTAAGACTTCAGAAAAAATAGGGACATTTAGTTCATGACGGAAACGAAGGATTTAGTATAATAGTAGCCTGAACATTGGTTTAAAAAGGATAGAAAGAAGTGTTTTTTGTTTATGATGTCTGCAGCTTATATGATACAAGCGGGAATAAGTATTGCAATCCTGCTGCTGTTTTTAGTTTTGAGAAAAATCTTCACCAAGTACGTGTTTCAGCTGATTATAAAAGTCAGCCATCGTACACCTACTGACTTTTTTACCCATATCCTTTTGTCTATTGAGAAGCCCCTAAGATGGTTTTTTGTTCTGATAGGCTTGTATACGGCTATTAACTATTCCCCCTTTTTTGATCAGGAAATGCAGCTGGTGAATCAATTTTACCGTTCCTCTATCGTGATTTTGCTCGCTTGGGGACTATATAATCTGACTGGTGTTTCCTCTATGTTTTTTGATAAAATCAATCGGCGCTTCGAGCTCGACATGGACGATATTCTGGCGCCTTTTTTATCAAAAGTCCTGCGGTTTTTGATTTTTGCATTGACTTTCAGTATTGTAGCTCAAGAGTTTCATTACGATGTAAACGGATTTGTTGCAGGATTGGGTCTAGGTGGATTAGCTTTTGCGCTGGCTGCCAAAGACACAATCGGGAACTTTTTCGGAGGAATCATTTTAATTACCGAAAAACCGTTCACGATTGGTGATTGGATCAATACACCCAATGCAGAAGGGGTTGTTGAGGAGATTTCTTTCCGTAGCACGAAAATCAGGACCTTTCCTCAAGCCCTTGTAACCGTTCCAAATTCAACGATTGCCAATGAGCCGATTACCAACTGGACAAAAATGGGGAAGCGTCAAATTACGTTTACCTTGAGTGTTACCTTCAAAACAACAGAAGAGCAGCTGCATACTGGCGTAAAGAGGCTGGAAAAGATGCTGCGCGAGCATAATGGTATTCACGATGATGTCGTATCCGTTGCTTTTGAAAAGTTTGCTGCACACGGTTTGGATGTTCACATCAATTGTTTTACAAAGACAACTGATTTTTCTGCTCATTTGAAAATTAAGCAGGATATCAATTTTAAAATCATGAAAATTTTTGAAGAAGAGGGAATCTCTTTTGCTTACCCGACCCAAACGGTCATTTTGGAAAAAGCGGAAGAGACTGTGCTGGATCCTCTGAATAAGAGAGAACATGAACACGTATGATAGATGGATAGAGACGCTGTTTAAGAGACAGCGTCTTTTCTCTAGTTTGCAAGATTCAAAAATGGACGGTATGCTGAAAAATAATATACAGTCAGAAAATTGAAGGGGATGGTCTGTCGATGGAAAAGGAAATCGCAATGCTGAAAAAGCTCATCGGCGAAGCAAAGGTTATATCGGTTTTAACGGGTGCTGGGATCAGTACGGAATCTGGAATTCCGGACTTTCGTTCTACGAGGGGATTATGGACAGAGGACGTATCGCGAATGGATGTTATCTCTAAATCTTATTTTGAAGCAGAGCCTGAACAGTTTTGGAAGTATTTTAAGGATATTTTCCAGACAAAGCTCAGTGACCAATATGAACCGAATAGCGGCCACTATTTCCTGAAAGAGCTAGAAGATGAAAAGAAGGATGTGCGGGTATTTACCCAGAATGTGGACGGCCTGCATGATAAGGCTGGAAGCTCAAAGGTTTATGAGCTTCATGGGACGATTCGATATGCGACATGCCCAGAATGCAGCAGACGGCATGGGCTTGATTATATAAATGTGAATGAACTGCCTCAATGCATCTCATGCCAGACCATCTTAAAGCCGGATGTTGTCCTGTTTGGAGACATGGTTAAGCATATTAATGAATTGTATAATAGCGTAAATGAATCCGATTTGCTTCTTGTGATCGGGACTTCTCTTGAGGTATTTCCTGTCAGCCAGGTGCCAAGAGATTTCAGCAGGAAACCGGGGCTGACGAAGGTTTTAATTAATAAAGATCCGACTATAATGGATCCATTTTTTGATTTAGTTCTTCCCATCAAAGCGGGGGAAGCTGCTGAAGCTCTAAGAAATTCATGAGACTCCTCCTCCAGGAGTCTTTTCTTTTTTCATGTATCAAACCTCAGGGTGCCACATAAGGTTTATAAAGATAAAGGCGGACAAGGAGAAGATCATGAAGAAAAAAATAGGATATGTGATTGCAGGAGGCAGTTTCATAGGTATCGGCATTAATGCCTTTATTCTTCCCCTGCATTTAATGAATGGCGGCGTTTTCGGGATAAGCCTTCTCTTAAAATACCTTTTTGGTTTTAAACTGGGGCTCACAATCGTCTGCATCAACACGCCAATCTACTTAATAGCATTAAAATACCATCGCACCTACTTTGTAAATGGCATGATTGGGATGGCTATATCTTCTCTTTTTATTGAATTGTGCTTTCCGTTAAATGGCATGCTGCATCTCCCTTATATGATAAGCACCATCTCAGGAGGCATTTTTATTGGAGCCGGTGCAGGAATGATGCTGCGCCAGCATACTAGTCCGGGCGGAATTGATCTGCTTGCATTAATGATATCGAAATGGACAGCTATGAATACCGGTATTCTGATGGCTGCCATGGACGGTATGATTATTTGTGCAGGACTTTTGCTCCTTAAGGATCCGAGACTGCTCTATTCACTTATAACAATAGGGATTGCAGGGATGATCGTTAGTATTCTAACCTCAATAAAGTCCATTCAGGTAATCCATCCGAGGTAGATTTACATACCGAGTTTAATTCCTAACAAGGAGAAAGTTTGCCGAAGCCGCAAGGGAATTTTTCTCGGAAAGGGTAAGATAAGGCGCGCACCCATATGGGTACGCACAAGGTTTGTTGAATATCCGGTCAGGCTCTTTAGGTGCTTTGGCCTGTTTTCATTTCTCCAACAACAGACGATGGTGAGCGATAAAAGGCTTTCGGATTATGGGTGACTCCGTGAAGGCCCATCCCGTTTCCCTCTGCATACAGCCGTTTAACCATGTCTTTATGTTTCTTCCTATTCGGCTCAAGCATAAAGAAAGTTGCTTTTGTCCGGTGTTTTTTTAAAATATCCAGCAATTTTCCTGTCGTCGGACTTGGGCCATCATCAAATGTTAAATAAATTTGACGGCTGTCTCCGGCAGATACCTGTTTGATCGTTTCTTTTTTTGGAAGTGCAGGTTTCTACACCCTGTACTGTCTTTGGTTTCTCTTTTTTCTTCGCTGCTATAGGATGGATATTTTTATTCATGACTTCTTCGTTAACAGGCTTTTGTTCTTATTTCCGGTAAAAGATGATGAACTATGCGTGTTCTTTAATCCATACGGGCAATCGAATCTTGGCGAAAACAGCTTTGATTAATGGATGCGATACATGACAACCGCTGCAGCAAGGCTCGGCAAGCCTGCAAGCAAAAGGGGGGATGACCATCTGTACCGCTGATCCCTGTCTGTTTTTGTTTCAGAATAGGCGTTAGCCCTAAACCTGTCACCGCTAACGGCAGCGCCAGAGATAATAATGGCAAGTATGATGGGGATGATAGCTGCGGTCATTAAATAGCTTTGGAGGTTCCCAAGTCCTGTTAAATAGGAAACCAAGATGGCAATTAAAGCGAGGCCAAGTCCAGCAAGCAAAGATTTCAAAAAAACAGCTCCCCCCTGAGATCATTATGATAATTTTACCAATTGGACTATACTATAGACAACGAAAAAGATGAAGGAGGCTTTAGAAATGGGCATTGTAGGGACTTTTTTGCTGACCTCAAGCGGGATCGCAGGACTATTTTTATTAGATGGTTTTTCAAAGTATTTTGAAGGCTGGGAAATGGGAAGGGACGATGAAGAATAGAATCCTCTCTATTTTGATGTGAAATAAAATTTTAATTATTATTAATATAATTTGAAATTTTTTATCAAAACAACATATAATGGAGATGCAGAAGAGAAAAAAATAGGAGGATCGCTATCTATGGAAAAACAGCTAGGATCCCTGACTACAGAATCCCGCAACGAAACCACCATGCAGATTGATACAGATACAACAAAGGATATCCTGGAGAAAATGAATGAAGAGGATCAGAAGGTGGCCATAGCGGTACGTAAGGTTTTGCCTGAAGTGGAATTGGCCGTTGAATTCACGGTGAATTCTCTGAAAAAGGGCGGAAGACTAATATACCTTGGCGCTGGAACGAGCGGCAGACTTGGAGTTCTGGATGCAGTTGAATGTCCGCCGACTTTTGGTTCATCACCCGAAAGTGTTCTTGCTTTAATGGCTGGCGGAGAGAATGCATTCATTAAAGCTGTTGAAGGTGCTGAAGACAAAATGGAGCTAGGAGAAGAGGATCTAAAAAGAATTCAGCTGACAGCAGATGACACAGTCATTGGCATCGCAGCAAGCGGTCGTACTCCTTATGTCATCGGAGCACTTAACTTTGCCCGTTCAGCTGGTGCCAAAACAGTTGCCCTTTCTTGCAATGAAGGTGCTGAAATCAGTAAAGCAGCGGATCTTGCTATCGAAGTCATCACGGGTCCTGAAAGCTTAACGGGCTCAACTAGAATGAAGGCTGCAACCGCTCACAAAATGATCCTTAACATGATCTCAACCGCTTCCATGATTAAACTCGGGAAGGTTTACGAAAACCTGATGGTTGATGTAAATGTAAGCAATTTTAAATTAAAAGAGCGGGCGATCAGCATTATCCAGACAGTTACAGGAAACACACGCGAGAAAGCGAAAGAAGCGTTAGAAGAAGCAAACCATCAAGTAAAGCCTGCAATCGTTATGCTTAATACAGGAACCTCTTATAAAGAAGCACTCAGTTTATTGGAGCAGGCAAATGGTTTTGTCAGGCAGGCAATTGAGTTTGGCAAGAAGTAAGGAGCAATCTAAATGGCAGCAGGCGGAATAAAAATTTTGGAAAACTCAATAGAGAAACTGCCGCAATCCGAGCGGAAAATTGCCTCATTCATTTTGAGCCATCCTCAGGAGTTTGTAAACAGTACTGTTAAGCAGCTCAGTACATTGGCCGAAACCAGTGATGCGGCTGTGATCCGGCTGTGCAAATCCCTTGGCTTTAAAGGCTATCAGGATTTAAAGCTCAGGGTTGCAGGTGATTTGGCAAAAACGGAGCAGCAGGGCTACCGGGACATAGAACCGAATGAAACCATTTACTCAATCGTTGAAAAAACAACGAGCAACAGCCTTCAGATTATCCGGGATACGAGTGAAATTATTGATTATGAAGCACTTGGTGAAGCCATCAGTCTTTTGAATAAGGCGAAATCCATTCATTTTTGCGGGGTTGGAGCCTCAGGAATAGTCGCTGCTGACGCTCAGCAGAAATTTTTAAGGGTCAATAAGACAGCGACAGCTTTTACGGATATGCATATGATCGCAACGCTGATCGCGAATGCGGATCGAAATGATGTCGTATTCGGAGTTTCATTTTCCGGTGAAACAAAAGAAATTCTGAATGTCGTTACACTTGCAAAGGAGCGCGGAGTGAAAACAATCGGCCTGACACATTTCGGGCAATCTGCCTTGTCAGCGCTGTGCGATGTCTGTCTTTATACCTCCTACTCAAATGAAGCGCCCTTTCGAAGTGCGGCAACATCCTCGCGGCTCGCTCAGCTTCATATGATTGATATTCTTTTTCTTGGAATGTCAGCAGGAAATTATGAAGAAACGGTTCAGTACATTGACAGCACAAGAGAAGCGATTCGAAAAATGACGAAAAAGAAATAACAGCATAAAAGGGGAGGCTTGGGACATGGGTGAGGGGAATAAGCACCAATTGCTTGCAGCACAGATATTAGAAGGCCTTGGGGGAGCAGGAAACGTGTCGTCCTATACAAACTGTATGACACGTCTTCGTGTTTCTTTAAATGATGCATCATTGGTAAACAAGGATTCTATTAAAAAATTAGAAGGCGTTTTGGGAGTAGTAGAAGAAGGAACACTTCAAGTTATCCTGGGACCAGGCGTTGTTAATAAAGTAACAGAGGAATTTGGAAAACTGGTCGATGTGGAAGAGCTTGATTTAAAGGGGGCTGCTTCAGCTAAAAAAGCAGAAATATCTCAAAAAAATGCAACACCCTTTAAGCTTCTTTTAAGGAAAATAGCGAGTATCTTTATCCCGCTTATTCCTGCATTGGTTGCTTCAGGGCTTATTACAGGGATTACAAAAGCGCTTGTCCAGGGTGGAGCCCTTCCTGCAGCGTCGCAAACAGCCCTTATTCTTACAGCGATCGGATCAGGACTCTTTACGTTTCTAGGAATTCTGGTCGGTATGAATGCAGCCAAGGAATTTGGCGGTTCACCTGCTCTCGGAGGCGTTGCTGCCATATTGTTTATCAATCCGGCCATTGCGGACATTTCGCTGTTTGGCGAAAAGCTGCTGCCGGGAAGGGGAGGACTCATTGGTGTTCTTCTGGCAGCTATTTTCATCGCATTTGCCGAAAAGCGAATTCGAAAAGCTGTACCGGCTTCGCTTGATATTATTATTACACCTACATTAGCACTCTTAGTTACTGGTATTCTGACTTATTTTGTTTTCATGCCGGTTGGCGGCCTGATTTCGGACGGCATTACACAAGGCTTGCTTGCTGTATTAAATGTTGGCGGAGTCTTTGCAGGATTTGTTCTTGGTGCTACGTTCCTGCCGCTTGTTGTAACAGGACTTCACCAAGGATTGACTCCTATTCATCTTGAACTCTTAAAAACTCTTGGAAATGATCCGCTTTTACCGATTCTCGCAATGGGAGGTGCAGGGCAAGTCGGTGCGGCTTTTGCCATTTTTGCTAAAACAAAAAGAAAGCGCTTAAAAAGAGCGATTGGCGGTGCTCTTCCTTCTGGACTTCTCGGAATTGGAGAGCCATTAATTTATGGGGTAACCCTTCCGCTTGGCCGTCCATTCTTGACAGCGTGTCTTGGAGCGGGAGTGGGAGGAGCATTTCAGGCTGCCTTTCATGTCGGCACAAGCGCGATCGGTGTCTCAGGTCTGCCTCTCTTGTTTCTTGTTCCGCTGCAGCAGATTCTTTTATATCTAGTTGGGCTAATCATCTCCTATGCAGCTGGTTTTGCCTTTACTTACTGGTTTGGCTTTAAAGATGAAATGGCGAGTGAATTTTCATGATTGGTTTTTCATTTTATCTGTCTGATCAGAATGCGGAAAAAAGGATAAAGGATGCGGGGAATAAAGGGGTGAAGCAAGCCTTCACCTCCCTGCATATTCCTGAAGAATCAGTTGATATGGCTAAAAAGGCTGAAAATTACTGAATATTTCGAAAAATTTAGGTATAAAGGTATTTGCCGATGTTTCTCTCCATACACTGAAGCATTTAGGGATCGGCCATTTACAGGAGCTTACGGCAATTGGCGTCTATGGAATAAGACTGGATGATGATTTAGAGGGCCATGATGTCAGAGGATTAGCCAATACCTTTTTTCTGTCCGTTAACGCAAGCACACTTACAGAAACAGAGCTTCAGAAACTATTGGCCATGGACATAAAACCGGAAAGGCTGATCGGCTGGCACAATTATTATCCTAGAAAGGAAACTGGGCTATCAAGGGAATTTTTCAAAAAGCAAAATAGGATGTTTGAAAAATATGGCATTGAGCGTGCAGCCTTTATTCCTGGAAACGAAGAGAAGAGAGGACCGCTTTTTGACGGGCTTCCTACATTAGAGGATCACCGATATGTTTCACCTTATCAGGCAGCGGCTGAGCTTCTTATGGACGGAATGGATCACATCTGCATTGGTGACCCAGGAGCTTCCGATAAATTGCTTGATTCATTGGTATCTCTTGATCAAAAACGCATGATCATACTGCGGATTTATTCAGATTCAATAAAAAGCGGAGCAATGAAGCTGCGTCCTGACTTTTCGAAAGATGTACTCAGATTCGTTGATACACGAAGCACTCAGGCTATTCCTCCAGAAAATACAAAGGAAAGCCCAATTGGTACAGTTACAGTGGATAATGATTTATACGGAAGATACAGAGGAGAACTGCAAATTTCGTTAACTGATCTTCCGGCTGATGGAAGGGTTAATGCTGTTGGAAGTGTTTTTGAAGAAGATTTGCCGCTCTTACATACCGTAGAGCCTGGACAAGCTGTTTATTTGAAATGTTTTAAGAGATTAAGAGAATAAAGAAACAATATAATTTCAAAGCAAAGAATTCGGAGGAGATGGCGTATGAAACGTGCTGTTTATTGTGCTGCAGGTACCTTGCTGTCATTGGGGATCTTTTCAAGCTCAGTTCCTGTGCTTGCTGAATCAGGCTCTCGTTCTTCTATTCATTCTGGGATTTCAATGAACGGAAAGGATCAGCTCTATGCTGTGCTGTCAAAGGACCAGTCTATGAATTTTCATGCTTTTAAAAATCAAGGCGTGCTTTATGTAAAGACCCAAAAAGGAATGAAAGGCGAAGTGACAATTAATGAAAGTAAAATTTCGTTTCACAGTAAAAAAGCAGGCTGGGAAAAAATCAGCATTTCCCGTTATACAACAAATGGTTTGAACACGATCCGTTTTTCAAAAAGTAATGATCCGGGAAGACTGGAAATATCCATTCCTTATCCTTCTTTGCAAAAAGCACATAGTCCTGAAGAAGCCGGTTTTTCTTCAGAAAAATTAAAAGAAATAGACAGGATGATTGAAAAAGAGGTGCAGGATGGCTTTCCAGGTGCAGCTTTAATTGTCATCAAGGATGGTAAGATTGTTAAGAATTCCGCTTACGGATATAAAAAGAAATATGATGGACTAACGCCTTTAAAACATCCGCAAAAAATGACAACTGACACAATGTTTGACCTGGCTTCCAATACGAAAATGTATGCGGCGAATTATGCGATTCAGCATCTTGTCAGTATAGGAAAACTGAATTTAGAAACGAGGGTGCAAGAGTACATTCTAGAATTTAAAGACCAGCCAAATGATACGATTAAGGGAAAGAATACCCTTAGAATTACAGATATTTTACATCACACAGCAGGCTTTCCTGCGGACCCGCAGTACCATAATCCAGCAGTATCGAAAGATCTATTCTCGCAGGACAGAAATAAAACCCTTCAGATGATTTCAAAAACACCGTTAACGTACACACCAGGCACAAAAAATATTTACAGTGATGTCGATTATATGCTGCTTGGCTATATCGTTGAAAAAATCACGGGTGAAAGACTGGATACGTATGTGGAAAACATGTTTTATAAACCGCTTGGACTGAAGGATACGCTGTTCAATCCGCTTAGAAAAGGAAAGGAGGCCTCTGAATTTGCTGCTACGGAATTAATGGGGAATACGAGGGACGGTGTGATTGACTTTCCAAATGTTCGCCATTATACACTTCAGGGAGAGGTACATGACGAAAAAGCCTATTATTCCATGGATGGCGTTTCAGGGCATGCCGGATTATTCTCTTCGACCAATGATCTTGCTGTACTGCTTCAGGTCATGCTGAATGGAGGAGGATACGGCGGGCAAAAATTATTTAGTGAAGATACAATCAGCGAGTTTATTAAACCATCGGAGCTCAACCCCACTTATGGACTCGGCTGGAGAAGAAACGGAAGTGCCGACATGCAATGGATGTTTGGACCTTATGCAAGCTCAAGTGCATACGGACATACAGGATGGACCGGCACTGTCACAATCATTGATCCTAAGTACAATCTTGGAATTGTCCTTTTGACAAATAAGAAGCATTCTCCTGTGATTGATCCTAAAAAAGATCCAAATACTTTTTTAGGAGACACCTTTAATACCGGAAAGTATGGAAATGTTGTTACAGCTGTTTATGAAGCGATGCTAGACAAAAAATAACAGGGGATCCAGGGGAGGAGCAAAGAAGATGAAACGATTTTTTTCAGGCTTGCTGGCGGTTGTCCTAGGGGTATCGGTCATAGCGGGATTTGGGTTTAAAAAAGCAGAAGCTGATACAGCAGATCAAAAAGTGAACAAGATTGTCAAGAGTATGACACTGGAGGAAAAAGTAGGACAGATGCTGATGCCTGATTTCAGGAACTGGCAGAAAAAAGGGGAAACAAAGGCAGCAGGCCTTACCCAGATGAACGATGAAGTAGGGAGCATTATCCGCAAATATCATCTGGGCGGTGTTATTCTGTTTGCTGAAAATGTAACAGGTACAGAACAAACGGTTCGGCTGACAGACGGCATGCAAAAGGCTAGCCAAAAAATTCCGCTGTTCATTACAATTGACCAGGAGGGCGGGATTGTCACAAGACTTGAGTCTGGGACCAACCTTCCCGGAAATATGGCGCTTGGTGCAGCAAGAAGTGACAAATATGCTTATCAGACTGGAGACATTGTCGGAAGTGAACTAAAAGCACTTGGAATCAATGTTAATTTCGGCCCTGATATGGATGTAAACGTCAGTCCAGGCAATCCGGTCATTGGAGTCCGCTCCTTCGGCTCCCACCCGGATCTCGTCGCAAGGCTTGGCATTCAGACAATGAAGGGTCTTCAAAATCAGAATATGATCGCAACAGCAAAGCATTTCCCAGGTCATGGCGATACAGATGTGGACAGCCACTACGGTCTTCCAGTCGTACCGAAGAGTTTGGAAGACTTAAAAAAAGTGGAGCTGTATCCTTTCCAAAAGGCTATTGATGCCGGTATGGACATGATCATGACCGCTCATATTCAGTTCCCGGCTATTGATGATACGACATATAAAAGCAAGAAGGACGGCCAGCAAATTATGGTGCCGGCCTCCCTTTCTAAAAAGATCCTCACAGGTCTCTTGAGAGAAGATATGGGCTTTAAAGGTGTTGTCGTAACAGATGCATTAAACATGAAAGCAATCGCGGATAATTTCGGCCAGGAGGAAGCAGCAGTAATGGCGATTAAAGCGGGTGCGGATATCGCTCTTATGCCAGCACCAGTTACATCACTTGAAACGGAGAAAAACCTTCAAAGTGTGTTTAATGCTGTTCTGACAGCCATTCATAAAGGAGAAATTCCACTCTCTCAAGTAGACAGCTCTGTAAAAAGAATTCTTAAGCTTAAAATCAAAAAAGGGGTCTATGTGCCAGATCAAACTCAGACCACTCTTTCACTTGACCAGAAAATCAAACAGGCTAACCGTGTTGTAGGAAACAAAAAGCATTTAAAACAAGAAGCAAAAATGGCGGAAAAAGCCGTAACGGTTTTAAAAAACGAAGATAAAACGCTTCCTTTTAAACCGAAAAAAGGAGAAAAAGTGCTGCTGCTTGCACCATTTGATGACCAAATCGAAGCTATGAAAAGAAGTATTGAAGCATTAGAAGAACACGGAAAAATTAAGCACCTGCAAATAGAAGGATTCAGTTTTTCTGGAAAAGTGATGAACGATGAAGTGAAAAAACAAATAGATAGCGCCAAATACATTATCACAGGCTCTTATGTTGTAAAAAATGATCCGGCAGTAAATGACGGAAAAATTGATGATACGAGTACAGACTCTTCCAAATGGGCAACGATATTCCCAAGAGCAGCCATGAATTATGCGCTTAAAGAAAAGAAAAAGTTTGTTCTTGTCAGCCTAAGAAATCCTTACGATGCAGCGAACTTTGAAGAAGCGAAAGCGATGCTTGCCGTTTATGGTTTTAAAGGCTACACAAACGGACGCTACCGCCAGCCCAATATTCCAGCTGGAATTAAAGCAATCTTTGGACAGATAAATCCGGATGGCAGGCTGCCGGTTGATGTTCCTTCTGTCACACATCCTGGTAAAATCCTCTACTCCTATGGTTATGGGCTGAATCTTAAAAATGGCAAAGTTATTAAAATAAGATCAAATGGGGAGGAGCTTCAATGAAAAAAGGATTGTATTTCTTGATTGCGGTACTGCTAGTCATGGGCACATCGACTGCATCAGCTTCCAAAGAAAAGCGTGACAAGGGATCCAAGACCATACCAGGAATTGAAGTTCTTTTAAAAAACCAGAAGAACCTGATTAAAGGGAAGAGAGTCGGCCTGATTACAAATCCGACTGGTGTAGACTCTAAGCTGCAAAGCTCTGTTGATCTTCTGAACAATGACCCGGATGTAAAGCTTACAGCTCTTTACGGACCGGAGCATGGAGTCAGAGGAGATGCACAGGCAGGGGAACAAGTCGATTCGTATATAGATGAAGTTACCGGTCTTCCAGTCTACAGCTTGTACGGAAAAACGAAAAAGCCAACCCCTGAAATGCTGAAAAATGTGGATGTCCTTGTGTTTGATATTCAGGATGCTGGGACAAGGTTTTACACTTATATCTCAACTTTGTCTTACGCGATGGAAGCGGCAGCAGAAAACCATATTCCAATCATTGTACTCGACAGGCCGAATCCGATCGGCGGCATGAAAGTGGAAGGGCCAGTCCTCGATCCTGCTTACTCTTCCTTTGTTGGAAGGTTCCCGATTCCGCTTCGCCACGGCATGACAATGGGAGAGCTTGCTTTATTATTTAACGAAGAATTTAACATTCATGCTGATCTGAAAGTCGTTAAAATGAAAGGCTGGAAGAGAAGCGATTATTTTGAAAAAACGTCCCTGTCTTTTGTAATGCCTTCGCCAAATATGCCGACCGCAGATACAGCCCTCGTTTATCCAGGCACAGGATTAATTGAAGGAACAAATGTCTCAGAAGGAAGAGGCACTACAAGGCCGTTTGAACTGCTCGGAGCACCCTATATAAATAGCACGGAACTTGCAGAAAAACTGAATAATAAAGGATTAAAAGGATTATCCTTTCGAGCAGCCTCCTTTATTCCAACAACATCGAAATATACAGGCGAGCTCTGCCACGGTATTCAAATCTATGTGACAGACAAAAACAAATACAACTCAGTAGAAACGGGGCTCCAAATCATCCAGTCGATCCACGAACTTTATCCTGACAAATTTGAATTTTTGAAGCAGGATAACTTCGGCTTATTGATCGGAAACAGCTGGGTAAAAACGATGATTTTGCAGGGAGCATCTGTAAAAGAAATTGAGAAGAAGTATGAGAGCGAAACAAACAAGTTTAAACAAGTACGGGAGAAATATCTGCTGTATAAATAAATGGAAAATAAGAAGTCCGGTTCAACAGGAATTAGACTTCTTACAGGGCAGCAAAAAACCTTCAATGAAACTGCCTTCGAACTGGCCATTGTTGTGATTATCATTTCAACAGGATACTTCCGTAATAAATCAAAAGGCAGAAAAGTTGCTCCAACTTAAAAGGCAG
Source organism: Chryseobacillus diguaensis (assembly GCF_049220665.1). Classification (NCBI taxonomy): domain Bacteria; kingdom Bacillati; phylum Bacillota; class Bacilli; order Caryophanales; family Bacillaceae; genus Chryseobacillus; species Chryseobacillus diguaensis. Next base: position 154,363 of record NZ_JBMKNV010000002.1, read on the forward strand.
AAAGCAAGGCGCTTTCTGCCTTTTTTTTTACGGTATGGTACCATTTTTGATTGAAAAGGCTGCTTTTTGAAAAATCTGGACCTTAAGCAGCATGAAAAGCGATTGGAAAGACTGGTTTAAAGGCGGATATGGGGATTTAAAAGCTCATATGAAGATTCAAGAGCGGATAGAAAAATTTAAGAGCGCATACGAAGATTTGTCGAAGGGTTCCTCCAAATAAAGAGGTAGCCTTACCATGGTATAAAATCCCTTTTCAACATTAGAAAACGCTATTATTCCTATTTATTTAAAGAAAGAATAGCGTTTTTTTTTCGTTTTGGGGGTAATGATTAGAATACTTTTAGATGTTAATCATAATTCAACCGATGCCTTTATACTGATGATTAGAAGAAGGCTATCGATATTGGAAAGACCACTCGTAACGGCTTAGGCGACGGTAAAAGTTATATTTACGCCAATTTTATCCCAGAGTACGCTCAATATGCTCTCACTATTTTAAGGGTATACTTCAATTTTTGTTTATCATATACAAATCGAGATGGTGCCAAGCTAACACCTGCTCAAAGGTTAGGTTTAACTGAGAAAGTCTTTGACTTAAGCGATATTATTTACATGCAATAAAACAACGGCATTTGTATTGTCGTTGTTTTATTATGCTTATAGTAAATAAATAAAGGAAAAAGGGTATGTCAGAAGAAATAAAAAAGTAATCATTCACTTTTTATTGACTTTCAGGAAAAAGTGGGTATTATTAAAATTGTAAGTAATTACTCACTTTTTAATCCATCTGTTTTAGGAGTGATTTTTTATGTCCACAAGCAATCTGATTGATGAAATGATATCTCAAGCTAAATTATCGAAGAAACATACAGCCAAACAACAAAAGGTAGTGGATGCAGCCATTAAAATCTTTGCAGAAAAAGGATTTGCCAACACCTCAACTAGCGAAATAGCAGAACAAGCTGGGGTAGCTGAAGCAACTATTTTTCGTCATTATGGAACGAAGGAAAACTTACTGCTTTCTGTTATATTACCTTTCATAAAGGACTTTATCCCTCGTATGGCTGATGAAATCTTTAATGGATTATTGTCACAAAATCCAGCGACGTTTGAACAGTTCCTTAGAGCACTTATTAAAAACCGAATTGATTTTATAAGTGATAATAGAAAACTATTTCAAATCCTTGTAAAAGAAGTAATGTATCGCGAAGAGTTTAAACAAGAACTCGCACCTTTAGTTTCTGAGATAATCATTCATCATTTCAATAAAGTAATTGAAACATTTAAAGAACGTGAGGATTTGATTGATAAACCAACTCCCATTCTTATTAGAATGTTATTAACTTTCCTGTATGGCTATTTTACTTCACGGTATGTGTTAATTACTGACAACTTTGTAAAGAACGAAGAAGAAGAAGTAGATGAAGTTGTACGTTTTATAATGGGTGGCTTAAGAAAGCCTGTATAAAAAAATATTCGTTTTAAAATTTATTAAAAGGAGGTTTTAAACACATGAACATTTTCAAAAATAAACTGGTGTTATTATCCCCGATTATTGCTTTGGTAGTGATATTTATTTTTTCACTAACACTTTTCCCATCGGTCCAACCCCAACCGAAAAATTTGCCAATAGCGATTGTTAACGAGGACCAAGGCGTGCAAATTCCTAATCAACCAAAAATGAATATGGGTCAAACAATTGTTGAAATGATGCAAAAAAATTCAAAGACGAAAAATGAAGACCCTGCTGTGAAATGGGTTAAAGTAAAAACAGCAGAAGATGCACAAAAAGGAATGGATAACCAAAAATATTATGCAACATTGGTCATTCCGAAAGATTTCAGTGCTAAACAGGCATCATTAAGGACACCAGCACCTTCTTCGCCTGAAGTTCAAATATATATCAATCAGGGAATGAATACAGCAGCTTCAACAATGGCAGGACAGGTATTGAATGGGATAGTTGACAATATGAACAACAATGTTCGTAAACAACTCCTTGATGGTTTTGAAAAACAAGGAGCAACTTTAACGGCAAAACAAGCTGCAAGCTTAGCAACTCCTATTACAAAAACAGTTACTAATGTGAATGAAATTGGTACGAATAGTGCAAGCGGAAATTCTCCTGTTTCCTTATTTCAGCCTTTATGGATAGGAAGCTTGGCAAGTGCTGCTATTATCTTTATCGTGGTTAGTAAATTATCACTTACAAATCGGAAAGAGTACCTTATCGCAAAGATAGGACAAATTTTAATAGGTGCGATTATTTCCCTTGTTGTTGGTTTTGGTTTAACTTGGTTGGCAAGTGATATGGTAGGACTTCATATTCCACAGTTTACGGATACAGCTTTATTTCTATCGATTGCTTCCTTTAGCTTTTTCCTAATGATTTTAGCTGTACTTTCGTGGTTGGGAATCAGAAGTATCGCTCTTTTTGCCTTATTGTTATTCTTTGGGGCACCGTTGCTTGCAATGGCTCCAGAAATGATGTCTCCATTTTATCGAGATTGGATTTACTCATGGTTGCCAATGCGATTTATGATACAAGGTTTGCGTGAATTGTTCTTCTTCGGAAAAGGATTAACTTGGAGTTCACCTGTATCTACCCTCGTATGGATTGGAGTAGTGAGCATGGTAATCATACTAGCTTCTACCCTAAAGCTTAACGCAGGAAAAACTCAACAAAGTTTAGAAAGCTAATAATAAATTATGGAAATTCAAAAAGCAGCTTGATTTGCTGCTTTTTGTTTAATTTTTATTATAATTTTTCGTATATAAATAATTTACTAAAAGCAGTGTGATTTCAATTGAAATCCACTGCTTTTATACATGTTTTTATATGTGTTTTTATACCTGCGGGTACTCCAAAAGAGAACGACTTACTAGTAGGTGGTACTGTCCTTATTTTATTTAAACTGCTCCGTTAGCATTCCTGTAGAGAGTTAATTATAAGCTTTGATAAAAAAAGAGCTCCTCGGTAAGATGAATGTATCCCAAACAACCATCTTAGGAGGAAGCCCTACTATGAAGTTTAAAATGCAGGACAGACAAAATCAACTCATTGAACGAATTTCTCCCCAACATCTTATTGTAGGAGTGGATATTGCCCAGCAGACTCATGTCGCTCGAGCCGTAAACTTTCGGGGAAAGATTCTTGGCAATCCACTAACCTTTGAAAACAACGAGACTGGTTTCTCCAATTTGCATCACTGGATGAAAACACTTCAAAAAGAGTACCACTTGTCAGATGTAACCATCGGTATGGAACCCACTGGCCACTATTGGATCAACGTGTCGACTTGGCTATTTGAGAAGGGATTCGATGTTGTGACAGTCAACCCATATCACGTGAAACGGAACAAAGAAAATCGTGATAACACTCAATCCAAAAGCGATATGAAGGACGCTTTAGTGATCGCTACATGAATGGGTATTATGCCTTCATTCAGCCCACTTCTGAAATCTTTGAAAAGCTACGGGTACTTATGGCCAATCGCGATGTGATTTTACCTTTATTTCTCTAGCACAATAAGAAAAAGCCGTCTCATGACGGCTCTTACTTCAGAGAACAAACCTGTAGTGAAGAAGGATAACAATATAACACGGAATATAGTTGATATCCTATTCAAACACTTACGATGCTATCCTTTAACATCAAATCACGTACTGCCTGCTGTAAAGTTCCAAATATCTGTATTAGGGATAAATCGGCTCCGAGCTGAACAACACTTTGGGCAATTTCGGGTCTTACTCCCGTTACAATAGAACGAACACCAAGCAAGCCAAGTACGGCACTAGTTTCAAACAGACATTGGATTACCATTGCATCAAGTTCAGAGATGCCTGAAAAATCGCTAATCAAAGTATGGGCATTCTGTTCCTGTACCTTTAAAGGCACATGTTCTAAAATATAATTCGCTCTTTCAGAATTGATGGAACCTACTAGGGGCAACACAGCGACCCCTTCCAATATAGGGACGACTGGAGCTGATAGTGTGTTAATTTCTTTGGACACTTTTTCGAGTGTTCTTTCGATTTCTTTATGCTTTGTTATATCTCTGGCGACAGATTGAATCGCTTTTTTATCATTATACAAAACAGGAGTACAATTTGTTTCTACATCAACTAGTGAACCATCAAACCGTCTTAATTGTTTTTCGATAATTCCAGTTGGTTTATTTTCATCAAGGATCGATTTTGCGTGCCTTACTGTCAGCTCTCTATACTCCTCGGGTACGATATCGAATACAGATTTACCTATAACTTCCTCACTGGAAGTGGCCCGTAAAAAGTCTACTCCTGCAGGGTTTATATACTTAAATTTCCCATCTTGTTGAATAATAATTGCCTCCGTGGACGATTCAACGATTTGACGATACAATTTTTCATCCGTATTATTTCCCATGAAAATCCTCCACTCCTTACCAAAAGCTATAAGTAACTAAGAACATTATACAATAAGTGAATAATTAATGTATTTTATGCCCCTTATCTGTGCTTATTAGTTTAAAAATCCTTCTTCATCTAACGTGCCATTTAGTTTAAGTACATTTCTTCACAATCTAAATACATAACAAAAATATCCTGTTTTTTTGAAAGTCTTATTCAATTAAATGGCCCTTTAATTGAATACAGATGAAGTTTAAGGATCAAAGGAATTAAACAAAATAGCGGAAAATGTAAATATTTATGTGTTTAAACTATTGGGTGCAAGAATTCATTGGAAATTCACCATGCGAAAGCCGGATAGCTGGCTTTTGTTTTTAAGAATTATATCGTATAATACGATATATAGTGAGGTGAGATAAATTGAATGCTGAATTACTGAACAAGGCTTGGACAGATCTATATTATCATTTGCATTATAAACATGAAGAATCACTGACCCATCAAAACATCCGATGCATGCAGGCTGTTAAAAAAAATGAGCAGGCAACCATCCAATTTATTTCTAAAATACTGGATGTGACCCATCATACAGCGTCTGAACATATGAAAAGGCTGATACAAAAAGGGTATGTGAAAAAAGAAAGGTCAAATGCAGACAAGCGAGTCGTGTATGTAAAACTTACAGAGCTCGGGGAAGAGGTTCTCAAAAAGAATACAGAGCTCGATGAAGAAAAGGTGCAAGCTGTTTTGAAGCGGTTCACCGATGAAGAACAGAAGCAAATTAGTACAGCATTTGCTCTTTTAGCAAGGGAGGCAAAGCATGTCTTTTCTCGTTAAAACCGCTGTGTCTGCAGTTATTATTGCTCTTATCACTGGTTTTGCCAAACATTCCCCAAGGTACGGGGGAATCGCTGCAGCTCTTCCTCTTGTTAGTTTGTTAAGTCTTTTCTGGCTTTACGCTCAAGGAGAGCCTGATCAGCAGCTTAGCAAGTTTCTATTTGGAGTCCTTTATGGTCTGCCGAGTACAATCATTCTCATTTTTACTGTTGCGTTGGCTTTAAAGTATTCTGCTCCTTTTTTTCTTGCCATCATCCTTGGGTTAATGGGCTGGGGTCTATGTTTAGTTATGCAAAAGGTTTTGCTGTTATTTATTTGAATGGGAGGATGCATTGTGGAATTTAAAGTAAAAGAAGTGAAAGGATATACCCCTCAAATGGGTCATTTAATTTCAATGATGAACTATGCGAGGAAGACCACATTGGATAGTGTTCGAGGATTAACAGCAGAAGAACTCGATTATTTACCGAATAAAGACAGTAATTCCATCGGGGCGCTTTTAATGCATATAGCTGCTGTGGAATTTGGTTTCCAAATCGAATTTTTTGATGGGAGAAAGCCAAATCAAAAGGAAATGGCTGAATGGGGTGCAGCCTATTCACTAGGAAATGCAGGAAGAGCAGAGATAAAGGGCCATCCGCTTGAATATTACATAGAGAAGCTGACTAGTGTACGAAATCGAACATTGAATGAATTTAAAGAGAGAAATGATGACTGGTTATATGAAGAATGCCAATGGGATCATCATCCATCTAATCATTACTTTATCTGGTTTCATGTCTTTGAGGATGAAATTAATCACAGAGGACAGATAAGGATTTTGCGGAAAATGGTAAAGAGCTGACCTATTAAAGATCAGCTCATCTCTATCATAAATCATCAAACCCATTATCCACCTGATTCACTTTCGTATACTGACGTGATTTTTGCTCGAAAAAGTCAGATTTGCCAAGATCCACTTCTTCGTAGGCTTTAATCCATTTTAGCGGATTCGTTCGGAAGCCTTCGAAGGGGCGGTCAAATCCAAGCTGATTGCAACGTACATTCGCATAAAATTTAATGTAAGCCTCGATATCACTCATATTCAAGCCTTCCATCTTGCTTCCAATAATCGCTTTTCCCCAGTCAATTTCAAGCCTTGCCGCTTCAAGGAAAGTTTCCTTTACAAACATAGCAAGTTCAGGGGTATTGTACTCAGGATTTTCAGCTAATATTTCCTGGAAAATCTTTACGAACAGATCCACATGGATTTGCTCATCGCGGTTAATGTAATTAATCATGGTACTTGTCGCTACCATTTTTTGATTGCGGGCGAGATTATAGAAAAAGGCAAATCCTGAATAAAAGAAAAGCCCTTCTAAAATAACGTCATAAACAATGGATTTCAGCAGATTTTCAATGCTTGCTTCTTCAGCGAAATTTCGGTAGCCATTTGTTACGAATTCATTTCGTTTCCGCAATATCGGTTCACTTCTCCAATATTCAAATACTTCCTCCTGCTGATTTTTGGAGACGATGCTTGAGAGCACATAAGAATAAGAATGATTGTGAATGACTTCCTGCTGGGCAAGCATAATCATCAAGGCGTTCAGGCTTGAATCAGTCAGGTAATCCGCTACTTTCCCGGCATAGTCTGTTTGAATGCTGTCAAGAAGAGCAAGGAGTCCAATGATCTTTAAAAAGGCATCTTTTTCTTCCGTTTTTAAGTCTTTAAATTGCTTAATATCCTGAGACATATTGATCTCGAACGGTGTCCAAAAGTTCGCAAGCATCCGCTTGTATTTTGGAAAAGCCCACGAATAAGCGACGTCGTCCCAGTTGAGAATATTGGAACTTTTGCCATTTACGATGCCAGTTGAACGGTTCGGGGCCTCGCTGTCTAATATCGATCTTTTTGAAAGAACGGTTTGATTGATCAAAATTTCTCACTCTCCTTAGCTTGCGCAGGAATCACAATCCTCAATTAAGCTTGATGTGGATCGCACATAATAGGTTGTTTTCAAACCGGCCTTCCATGCCGTAAGATGCAAATCCAGCAGTTCCTTCGCTTTAATTGTATTCAGTACATAAAAATTGAAGGAAACCGATTGATCGATGTGCCTCTGTCTTTTTGCATTCTGCTCAATGCTCCACTTTTGGTCAATAAAATAGGCTGATTTGTAAAACCAGGTTGTTTCGGCGCTGAGATCAGGTGCCGTAACCGGAATTTTGTAATCTTTTTTTTCTTCTGAGTATACTTTCTGGAAAATTGGATCGATGCTCGCTGTGCTGCCTGCAATGATAGAAGTGGAGGCATTTGGTGCAACTGCCATCAAGTAAGCATTGCGAATTCCCTTTCCGGCTGTCTTTTCACGAAGTTCATCCCACGGAAGTGCGCTTGTCTCATTCGAGTAGCCGCGTTTTTGAAAATAAGCGCCTGTATGATAATCAGACCCTTCAAATAGCGGGTAAGCTCCCTTCTCTTCTGCGAGATCTGCACTTGCAGATAGGGTTAAAAAAGCGATTTTTTCGTATAGGCTGTCCGCATAGAGGACAGCTTCTTCGCTTTCCCACTTGATGCTTTTCAGTGCAAGCAAGTGATGCCAGCCGAACGTTCCGAGTCCAATAGATCGGTATTTGCTGTTTGTGATTTTTGCCTGATGAACAGGGATATCGTTCAAATCAATCACATTATCAAGCATCCGAACTTGAATAGGCACAAGCCTTTCCAATACTTCTTCCGTTACTGCCCTCGCTAGATTAATAGAAGAAAGATTGCAGACAACAAAATCCCCAGGAGTTTTCACAGTGATGATTTTGCCGTCTTCTGTATACTGCTCGTCCATTGTTGTCGCACTTTGATTCTGAGTGATTTCGGTGCAAAGGTTACTGCAGTAGACCATCCCTTGATGGGGGTTAGCATTCAGGCGATTTACCTGGTCGCGGTAAAACATGAAAGGAGTTCCTGATTCAAGCTGGCCAATCATGATCCGCTTCATAATATCAATGGCAGGGACTTTTTCTTTAGAAAGGGCAGGATGCTTGACACATTCGGCGTAACGATTCCTGAAATTGCCGTTGCCAAACTCTTCGTCGTAAAAATCCTCCAAGCTGTAGCCCATTGTTTTCCGGACTTCATGAGGATCAAATAAATACCAGTCGCCTCTTGCTTCCACCTGCTCCAAAAATAAGTCCGGAAGGCAGACACCTGTAAAAAGATCGTGGGTTCGCAGACGTTCATCCCCGTTGTTTAGCTTTGAATCCAGAAAGGAGAAGATATCTTTATGCCATACATCAAGATAAACGGCAATAGCACCTTTTCTTTGTCCGAGCTGATCAACACTGACAGCCGTATTATTCAGCTGCTTCATCCAGGGAAGAACGCCTGAACTGACTCCTTTAAACCCGCGTATGTCACTTCCTCGGCTTCTGATTTTTCCTAAATAAACACCAATACCGCCTCCGCTTTTGGACAGGTTGGCAATGTCCGTGTTGCTGTCAAAAATTCCTTGCAGGCTGTCATCGACTGTATCGATAAAACAGCTGGATAGTTGTCCAATCGATTTTCCGGCATTTGAAAGCGTTGGAGTTGCCACTGTCATGTAAAGATTGCTTAAAGCCCAGTAGGCTTCTTTAACCAAACCGATGCGCGTTTCCTTGTTTTCATTGGCCATTAAGGTCATGGCAATGATCATAAAGCGCTCCTGCGGAAGCTCCATCACATTTTTGCTATAATCCCGCGCCAAATACCGGTCACTTAACGTGCGAAGCCCGATGTATGTAAACAAAAAGTCTTTTTCCGGATCAATGGCTAAGGAAAGCTCCTCAATTTCAGCTTCGGTATAAGAAGACAAAATACGGCTGCTGTAGATGCCTAAAATCGTTAGCGTTTTAATTAATTCAAGCAGGGATCCGTATTTTTGAGAGGCGGCGTAGTTTCGTTTTTTGGCTGCTTTTTTATAAAGGGTATCCAGATAAAGCCGGGCACAGAAATGAGTCCACTCCGGTTCATTTTCATCAATATTAGCAAGGCCTTCTAAAATCAATAAATTGGATAATTCCTCTTTTGTATAAAATTCTCTCGCTGAGATTGTTTCAATAAGCCGCTCAATAAATGGCTGAATGGAAATAGCAGGGAAGGCAGCCGCTTTTTCTGTTAAATAGGCAGCAAGCTCTTCAGGATTAAACAGCTGTTCGTTTTTTTCGATTTCATCAATAATCATTGTCGTCACTTGTGTCGTCATTAGGATTCCTCCTCAAAATAAAAGGTGCTTTTTTACTAGGCGTAGAGATTTGAAGTATAAAAGCCTCTTTTTCTGCCAAATAAAAAATCCGCTCTTGGCAATGAGCGGATCAAACGATAGTATAGGGGGTACCCCTATATAACCATCGTTTCATCTTCTCAAGGCCCCCGGAGAACAGAAACTAACATCAGCACAGGCAGGTCTCCTGACTCGTGATCATCCTACTTATGGTCCTTCCCGTACAAATTGTACAGTGGCAATCCATGTTCGTCACACTTACAGTTGCGGGGACAGTTCCGGCATTTAACCGGATTCCCTTTTAATCCTTGCGGCACCTTATGCTGCTGGTAATAATCTATATATAGTATTTTAATTGTTTTTTATTTTCTATATGTTGTGTTTTATAGTTAATATCATAATAGACATGCTCCAAGATTTCAACTATTTCTTTTACAATGCCGAAAGTTTTCATATAGATCAGATGCTTTGTTAGAGGCTGATTACGCAAAATGTGTTGTTATTCGTAGAGGCTTCATTTCTTAAAATTTTTTTATCTGGATTGCAAGTATATTCAAGAAAAAAAGATGGGAAATCAACAAAGTTTAAGAGAGGCTTTTTTTCGCAAAGATTGTTGCTTTTCGTACAAGCTCTTATCACGTATTCAGCCAAGCTTCGGGGCATCTTTTCTTAAAGAATATTACCTTCCCGATGGTTTGTTAACCGTAATATAGGGTCATGAGCAACAAAGTTTAAGAAAAGAGCCTTAAGAAAGGAGCCTTGTTGAAAGAGGGCTATTTTTCTCGGAATTTCTTTTTCTATAACCAGACAATTAACCTGTAAACATTGTTTCTGCTGTGATACTGTTTTACTAATAAAACAGATTTTTCTAGATGAGAATGTGAAAAGGAGCGGAAAAGATGTTTGTCCTAATAAACGATAAAATCGAAAAGAGAGAAAATGCGAAAGTAGATATTGAAGACAGAGGCTATCAGTTTGGAGACGGCGTTTACGAGGTCATCAAAGTTTATAATGGCAAGCTGTTTACACTTAAAGAACATATGGACCGCCTGGAGCGGAGCGTCTTTGAAATGAAAATGAGGCTTCCTTTCAGCCGGGAGGAAATAGAAGGGAAATTAAAAGAACTGCTCAGGATCAATCATGTGGAGGAGGGAGCCGTTTATCTTCAAATAACCCGAGGAGGCTCGCCAAGGCAGCATCATTTCCCTGACTCAACTGTTCTTCCAATGCTAACGGCTTATCCATTTGAGTGCCATCGCCCGAAAAAACTTCAGCAGGAAGGGGTAGAAGTCACTTTGACAGAAGACATCAGATGGAAGCGCTGTGATATTAAAAGCTTAAATCTGCTTGGAAATGTGCTGGCTAAGCAGGAAGCAAAAGAGGCTGGGAAATTTGAAGCGGTCATGCACCGCGATGGCGGGATATCAGAAGGCAGCTCCACCAATTTCTATGGTGTCCTTGACGGCAACATTTTTACCCACCCGGTTAATAATCTGATTCTAAACGGAATTACGAGAATAAAGGTAGTGGAATTGTGCAGGAATGAAGGAATACCATTGACGGAGAAGGCTCTTAAAATGGAAGATCTGGAAAAGCTGGATGAGGCTTTTATTACTTCTACCACTTCTGAAGTGTTGCCAGTCATCAAAGTTGGAGATACTGTCATCGGAGAAGGCGTTCCAGGTGCTGTTACAAGAAAGCTGCAGAAACTGTTTAATCAATTAATTGACCAAAATTAAACAAACATGCATACTCTCCTTTTAAGGCTCTAAACATTGTTGCTTTCTCATAAAAGATGCCGCGAAGTAAGTCTCTATGCGTTTCTAGGAAATGAAGAAGCGAAAACAGCTTTATTTAAAAAGCACTGGTATTTATCCAGTGCTTTTTCACTTCATATATTGTCAGAGAGCTCTTTTAAATTGTCGGCAGTTGCCGAAAGCTCAGTCATTGTTACCGTAATATCATCAATGACATTTGCAAACTTGGCAAGTTCCAGGTCGGACAAATTGCTTTGTTTCTTATTGGCCGTCATGAGCTCAAGCACGCTTTCATAGAATGTTTCCATTTGGGTCATGTTTTTCGCTCCATCTGTTGTTAAGTTTGACATTGTCGAGATGGATTGTCCGATGTTATCCACTTTTTGGTGAATATCTGTGATTAGGCTGGAAATCCCCTGAACAGATTTTTTTGTTTCCTCTGCAAGCTTTCGCACTTCGTTTGCAACAACAGCAAACCCTTTTCCATATTCTCCGGCTCTGGCTGATTCGATCGCTGCATTCAGGGCTAAAAGATTGGTTTGCTCAGCTATGGAAGTGACGAGTGATAGGACGTTATTGATTTTTTCAGAGGTTTGTTCCAGCATATTCATTTCACTGGAAATGTTTTTTGTGCTTTTCTCAATAACACTCATTAATTCAGATTGTTTATCAAGAGTACTTTTCCCAAGATCGGCCTCGCGGGAAGCTTTATCGGCCTGCACAGCATTTCCGTTGGCTGACTCTGCTATTTGGTGAGATTGCTTATTTATGTCCTGTACCCATTCATTAGCCTGACTTGTAATTGATGCAAGACGGATGGCTGTCTCATTCACTTCATGCCGAAGATTTTCTTTTTCCTTTTCCAATGCTTCCCGTTTTTTTCTGTTTTCCATATCGTACGCTTCCAGAACGATTTGCTGCTCCAGGCCGATCATTTTGGAGACTGCCTGATACGATTCAAAAAGCTCGTCCTTATAGTGAACAGTTTGATAAAAAACATTCGTGATCTCGGTTTGAAGCTGTTGAAAAGCGCACAGATACCACTTCTCTTTTAAGCCGATTTTTACATGGATGCTTGCGATCCGTTTGAGTCTTCCAATTTCGTCATCATCCAAATTGCCTTTAAACATGTTGAGTTATATGAGTTCGCAGCGTACCTTTTAGTTTGTCTACTGAGCTGTTCTGATTGATAATCTGCAAAAGCTTTTCTTCGCGGACAATAGCTGCATAAAAGGAAGTCATAATCGTTTCAATATTTTCCTCAATAATTGGCTGCAGACTTTTAAGAATTAATAGATCTTTTCCAGATAATCCTGACATTTCAATCTGTTTTGCCAATTCAGGATATGAAACGTTTATAGCAGGAAAATGGACAAATTCATCCCATTTTGGAATCAATCTTTCTCTCTCTGTTTTCTTTTTCGTTAAAAATTTCACAAGGCTCCCCCTAATTATGCTTTCTTCACTTGTAATATCGGCGATTCTGTTCGTTTTTGCACTATGGTAAAAATAAAAAAGGCATCGCGGGATGCCTTTTTCCAGTGAATATAGAAATTTATTTTAAACAATCAATACTGGAAGATTTGTCGAGCTTGAAACCTTTTCACTCACGCTTCCTGAAAATAGTTTTTTTAGTCCGCTTAAATGGCGGCTTCCCATAATTATCATATCTGCCTGTATTTCTTCTGCATAGACTGTTATCGCTTCTGCAGGATCACCATCAAGAACCTTTACTTCCCCAGAGCAATTATTTTCTTCCAGGATATTGCTTGCCTGAACAGAAACCTCTGTCGTTCTGCCTCCTATATAATCCTGGTTTTCCTCAGCACCCATAGACCCTTGATCCACAGCTGAAGGGGGTACAGGATAATTCTGCAAGCCATCTGTCATATATGTGGTATTAGCAGGATATCTTGATGAATCAGCTGTAATTGCTGCGGCCGACTCATCGAATACGTGAGCCACTGTAATGGCTGCGTTCAGCTGTTTACTAAGGTTTGCTGCAGTATTGAGAGCGTTCACACTATCTTCCGTACCATCAAAAGCCACCAGCAATCGCTTGATTTCTTTCATGATTTCCACTTCCTTTTTGAATATTTGAAAAATTGTTTAATCATATATACCCGGCCTGCCTTGTTTCTAATCATTTTTGTGTGACCCCAAAGAAAATTCATTTCCAGCCGAATCATGTTACCATGCGCACAATGAAAAAGAATCCATACGAGTTTGCTTTTAAACAACTACGAGGTGATTGAAATGATAAAAGGCATTCTTACCAGAGTGTTTATTTTTCTTGCTCTTTTTGTTCTTCTTCTCTTTTTAGTCAATACAGTAATGGTGAATGCAAAGGATGTATCAAAACTTGAACAAACCATTGCTCAGCCAACTGTCATTTACGGAAAAGACGGTAAACTGGCGAGCAAGCTAAGCAATTCGAAAGTTGATTGGATTGATTATAATGAGATTCCTCCTGAATTTATCCACGCACTGGTGTCGACAGAGGACCGGGATTTTTTCAAGCATGGGGGAATTGATTATTTTGGTATCATTCGCGCAGCATTTAAAAATGTTACAGCTGGCGGTGTTGTAGAAGGCGGAAGTACATTAACACAGCAGCTTGCCAAAAACGTTTTTTTAACCCATCAAAAAACGTTTACCCGAAAATTCGATGAGTACTTTTATGCGAAGAAAATTGAAAAAGAATATACAAAAAAAGAGATTTTAGAGCTTTATGCCAACCAGGTTTACTTTGGAGAGGGGGCATGGGGTCTTCAGCGTGCATCCCAGATCTATTTCGGCAAAAATGCGAAAGACTTAACACCCGGTGAAGCAGCGGTTCTTGCAGGTTTGATAAAAGCTCCAACAGCCTATTCGCCAGTGGAACATATGGATAAGGCAATCCAGCGGCGCAATCTGGTTTTAGGTTTTATGAAAGGACAAGGTTACTTGTCCGAAGCTGAGACTGAAAAAATTAAAAATGAAAAGATCATTTTGAAGAGGAAATCAATTGATCCATTCAAAGGAAAATATCCATCCTATGTGGATCAGATTATCGCTGAAGCAAACCAAAAATACGGTATATCACAAAAGGATATTCTCTCAGGCGGATATAAAATCTATACAGAGATGGATCAGAACATGCAATCCGGTCTTGAGGATGTATATAAAAATGATAAGTTGTTTCCAAAAAGTGCGGAAGGAGAGCCTGCACAAAGCGGTTCCGTTCTGATTGATCCCAAAACAGGCGGGATCAGGGCCCTAATCGGGGGAAGGGGTGTTCACTCCTTCAGACAATTTAATCACGCGACACAGCTTAAGCGGCAGCCTGGTTCTGCCTTAAAGCCGATCGTTGATTATGCTCCTGCTCTGGAACAAGGGTTTGATATATTCAGCGAATTGAAGGACGAACCGCTTAATCTTAAAGGGTATGAGCCAGAGAACTATGATCATCAATACAGAGGCAGGGTAACTATGTATGATGCCCTGATTCATTCTTATAATGTACCTGCGGTTTATACACTGAGTCAGGTAGGGATTCAGGCTGGTCTTGATTCAGCGGCTAAGTTCGGCATTCCTGTTGTAAAAGAAGACCGCCAATTCGGTTTGGCGCTTGGCGGCTTATATCGGGGAGTCTCACCGCTGAATATGGCAGAAGCATTCTCTGCTTTCCCAAATGATGGAGTCAGAGAGGCATCTCATACCATTATAAAAATAGTTGATCCGAATGGAAATGTGGCAGGCAGCTATAAAAAGCAGGAAACGCGCGCAGCATCAAAAGAAACAGCAGATAAAATAACTTACATGCTTCAGGGCGTTGTAAATGAAGGAACAGGGAAGCAAGCCAGATTAGAGGGGAGAGAGCTGGCAGGGAAAACAGGAACGACCCAGTTGCCGCAAAAAGGTTCAGATGGAGTTAAAGACCAGTGGTTTGCAGGATATACACCAAATCTCGCAGGTGCTGTATGGGTTGGCTATGATCGTACAAATGCCAAAAATTATCTGACTACCTCAGCCAGCGAGACAGCTGCACCCATTTTTAAAGCTATCATGACAAAAGCGCTGGCAAATGAACCGGTTGAAAACTTTAATCTTCCAAGTTATTTCAAGCCGGTACCGAAAAAACCAGCTGCCAGCACCGAAAAAAGTCAAGCGGCAGACGAAAAAAAATCTCCACCTGAAAAAGACAACAACAATCATAAAGATAACAATCATGAAAACAAAAAAGACGGGCATAAGAAGGATAAAAAAGGTAAAAAGGAAAGAAGCGGCAGCCATTCGAAAAAGGACAATTAAACCTGACAAAAAGCAGCCGAGTCCGGCTGCTTTTTGTCATACTTGCATTCGTTCTTCTATTGGACGCCAGTATGGATCCCGTTCATCAAAGCAAGTAGGCTGCCTGTGAGGATAGGCACTCATCCTGAATTCCTTCTGATAAGCACGGAGTGACTTTTCATTCATACCGCCATCATAATCTGGATTGACGAATTGCAAAGGATCATCTTCCCAAAAACAGAGGTCACAGATCTCCCAGTTGCGGGGTTTTACAAGGGTTTTATAACCGCAGCAAGGACAAGTAGCTTTCATTTGAAATCCTCCCGTTACAAAATAAATATTCCAATAATGAACTCTAGCAAGAAAGCCTGCAAATCGCAGGCTTCATTTAGTCTTGAACGTTAAGTATAAAATCGGTTTTTCTAAGTATAGGCAGCTTTTTAGGAAAGTGCGCTGATAATCCATCCAATGACAACAATTGCCCCTATAATCATAAGTATCGTACGAATCATTTCACATTCTCCTTTTATTTTTGGCTTAGTTTCTGCAATGAAGTTTTCGCTTATACTTCTTAATGAATCTGAATTTTAAGCGAAGCTGATTTTTCAGAAGCTGGCTCAGATAAAACAGCATCAATTTCCATTAACAACGCGTCATCTTCTACACCATTCAGTACAACAGAAATGTCATTTTGTTTCGGAAGCGTCAGCAGGAATGAAACCATGGAAGGCAGTTTTTTTGCATTCACTTTCCTGTGATTTTCCGTTTGAAGAAAGATTGATCCTTCATATTTATTAGCTAGCTGATATAAATGCAGTGCCTGCTGCATATTCAATGTTTTCTCTATCATTTTAATCATTTTTTATTCCTCCATATGTTTTATACAGAACAATACCTCTTCATGAAGTACCTAAAACACTCTTCATATAAAATGGGTCTAAGTACCTCCCTGAATCTAAAAATCGCTCTAAAATTCAGACCGAAATGAAATAAATATAGTCTACTTTGAAAAAAATGGTTCTTTAAATCTATTTAAATGGGAATTTTAGCAATTGTATTAGTAACCAAATTAGTCTTAAAAAATGGCTCTGTTAAATTTGGCTGCTGATTGCAGCTAGCAGACACTCAAGCTTTAGCGGGCTTACCTTAGAGCCTCCGGGGTCTCCCTTGACACGCTATTCTATGCAGGAGTCTCAGCACCCGCTCCTATCAACAATGTGTGAAAATCAACATTATGCTTTAACTGAGCCTAAAAAATAAAAAATATGAAACTAAATATCTATAATTTAACCAAAAATTAACATATAATTTCCAGATAATGATGTATAGTAATGGAGGATATTTCTAATTCTTTTATGGAGGAAGATGACCATGTCTTTGTTAACAAAATTTTCATTGAAAAACAGAGCCGCCATTATCATTATGGTATTTCTTGTAGGAGTCCTTGGGGTATACTCTGGAGCAAAGCTTCCGATGGAGCTTCTTCCAAGTCTTGACAGCCCTATGATTAATGTCACTAGCTTTGGACAGGGAATGGACGCTGAAACAATGGCTGATGAAGTCACAGCCCCCCTTGAAAAAGAACTAAAAAATGTAAAGCATCTTGATACTATAACCTCTTCAACTTCTGAAGGTGTTTCCCAGATTTCGATGACTTTTGATTCAGGGACAGATATGAAGGAAGCGGGCCGGGATATTGAGAAGATTACGAACCAGGCGAGCCTGCCTCAAGGGTTTCAAAAGCCTGTTGTTTCACAGCTGAATACTTCAATGATTCCAATCGTTCAAATTGCACTCGAGTCAAAAAATGGATTTACTAAGGATACGGAAGAAAAAATCGATAATAACCTCATATCAGACATCCAGGATATTGACGGAGTTTCTACCGTTTTGAACTATGGTAAATCTGTTACTGAACTCGCAGTTAAGGTAGACAGCAAAAAAATAGAAGAAAAGAAGATTGCTCCTCAGCAAATCATGATGGCCCTGCAGGCACAAAATGCTTCTATACCTTCAGGACAGGTTTCAGTTGACGGAAAAACTAATGCTGTCCGGGTACTTGGTCAAGTCAAGAATATAGAGCAGGTAAAGAATGCTATTATTGTGCCTGGGGTTAAACTTAAAGATATCGCTAATGTTAAGATTGAACAGTATTATGAAGCGGATACCCGAGTTAATGGAAAAAACGCTCTTCTTTTAGTAGTAAGCAAGGAAGCAAGTGCAAACGCTGTCGAGGTTAGTAAAAAAGTTGAGGCAAAAGTGGAAGAGTTAAAGAAAGATTACAAGAGTCTTTTCGACATGCGAATCATCTCCTCAAATGGAGAGACAGTAGAAAATGCAGTATTTGGAATGGCGAGAGAAGTTCTTTTCGGGGCTCTTGCAGCGACTATTGTCATCTTCTTGTTTCTGCGTAATGTAAGAACGACATTGATTACGGTTGTCAGCATTCCTCTTTCCCTGTTGATTACTCTTTTCTTGCTTGATCAGTCACATGTAACATTAAATATTCTTACTCTTGGCGGAATAGCCGTGGCGGTTGGACGCCTAGTAGATGACAGCATCGTAGTGATCGAAAACATCTACCGGAAAATACAGCAGGAAGGCCGTTCTTTCGAAGTCATTTATGGAGGAACAAAAGAAGTTGCCGTCGCTATCACGTCTTCTACCCTTACGACAATCGCAGTCTTTTTGCCGATGATTTTTGCAGGAGGAGGTATCGGAGATCTCTCTTACTCTTTGATCCTTGCCGTTGTGTATTCCATCTTAGCTTCTCTTCTAGTAGCGTTTACTGTCGTTCCATTAATGAGCTTTGGACTATTAAAAAATATTAAACATAAAGAAACAAAACCTCTAAAATCTTATACAAATATTCTAAACTGGTCATTAAATCATAAATGGATCGTCATCCTTTTATCCATTCTGATTTTTGCTGGGTCTATTACGGCTTATGCCACGATCCCTCAATCGAACATCAATACGGAAGATCAATCTATGATGACCGTAACGATGAAGTTTCCTGCTGATTATGACCAATTCCTTGCTAAAGCTAAAGCGAAAAATCTAGAAACCAAACTTTTAAAAGAAGATAAGCTGAAAGACCTGTTCTTCCGAATGGGGGCATCAAAAGAGGATGCGAAATATTCCCAGCTTTCAACTGATAACGTCGCTACTTTTCAGCTGCTGTTCAAAAAAGGGAAAGATACTGAAAAATTTATCAGCGATGTGAAAAAGCTCGCTGGTGACTACAAGCCTGCTTCCATTGAAGCGGCAAAGGCAAGCTTTGGATCTTTCGGCGGTGGCAGCGGACTGGAACTCAATATTACAGCTGCAAACCAAGAGGACTTAAAGAAATCCGCTAAAATTGTAACAGAAAAATTAAAAAATATTTCAGGACTTGATAAAATCAAAAATAATTTTGAAGATCTTCAAAAAGAATGGGTCGTAAATGTAAACCAAAATAAAGCTCTCCCTTTAGGGTTAAATTATCCTCTTATCAGCGGAGATATCAGTGCATCTCTCGGAAAGGTACCTGCGGGTGAAATGAAAGTCGGAGATGAGAAGCTTCAAGTACAATTAACACCGAGCAAGAAACCGGAAAATGAGAATGAGTTGCTGAATTCATTCATTTATTCTCAGGCTGGTCCGATCCCTCTAAAGAAAATAGCAAATGTGGAAAAACAAGATATCAAAACAATGGTATATCATAAAGATGGAAAAGAAACGGTTCAGGTGACCGCAGATATTACAGGAAAAGATTTAAGAGCTGTAGGGACCAAAATTGATGAATTAATTAAAAAGACGGAACTTCCTGCAGGAGCTAAAATTCAAATGGCCGGAGCTACGGAATCCATGCAGAAAAACTTTATGGATCTCTTTAAAATAATGGGAATTGCCATTCTGGTTGTTTATTTAATCATGGTCATTACATTCGGCCAGGCTCGTGCGCCATTTGCCATTTTGTTCTCACTTCCGCTTGCAGCAGTTGGAGCAATTCTTGGACTGATCGTTTCCAGAACAACTGTTGATATCAGTTCATTAATCGGGGCTTTAATGCTGATCGGCATCGTTGTAACAAATGCCATTGTATTAATCGAAAGAGTTCAGCAAAACCGCATAAAAGGAATGGAAGTACGTGAAGCTCTGCTTGAAGCGGGCAGCATCCGTTTGCGTCCTATCATTATGACAGCCGTAACGACGATCGTGGCTATGGCGCCGTTGTTATTTGGGGAACAAGAAGCAGGAAGCCTTGTTTCAAAAAGCCTTGCAGTTGTTGTTATAGGAGGCCTCTCTGTATCCACTGCTTTAACATTGATTGTTGTGCCTGTCATGTATGAACTGCTTAACCGCAAAAAGAAGAAAAAAGCTAAACATAAAGATCAGCAGGAAATTGTGGCTTAAGTTACAATTTAAAAATGGGTAATTGACAAAATTATCTAATAAATGGTATCTTTACAAAAGAAACCAACCGAAACCATATGAAAGGAGGGCTGTGCCATGAAACGGATCAATGTTGCGATTTCAGTGAGAAAAAGAACTTCCGTTTTTAGCGCAGCCCTGCCTTTTTAAATAACTGCAAATATGAGCAGTCGTTTAAAAAAGTTTTTTCTAAGGCATGGGCAGCGATTTTTCATCTCGCAGCCTATGCCTTTTTCATTTGTAATAGAAGAAGGCATATTGCATCGCAGTATGCCTTTTTTTCTATTAATAAACTAATTTGAAATTTGGGAGGAAAAAGCTATGAGAACAAGATTAATGAAGCGAGCAGTGGAAAAAGGAGATCCAGAGAGCGGTTAGTAAATATGAAAAAGGAGATGACGCGATGTTTTCTGTATTAAAAAAATTAAAATGGTTTTTTAAAGCGTATTGGAAGCGATATACTGTTGCGATTGTTTTGCTGTTAATAGTCAATATTCTTGAGGTCATACCACCAAAAATTTTAGGGTCCGTTATCGATCAGATTGATCAGGGTTCTTTCTCAGGAAGCCTGCTGGTTAAATATATTTTCTTTTTCCTCGGACTTGGGCTGACAACTTATACATGCACTTATTTCTGGATGTATAACTTGTTTGGCGGCGCCAATCTGATTGAAAAAATTCTCAGGACCAAGTTTATGGGACAGCTGCTCCGAATGACACCAACCTTTTATGAGAAGAACCGTACTGGAGATTTAATGGCAAGGGCGACGAACGATCTAAAGGCGATTTCGCTGACAACTGGATTTGGTATTCTAACACTTGTTGACTCCAGCATGTATATGCTGACGATCCTGCTTACAATGGGTTTTATTATCAGCTGGAAGCTTACAATTGCAGCAATCATTCCTCTGCCTATTATGGCTTTTATTATCAGCCGGTTCGGCAAGCATATTCATGAACGGTTCATGGCCGCTCAGGATTCGTTTGGAGACTTGAACGACAAAGTACTCGAATCCGTGGCAGGAGTGAGAGTCATCAGGGCATTTGTTCAGGAAAAAGAAGATGTGAAGCGGTTCAGCAAAATGACAGATGATGTTTATCAAAAAAACGTGAAGGTTGCGAAAATTGATGCTTTGTTTGATCCGACAGTAAAGCTGCTTGTTGGGATCAGTTACATGATCGGGCTTGGATTCGGAGCGTATATGGTATTTAACAGAGAACTCACACTCGGTGAACTCGTTTCTTTTAACGTTTATCTTGGCATGATGATCTGGCCGATGTTTGCGATCGGTGAATTAATTAACATCATGCAGCGGGGAAATGCCTCTCTGGATCGGGTGAACGAAACGTTAGCCTATGAGCCGGATGTGAAAAATGCCAATGAACTGATAGAAAAAGACCTTCCGACAAGCATCCAGTTCAAAAATGTAACATTTCAATATCCAACTTCACAGGTTGAGAATTTACAAAATATTTCATTCACAGTAAAACGCGGTGAAACGATTGGTCTCGTGGGCAAGACGGGCAGCGGAAAAACAACCATTATTAAACAGCTTCTTCGCCAGTATCCAACTGGTAATGGAGAACTAACCCTTTCCGGTGTTCCAATTGAAAAGCTGCCAATGGAAACACTTCAAAAATGGATTGGCTATGTTCCTCAGGATCATGTCCTTTTTTCCAGAACGGTAAGAGAAAATATACTGTTTGGGAAAAAGTATGGTACAGAGGAAGAACTCCAAAAATCCATTGATTCTGCATTTTTCCGAAAAGACCTTGAGATGCTGCCAAAGGGTCTCGAAACGCTTGTGGGAGAAAAAGGGGTTGCATTATCTGGAGGACAAAAACAGCGGATTTCAATTGCTAGAGCACTTTTGATTGATCCGGAAATTCTCATACTGGACGATTCCTTATCTGCTGTTGACGCGAAAACAGAAACCGCCATTATTGAAAACATCCGCCGTGAACGGGCTGATAAAACAACCTTTATCACAACACACCGTTTATCAGCAGTTGAGCATGCAGACCGCATCCTTGTCATGGATAACGGTTCCGTCATAGATGAAGGAACTCATGCTGAATTAATGAAAAGAGATGGCTGGTACCAAGAACAATATGAACGTCAGCAGATCGAAGCTGAAAATGAAAGCGGGGTGAGCGCATGAACACTGGAAAAAAACTCTTTCGATACGCGCTCATTTATAAAAAAACGTTAATACTGGCACTTATCATGCTTTCAGTAGCCGTGTTTGCTGAACTGACTGGGCCTTTTATTGCGAAAAACATGATTGATCAGCATATTCTTGGGATTGAAAAACCATGGTATGAAACGAAAACGCCCTCAAGTGAAAGCGTCAGATACAAAGGGGCAACATACAAACGGAGTGACCGGTTTGCTCCTTGGGAAGCAAAGGGAAAACAAATTCGAATCATCCAGGTGAAACGGGATTATTACTTTATTCCATCTGCTATTAGCTTCGATGGGAAAAGAATCGCAGAAGGAAATAAACTAACGTTTGAAAGAAACGGCAAAAAAGCAGTTTATTCTGCTGCAAAGCTTTCAAATGATGATCTTCTTGCATTTTATAAGCCTGAAGTAAATGGCGTTATCAAGCTGATGGCTATTTATCTTGGACTCCTTGTTCTGGCTGCGTTTTTCAATTATGGACAGCGCTATTTCCTTCAAATAACGTCAAATCGGATTATTCAAAGAATGCGGGAGGACATTTTTGAACATATTCAGCGTCTGCCAATCAACTACTTTGACAATCTTCCTGCAGGGAAAATTGTAGCGCGTGTTACAAACGATACGGAAGCTATCCGGGAGCTTTATGTGGCAGTACTCGCAACCTTCTTTACAAGCGGAATTTATATTACGGGAATATTCATTGCCCTATTTCTCCTTGAGCCAAAACTTGCCCTGATTTGTCTTGTCATTGTACCGCTGTTGGTCGTATGGGCAATTATATACCGGAAATTTGCCTCTAAATACAACCATAAAATCCGGTCGCTGGTGAGCGATATAAACGCAATGGTCAATGAGTCCATTCAAGGGATGACCATTATCCAGGCGTTCCGGCGACAAAAGGAAATGAATAAGGAATTTGAAGAATTGAATGAAACTCATTTTGAGTACCAAAGAAAGCTTCTCAGCCTGAATTCCCTTCTTTCTCACAATATGGTCGGGTTTATAAGAAATGTCGCTTTCGTGGCTCTCATCTGGTATTTCGGAGGAGCATCTCTGCATGCAGCTTCAGCCGTTTCACTGGGCGTCCTATACGCATTCGTTGATTATTTAAATCGGCTATTCCAGCCTATTACAGGAATCGTCAATCAGTTTGCTCAGCTTGAACAGGCGCGTGTTGCATCTGAGCGTGTTTTTCAGCTGTTAAATAAAAAGGGAACAGATGTGGATGACCCGGGAAGTACCCGTTATAAAGGAAATGTTGCCTTTGATGATGTCTCATTTGCCTATAGCCATAACAATTATGTTTTGAAGAATATCAGCTTTGAAGCAATGCAAGGAGAAACAGTTGCCCTAGTCGGTCATACCGGTTCAGGAAAAAGCTCAATAATGAACCTCCTTTTCCGGTTCTATGATTTTCAAAAAGGTACTATCACGATAGACGGAAAAGACATTTCTAAAATGTCGCGCCAGGAAGTCCGAAAGCATATGGGAATCGTTCTTCAGGATCCATTCTTGTTCACTGGTACAGTTGCTTCCAATGTCAGTCTTGAAAATGAAGAAATACCAAGAGAGAAAATTGAAAAGGCGCTGAGAGATGTTGGGGCAGAAGAGCTTTTGAAGCATCTTCCAGAAGGCTTTAACGAACCTGTGGTGGAGAAGGGAAGCACTCTTTCCTCCGGCCAGCGTCAGCTAATCTCCTTTGCCAGGGCTCTTGCTTATGATCCTGCTATTTTAATTTTGGATGAAGCAACCGCAAGCATTGATACAGAAACAGAATCCATCATTCAGGACGCCCTTGAAGTTCTGAAAAAAGGCAGAACGACATTTATCATTGCTCATCGATTATCTACTATTAAAAATGCAGATCAAATTCTTGTCCTTGAAAAAGGAGAAATCGTTGAGCGCGGAAGCCACGACGAATTGATGAAAAAAGAAGGAAAGTACTTTCAAATGTATAAACTGCAGCAGGGGAAACAAAAGACGCTTGCAGGATAATATCAGGATGCAGCCTGTAAAAAGCTGCATCCTCTTTTTTTAAGGGGCGCATCGGGCTTCTGGAAGATGCAGCCAGTACGATCGCTTTCCTGGCCAGTGATGATGAAAAATGGATAACTGGCCAAGTGTTCCATTCAGAAGGCGGTTTTTTCTGGAGTTAATTTATTGTGCCGGAGGGGATCGGCCTTGGAAATTAGAAGACCAAAACATGAGGACATCAATAAGCTTACTCCATTTTTTGAAAGGGTCATTTTAGATACCTTCATTAAAGAAGGTATAGGAGATAAACACAGCGATATCATAGCGGAAATGGAAGAAAAGAAAAAATATTTGAAAAGTGATTTTGATAGTAATGGAAAGAATAGATTCTTTTTGATTGCATTAGATGGAAATAGAATCATCGGATCGATCGAATATGGTCCAGCGAGCGATCTTATAATTCAGTATACAAATGAAGCTTTAAAAGACCTGGTTGAAATAGGAACCGTTTTTGTACACCCTGACTATCAGCGGAAAGGGCTCGGTAATTCTTTATTACATGAAATGTATGAAACACTTCAAAAGAAAGGACGATTTTTGTTTAGATAGCGGATACATGACCGCCCAAAAAATTTGGAAAAAGAAATTTGGAGAACCGGATTATTTGTTAAAGAATTACTGGGGACAAGGCAATGACCACATGATTTGGAAGGTGAATATGTCTGATTTGTGATGTGCCTGTGTTATACCTAATGATTAAGATAACAACGCATCTCCTTAAAATTCAAAGGATTCTTCCACTAAAGATCCATGTTATAAAAATCTTACACATTCTTATCTATTTGGTGGAACAAGCTCCTTCCATTTTTCATATAAAATTAAATAGTAGCTGACAGTATCTTTTTGTGAAATCCCCAAATGGAAGTGAAGGAAAGATGAATGTTTTACTGATTTTGGATTCATACCCTGCTGACTCCCAATTCGAAAATAAATATGCCCTGCTTGCTGAAGAGTTCTCCCGAAACGGGCATAACGTCTATATTGTTTCCTGCCAGGATCATTCCATTGAAAAAGGAACCATGCTGACAGTAGAAGCATCCGTCACTGTTTTGCGAATGAGAAAACACTTTCTTCACCATAATCCATATCTAAAGGATGTTTTTCTGCCAAAATTTTTCTTGCGGCAAGTAAGGTATTATTTGAAAGGCATTGGTTTTGATCTGATTGTTTCTGCAACACCATCTCTCATTTCCTCTAAAACGATCCTTATATTGAAAAAGTATTACCAATGTTCATCCTATTTGCTTTTAAGAGGGTTGTTTCCGCATGTGAACAGGGATCTTGAGTTAATCCATAATCCAATCCTTCTTTATTCTTTAAAAAGAAAAGAAAAACGGCTTTATGATCATTCGAATTGGATAGGATGCATTTCTCCGGAAACAATGAAATACCTGGCTGCTCAATATCCACTATCTTTTAGAAAAAAACTGGATTATCTGGCAGATTGGAGTACGAAACCTCTTCAAAATCTGTCTCACATCAGAGAAAAACTAAAACTTCAAAAAGAAACTCAGCTCGTAGTATTTGAGCATGCACCTGAAGAGGAATTGGCGTTCTTATTGGATATTGCAGAGGAAAACAGAGATAATGAAAATTTGTTTTTTATCATAACAGGGAAAACCGTAAAAGAAGACAGGAGCCTTATTGATTCAAGAGGATTAAAAAATGTCATTTTTCTATCTTCAAACATGAAGACTGAGAGGGAAAAACTCCTGGGTGATGCAGATATCGGCCTTATTTTGCTCAACCGGCAATTGTCAGTTCCTGTTGTCCCTTCCCACATCGGCAGCTTTATGAACGCTGGCCTTCCTATCATTGCTTGTGAAAATCCGTTCACTCACTTCTCCTTTATTATCAAAGAAGCTGCATGCGGGCTTGTTTGCTATACAGGAAATCTGAAGCATTTTCAAAGAAATCTGAATAGGCTTCTTTCAGATGATGGTATGAGGGAATGCTTGGGGGAAAATGGTAGAATGTATGCTGAGAAAGAGCTGACTGCAGAAAAAGCGTACAAAACGATCATGAAGCATTTTCAGGACTGATTATGCAGCGATCCTTTTCCAAATCAGGATCTTTCTATTATAATCATGATAAAAACGGATTGGAATAACGAAAAAACCAGCTCAATTCGAAAAAATCCCGCAAAGTCAAAACCGGACTTTGCGGGATTTTCTGTAAATAGCTGTCGGTGTTTAATTTTGATCAGATGGAAAAACGCGATGATCTCTGAAGAATGGGCTTAAATCTTGTTTTGTTGATCTTTCCATCGCTGAAATAAAGTCTTTTGTTGTAGAAATGCCGAATTTCTTTTCTTTAAAGTAGGCTTTCATCGCTTTGTAGAAGGCTTCATCTCCCAATTCAAGGCGAAGGTCGTTTAACGTTGTGGAGCCGTAGTCGTAGATCATATAATAGTAGGCGCTGATGCCCGGATCTCCTTTTGCAGTGAAGTCAGAGACCTTGCTTGAGACATGGTAATAGGTATCAGAAAGCGGCGGGACATTCAATTCATCAAGACTATTATCATACAAAGCTGCCGCATAGCTTGCAAAGGATTCGTCCAGCCATGGCTCGTCGTATTCGTTATCTCCGATAATGCCGTAAAACCACTGGTGTCCGATTTCATGGGCATTAACTGATTTTACCCATTCCTGGCTTCTTTTTTCATTTAAACTGATCATAACAAGCTGTGGGTATTCCATTCCTCCAAACCAGCCCTCCATGGAAACAACATCCAGTTCAGGCCAAGGATATTTGCCGAACTTTTCACTGTACAGTTTAATGCTGTCTTTCCCAGACTCTAGCAGGGAAGCAGCATATTTTGCATATTTGTCATCATAATAAACATTCACCTTAACGCCATTTACCTTTGAAGATAAAATTTTATACGTTGGGTTCATTTCCATTGCGAAGTCACGAACATTTTCTGCCTTGTAGTGGTGTGTGGCAAGCTCGCCATCCATGGCCGGTTTTCCTTCCTCCGTTCCGGTTGCGGCAATAACCTGTTTCCGGTCTGTTGTAACTTTCACATCAAAGTTACCCGTTAAGGAGTAGAAAGATTCGCCAGCATTGTAATAAGGGTCCACATTCCAGCCTTCTTCGTCATAAACAGAAAGGATCGGAAACCAATTACCCATTGAAACTGTATCCCCGTACCATCCAAAGCGGTCCTGCTGCTCAGGAAAGTTGACAGTAAAATTCATTGTAACAGTGGCAGTTCTGTTTTTAACAAGAGACAGATTCTTGATATGTAAAGCTGTATCCTTCACATCAGATTCTGCTTTTTTTCCATTAACCCTGATGTCTGATACATCCATGCTGCCCCCATTATCTTTAAAAAAGTCGGCTTTTCCCCATAAATTAAAATAGAGCTCACTCAAATTATCTTTTACATTGTTTTTAAAGCTGACATTCATCTTTCCTGTAAGCTTGTGCGTTTTGGAGTCGTACTTCACATCCATTTTGTAGGAAGGATCTGCAGGCCCCATCACTTTGTCATCATTTACGGATACTTTTTTAGCAAGATTTTTAGAAGCGAGTTGCTGAACCTTTACGGGCTGGGTAAATTTGTAAGCTGCTTTGCTGGAAGAATAGCCTTCCTGCTTTGCTTGTGCAGGGAGAGCAAGCCCTGTTGTTAAAGCGGCAATCGCAAACCCGGTAACCCATTTTCTCAATTGTCTTTTATTCGTCATTTTGATTCCCCCCTTAATGAGTCTAATATAATTAATTCAATATTCGAAATAATTAACCTTGAAACATTTGTATGATTTTGTCATTTTATTTTGCTGGGTAAAGAATCCTGGTTGGATGTGAGGAGTTATGTCGAAACGAGCCCTTTTTCATGGGAGAGGGTGCTAGAATGCATAGGGAGAAACTCATATTATAAAAGCCAAAAAAAAATAAGCAGGCTGTATGCCTGCTTATAAATAAGCCAGTCCGACACGGTTTTTAGAAAAATGGTGATGCTGCAGTTCCTGATAAAGAAAGTGAGCGGTATCAGCAACAGTTATGCTTTTTCCGTTTTCAGTTCAGGGAGCAGGTCCGCTTCATAGCGGTAGTTCCCGGTAAAATCGCCATCAGGCACGCCTTTACCATATGGCCGTCAGCAAGGCTTCTTTTTAAAAATTCCATACCGGCTCTTCCTGTACTCCCAAATAACGAAATTCTCATTCTTTTCACCGCCGCTTTAAAGTACCTTCATTGTAAGTCTTTCCATTCGGATTTGTCCAAAAAAACCGCTTAGCAACGAACATTAAAAAGGGAGACATCTAATTGATGCCTCCCTTAAGTCATATTATTTAGTTCTTATTGTTGTTGGAAAGAACCGCCCATTTGTTGTTGAGCCATTTGAACCAAACGCTTAGTGATTTCTCCACCAACAGATCCGTTAGCACGAGATGTTGTTTCAGCGCCAAGGTTTACACCGAACTCAGAAGCGATTTCATACTTCATTTGGTCGATTGCTTGAGAAGCGCCTGGAACTAATAATTGGTTAGAGCCGCTTTGTCTTTGAGCCATTTCATTTCAACTCCTTTATTGGGTTTTTTGGCTGGGTTTGCTGGGATTGCACCAGCGGATGAATTCTATAATGAGTTCATATGCCTCTTGGCTAACCCATCGATCAGGCTATCCTGTGTGCCTGTTATAGGTAGTATGTTTTTGAGCCGAATTTATATACATGCGTTCCCTTTGGTAAATTTTCTTAATTTTTTGAGAGTACATACTTTTGATGGAGCG
This sequence comes from Chryseobacillus diguaensis, assembly GCF_049220665.1. NCBI lineage: Bacteria > Bacillati > Bacillota > Bacilli > Caryophanales > Bacillaceae > Chryseobacillus > Chryseobacillus diguaensis. The sequence goes on from NZ_JBMKNV010000002.1 coordinate 183,227, forward strand.
GATACAATCTAACAAGAAGAAATAAGGAAAAAAGGAGAAACGGTTGAATGGATATGTGTCCATTGTGTAATGGCTTTGAGGTGAAATGGGTAGAGTGCAGGGGTTGCGGGACTTTGATGGAGGATAGCGGGCGGCTGACAGATTACCTTGATGACTACAGCGCTTATATGGAGATTGACAGCATGAAATTATATGATGGAGTATTAGATTCTCTTGAGAAACACCAGTGTATTCATCTTTTTTTCTGCAGAAGATGCCAAAATGAAGAATTAACCATCGAAAGAGAATAAAAAAAGAATCCCGAATTCGGGATTCTTTTATTGAGTCGCTATTAAATGGCAACCACAGCTTCGCTTGCAGGACGAATGCGGTTTTCATTATCTTTATCGAAGAAATGAACTTTGTTCATATCAAATGCAAGAGGGAGCGTTTGTCCAGGTTCTACATCCGTTCTAGAGTCTACGCGTGCAATGAATTCCTGGCCGCTTACTTGAGAATAAAGCATTGTTTCAGCACCCATTAATTCAGCTACTTCGATCACAGCATCGATTTTTGTACCTGCTGAAGAATCGATGAAAACCGGCTCATCATGAATGTCTTCGGGACGAATACCCATGATAATTTCTTTATTCAAGTAGCCTTGTTCACGAAGATATTTCATCTTCCCTTCAGGTATAGCTACCGTAACATTTCCCATATTGAACCTGCCGTCTTCTAAAGTACCTGTCATGAAGTTCATAGCTGGAGAGCCGATGAAACCGCCCACAAATACGTTTTCAGGCTTTTCATATACTTCTTTCGGTGCCCCAACCTGCTGGATTATGCCGTCTTTCATAACAACTAGACGTGTAGCCATTGTCATCGCTTCAGTCTGGTCATGCGTTACATAGATTGTAGTCGTTTGCAAGCGCTGATGCAGCTTGGAGATTTCAGCACGCATTTGCACGCGAAGCTTAGCATCCAAGTTAGATAAAGGCTCATCCATAAGGAATACTTTTGCATCACGAACAATTGCGCGACCTAAGGCTACACGCTGGCGCTGACCGCCTGAAAGGGCTTTAGGCTTACGGTCTAGATATTGTTCAAGGCCAAGAATTTTAGCAGCATTTTTTACGCGGCGGTCAATATCTTCTTTAGGGAATTTGCGAAGTTTCAAACCGAATGCCATATTGTCATAAACATTCATGTGAGGATAAAGTGCATAGTTCTGGAAAACCATCGCAATATCGCGGTCTTTAGGAGCAACATCGTTCATTTTTTTGCCGTCAATTGTAAAATCACCTTTGGAAATTTCTTCAAGACCTGCAATCATACGAAGAGTTGTTGATTTACCGCAGCCTGAAGGGCCTACGAATACGATGAATTCTTTATCCAGAATGTGAAGGTTGAAATCTTGTACAGCGGTTACTTTGTTATCATAAATTTTATAAATGGAATTAAGTTTTAATTCTGCCATTGTAACTTCCTCCTCTATATTAAAGCGCTTTCTATATTTCCTAGTGTAATGGTTTTGCCAAAAAGGAGAAATAGACAAGGTGCACAAAAAAATGTAAGGGTTTTCGTGCACTTTCACGAAATAGGGGGGAGAGGAGAAATTGAATAATGTAACCAGGTAACGAGAATCTATCCAAATGCAGCTGAAATCTATCCAAACACCCGCGAAAATCTTTCCAAAAACGAAATCTGGAGCAAACCCATAGATAATCGATTCAATCTGCACGATTCGAATCAAACTTCATCTTTCATCAAAATAATCCGTATTCGATAAAATCAAATGCACGGCAGATGCTTCTGTAAAGTGCTTCATATCGATTCCTGTCCGTTCAATAAACCGGTCAATCCGATATTGAAAGCTGTTGCGGTGCATGTAGAGCTTTTTAGCTGCAAGAGAAGCATTCAGGTTGCAGTCCATATAAACGCGGAGTGTGCCGACAAGCTCCTGGTCGGATAACACTTCGAGGAAAAACTCAGATAAGAGACCTCTATTAATCAGTCCTGGTCTCGCAAATAAAAGGAGCGGCAATGCTTCGTAAAAGGTGAGAAGCTTTCTGCGGCTCACGTCATTCAGGGCATCGGCGAAGGCATATTCCTTTTGAAATTTGCCTGAAAGGCTGTGATCAATCTTGTGCAGCTGGCCAAGAAGAAAATTCGGTTCAATGAAAAAGTCGCTTGTCAATGTATCGGAAAGCTGTTTTATTAATTCAGGATCAGCGATTCCAGCTGCTTTTGTGTCCACAATGACAGCTTTTTGATTCCCTCTCCAAAACATAATCGGGTCTTCAAGTGTCCCTTTTAGAGCCTCTGAAAATGCGGCTTTATCGTCAAGCGGAGCTTTGGAATAAAGATAATAGAACCGGACACCGCCATCATTTTCCTTGAGCGGCAGAGAACCTTCCTGAAATAAATAGGCATGCCAAGCGGATTCTGCAGGAGACATATGACGGATTTTTTCATCTATTTTCGGCCTGTCAAAAAGCGCTATAAGCAGCTTTATTTCTTCAGGCTTAAGCGCACTCTGCAGTAAACCAAAATATTCGCCTTCATCTGTTTTGAACCATAGATAATGTTCCATTTCAGGATGGAAGCCGTCTATATAGGCATGTTTGTATCTTTGAAAAAGCTTTTTATGCATTGCAGCGCCTCCTTTAAACCAATTCGTACTCCTATTATAACGAAAAAAAGCGAGCCCTGTGAACGGGCTCACTCTTTAACAGAGGCAGGAGGTTCTTCATCCCGAAGATCTCTTGCCTCTTCAATATTCGCTGTATCCTGTCTCATGTGGACTGAACCGCCTGACATGCCTTCATTTATCATTCTGTCAATGTCCAAATAGGCTTTGTCTTTCCCTTCGTAAAGGGTATCCTGACTTTTTTCCTTATCCATTTAAATAACCTCCTAAAGCTCTGATAGCTTTAGTTTGCGACAAGGAAAGAAAATTACTCATATACGTGAAACAGCATTAGTTCTTGAATTTGCGGGATAACCAATTCTTCGTCATCCTTAGGAGGAGCAGCCGAGCCCCATTCAATCAAGCCTGATTTATGGTATATGCCATCATAATGGGAACCGTTAAAATAAAAAGAAATGCGCCAGCCAGGCAATGCGGCCTGCTTATACAGCGGTCTCCACTGAAAATGCGTGATCATCTAGAATCGCCCCTTAAACTCTTTTACCAGTTTAATACGGCATTCAATAAGAGAATCCTTCATTGAACAACTGATAATTTCGCATTGTTTGCTAAATGGGTAAAAAGTTTCTTTAAATGATGAATCCGTTTCGTTTGTATATCTTTTTCATCAAAAGCCATTGGCCTTGAATTTACTTCATAAATCCAATACTGTCCGTCATGGCTTCTGCCAATATCCATTGAAAATTCTCCGATCTCTCCGTAATGCTTTGAAAGAACAGTGCCCGTTTTTTGAACGAGACTTTTTAATAATCCTACATCAATCCGGTCCATAATTGCTTCACTCGGAAACAGTTTTCCTCCAGCTGGTATGTGTGTCGTAACATCCTGCTTATCTGATTGTCTGACACCTATTCCTGTCAGTTCATAATCTATGCCGTTCCATACGGAAAGCACCCTTAAATCATATTTTCTTCCGTCTATTTTATCGGAATGGATCTCTGCCTGTATAAGTTTTTCAGCAGAAGCTGAAAACTCACTTTCTTTCAGCAGATCCTGAAAAGAAAAGGGACCCTTTTTTTCGTAAATGGTTTCGGTATAATAAAAGCCATTTGTTAAAGAAACACGGAGGATGCCTTTCCCTTTGCTTTTCTCTGCTGGTTTTAGATAAACAGAACGGTAGATATTCAGCCAATGATACAGCTGCTGTTCACTTTCTAAGAGACTTGCCGGGGGCAGAAAAGGGAGCAGGAAGGAATCGTTATACAGCGCTTTCCATACTTCCCACTTATGAAAGTAAAAAGGATTAAAGCAAGGGACTCCTTGTAATTTGAGTTTTTGCAGGCATCCTTGAAAATGTTCTCCTTTTTCTTCTTTTCTGGAAGGAATTCTGATATAAACGGCTTGCGGCTTAGGCACATCAGCAAGAGCCCATTTTTTCAAGGAAGGGAAATAAAGAAAGCCTGTTGAAGCCTTAAAGCTTTCCGGTGTCATGACATAGCACAATCCTCCTGATTTATGGATGCTTTGCTGAAGTTGTTTAAAATATTTTCCATCACCGCTGAAAAGAAGTTCTCCATTTTCTGTTTTGGAGCCTGCCAGTATTCCTATGACTGGAAACCTTAAAGTGTTCATTGAATGATTTCCTCTGGCGATTCAATGGCTTTTTTCGTCAGAAAATAGGCATAATCAAGAAAGTGCTTTCTTGAAATGATATCCTCTTCCTTTAACTGAGGATGGGAAAAAATAGACCTGCCCGGCTTTGAATTGGCTTCAAACAGCCAAACCTTTCCTGTTGTATCAATTCCAAAATCAAAACCGATCTCTCCAATAAATCCTGGAATTTTTTCATCAATCAGCATGCTAAGAAGGATAGAGGCTTCCGTGAGCGAAGCTTTAGCATCCGATTTTTCCTTTGGATCCTCATAAAGCTCATCAAGTGTCTTGACGATCCCGCCGCTGTTTAAATGGGTGGTGACGCTGCCTCTGCCTGCAACCTTTGCTGCCATTGCAGTTACTTTCCACACCCCATGTTCATCTTTATTCGTATGGACACGAAAATCGACTGCCTTCCGATTGAGGGTAATTAAATCAATTCCCTGCTGCACAAGATAGTCTGAAAGATTGCGGTGCAAAAAAGAATGCTTGAAAAAATGAGCCAGCGTCGGATATTTGCGCAGCTTATTCTGATGATTTTGATCCTTATAGCGGGAATAATAAAAATCCTGCTCTGCTTGATGAATGAGCTGAAAAACACCAAGTCCAAGACTGCCGTTGGCCGGTTTTAAATACACACTATTATACTTTTCTAAAAGATCCTCAATTTTCCCTGTTGATGGAGCAAGATAGGTTTCCGGCAGGTAGGTGCTTGCAGCAGGATTATCCTTGAGCATCGTATGAATTTGCCACTTATTGAAAAAGCCCGGATTAAACCAGGGTATACCATAATCCTTTGTAAGTCTTGTTTTTACCTTCTTTAAAGCCTGGTGATTCTCGGCTTTTCTGTTCGGCAGCCTGTCATAGACAACATTTGGAAGAGGGATTTCTTCTTCTTTCCAGCCTTCATTATTGTAAAACAGCCCTTTAACGGTGCCCTTTTGCCAATTAATCTGATGGGCTCCAAATACGAAGCTGAACATTCCTTCTGATTGGTTTAAATCAAGCATTTTTGCGAAAAAGAGTGAACGCTCACCGATGGGCCGGAGCAATGAATCGGTAAAACCTGCTGTAAAAATACCGACGAGGGGTCCTGCATAAAGCGTGTTTTCATGGTAAAGAACTCTGGTTTTACCGGTATAAGGGAGCTTAAGCCTCTGAATCAAATGGGTGCTTAGGCCGATTCTGTTGTCATTGCTCTCAGTGTAACGGACCTCGCAAGGCACATTCACTGTGCCGAATGCGGCCGCCTGAATATCCGTTCCTGCTTTTGAAGAAGAGGAAAGTAGTATCGCAGCATCCTCGCTCTCAAAGGAATAAATTTCAGCCATCTCATTCATTCAACTGGACTTCCTTTCTTTTGGCTCTGTTTGTTCAGCAAAAAGGCACAATAGGCAAGCGGGGCACGATAAAGGATTTCTGTTTGCTCCGGTACAGCCTGAAGAATGAGTTTATGGCCAGGTTTTGAGTTCACATCAAGAATCCATAGAGACCCGTTTCTTGAGAAGCCGATATCGAGCCCTATTTCAAATAGGGATGGAAAAGCGGTCTCAAGAGCCTCCGGAAGCGCTTTTAATATCGTAGCCAATTCATCCTCTATCAAGAAACGTTCTTTTTTGGAAAAGGTCGAGATCCACTCTTCAAATGTTGAGCTTTCTCCCCCGCTGCCAAGATTGGACACAAAAGATCCGTGGTATCCGCTTCGAATCCCTTTGCCTCTCACACACCAATTTCCTGCTTCATCTTTCTGCAATAGAGTTCGGATGTCAAATGGATAACCCCGTTTGTTCTGCAGAGAAAGAAGGGGCTGCATTAAGTAAGTGAGCTTTGATTGTTTTAAGTATTCTGTGAACCACTTTTCAAACTCCGCCATCGTATGGAATTCTTTCGATTTTTTGTTTTTTCCTGAATGATAGACGAGTTCAATTTTTCTTCCTTGAATGCGGATAGCCATAATGCCTCTTGCCTGTGAACCTGCAGCTGGTTTTAACAGGCAGGATCTTTCTTTAAACAGAAAGAGGGATATTTGTTCAAAATGGTTAATTTTTACGGTTTGAGGCATATAAAAGGACAGCGTTTTATGCCGGCTTAAAAATTCATAAACCTCCCATTTTGTCGGCAGGCCTTTTCCAAGAAAGGTTGTATGGGGATTTTTCTTCAGCCATTCAACAATTGGCTTTGATTTGGATGAACGGGAGCCTTTTCCATAAAAGCATCTGTCATAAATAAAGGGAGGAAGCGGCATGGATGCTTCTTCAAAGGACTCTGTCACAGGATTAAATTTCTGCCCATTGATCAAAAGACTGGCAGGATCAATATCAAGAGGGCAAAAACGGAAAAGAGTAAACCCTAACGCTTTGCTTCGCTTTCCGATCTCAGTCGAATAGGCCAGCTCATGCTCCGGATTTACCGTCATGTATCCTAATGTTTGACTCATTACCATCACTCCTCGTGTAAACGGCTAAGATATAAGCCATAATCAATAATAGCTTTTGCAGAAGGCCTGATTTGGGTATTTCCTGGCTGAAATTCTGCATTTTTTGACGGCTTAATATTGGCTTCAATAATCCATACTCTTTCTTCTTCATCAATTGCAAGATCAATGCCGAATTCTCCATAAAGTCCTTCAGCAAGCTTTTCTAAATGCGTGCAAATTTCAAGGGAAAGCTCCTTTAAAAGCTTCCGGAAGTGAAGCCCTTTTTTATAACCATAAAGCTGTTCAAGAATTTCTCCTACCGGGTGAATCCTTCCCCCTTGAGCAAGATTTGCAACGAATTGGTTTTCACCGCTAACCCTTGCAATCATGGAGGTAACTTTCCAGGAATTGGCCGAATCTTTGTGGCAAAGCACCCTGAAATCAAGCGGCCGATTTTGAAATGACTTGATGCAGATTGTTTTTTGCAAAATAAAGGATTCCTTGTGAAGGCGCGGATAAAGGGCCTGAAACAAGTCATTAAATGATGGATAAGCTTGCTTGAAATCATCTGAAAATGTCGTGTAGCTAAGATGCAGAAACGGTTCTTTGTGAGTAATTCTGAAAATCCGTTTGCCCTGACTTCCTGTAATCGGCTTGATGAAAAAATCTTCATGCTCATTTAGAAAGTCTTCAAGTCCCGCTTTTGCAGAAAGCAGTTCTGTGACAGGCAAGAAGGGGCGCAAATGCGGATTCTCCCAAAGCTTTTCATGAACCTCCCATTTATTCAAATACCGATGATTAAAAATAGGAATAGCATAGGCTGACAAAGCTCTTGTCAGGTTGGGCAGGTTTTTTGTTTCCTTGTGCCTCGAATGGATTCTGTTGTGGATCACATCAGGAAGTGGGACCTGTGTCTTGATCCAGCCAGTTCCATCCCATGCATACCCCTTCATTAATAAAGGAGCTGCAGTGAGATCAATGTCCTTTAGTGAAAAGACGTAAAAGCAGTATCCTTTTCTTTCGCAATACTGAGCCAGCTCCCGGCAAAAATCGTGCAAGGATCCAAAAGAAATTTGGTCTTCAATCCATTTTGCTTCTGTCATTACCGCAATGACAGGTCCTAGGATGAGTTGATTTTTTGCTGATTTTCGGATATTCAGCTGCAGTGCCTGTTCAAAAAGCAAAAGTTTTTCTGCTGACTCAAGTGAAAACCGAAGCAGGAAATCCTCTCCGCTTATAAATACGATAGGAAAAGAAGTACTATTCCTGCCCAGCCGGATGTTCACGTTCTCAAGTGACAAGGGAAGCTTCAGTTTTTGCCTTAGCCCATCGCTCATTTCAACGGCTGATTCCGCTTGATGATCGATCATGCTGATTTGTGCAAGTATGCTTGCCATCTGTCTAACCCCGCTCCGAATGTTCCTTAATAATTGGGCGAATGCTGATAAGGCATGTTATGAAAAATGGAAGAAATTTGTGATAAGCTCTTCATTAGAGAGGCACATCAAGGAGAAAGGGGAAAGAGAAAAAGCAAAATTGGCCTAATTATGATAATTGAAGAATAGTTTGTTATAGTGGAGAAGTATGTGAACACATAAACTTTATAAGCAGGAACAGGAGGCAATAACATGTCTGTTAATTTACATGATGCGGCATATGAAATGGAAAGAGGTATTCGCGACAGCCAGGAATACACAAATTTGAAAAGATTGTACGATGAAGTTAATGCAGATGAAACTGCAAAAAAAATGTTCGACAACTTCAGAGACATCCAGCTGAACCTGCAGCAAAAACAAATGCAGGGCCAAGAAATATCCCAGCAAGAAGTGGATCAGGCCCAAAAATCAGTTGCCCTTGTGCAGCAGCATCCGACGATTTCAAGATTAATGGAATCTGAACAGCGAATGAGCATGCTGATCGCTGAAATGAACAAAATCATCATGAAGCCGCTTGAAGAACTATACGGCAGCATGGAAGGCTAAAATGTGATAAAGAGGGTGGCCCTGAATATTCTGGGCCACCTTCTTTATTTACAACCGCTAAAAAGACTATTCTTTTAACCTGTCAAGAAATTTAACTTTACTGTAATCAATCTTCATTATTTCTTATCTATTCTCTATAAGTAAATTCTTATTTCATCATTAAACTTAAAAAGTATTTATCTTACTTAGAGAGGAAAGAAGAAGAAATGATGAACATGAAATGGATGAGATCGATTAGCACCTTGTCACTGGCTGCTGTTTTAACACTTGGAATCCTCCCAGGTGCACACAATGCAGAAGCCGCAGGAACAGATTCCGAAATGGTTTCATTTGGACCCGGACTTTCTGTCAATGTGGTCGATGCCTTAATAACAGAAATTGATAAAGCACAAACCTCTATCGATGGAGCCTTTTACGAAGTGCGTTATCAGCCCTTTGTTGACGCTTTGATCAGAGCAAAGAACAGAGGCGTTGCCATCAGAATTCAAACGGATACTGACTATATTAACAATACTTTTACGCAGCAGCTGATTTCTGCTGGAATAAGTGTAAAAGGAGACAATCGTTCAGCCATCATGCATGACAAATATGCCATTATCGACGGAAAAAAGGTTTGGATGGGATCCGCCAACACAACTGATACAGATAATGCAAATAACTACGATAACACCATTTTATGGGAATCTGCTGATCTGGCAAAAATATATAAAACTGATTTTGAAGAAATGTTTGTGTCAAACCAATTCACGAAAACCGCCTCTCCTTCAACCCCTGAACTTCAAAAAACAACTGTTGTTACAGCCAGCCGCAATATACCGGTTGAAGTGTATTTTGCTCCTGACGATAATCCGATTCAGGCGCTAATTGATGTTATTAATAACGCAAAGTACAGCGTTTACTTTGATTATTTCTCTTTTACTGATGACAATGTCCGTGCTGCATTGATCAATGCAAAAAATCGCGGTGTAAAAGTAGAAGGCCTGTTTGATTACAGTCAATATGCTAGCAACGGACCATACGGCGAGCTTGCATACCTTGCTCAGGCAGGTATTCCAGTCAGCATTGCGGATGTCCCTTATGGCGGAAAAATGCACAATAAAGTGTTGATTGCTGATAAAGGATATACAAATGGGACAGTTGTAACTGGTTCCTTTAATGCAAGTGCAAATGCAAATGACAGCAATAGCGAGAACCTGATGGTTATTCATGACAATCAAACGGCAGAACAATACTATAATGAATTTTTGAGAATCCGCGGGGAGTATGGACGAGGAACCGTTTCAATTAATCAGGCATCTGCTCCTGCCTCATCCATTCAAACAATTAAAGTGACATTGCGTGCACCATCTACTTATCCGATCAGCAAGACTAGCATCATGGCTCCTCCCAAATGGCCTGATCCATCTGCATCAACTGTTACAGCAGTGAAAAGTGATGGAACCGATGTATCAAGCCAATTAACATTTTCAGGAAATAACGTTTATTTAGATACGGCTAACCTAAAAGGGAATCAAAGCGTCACCTTCTCTTTTACAGACTGGACTGCACCATCCATTTTAGGAGATTACAGCTGGTATACGGAATCCATTGCAAGCAGTGCAGCGGATCAATATGATTTCCTTCCTGTTAATTACCAGGCTGCTACGTTAGCGGTTCAATAGACAATGATGAATGATTGCCCGTTTCTTAAATGAAGCGGGCTTTTTAGCACGTTGGAAGGAAGGGACAATGCCTCGTTTTTTCACCTGAACTATGTGAAAAATCAATCAATATAAACAATTAGAAAAATTGAAAGGTGACAGGCTCGATAAAAAGGATTATAATGATGTAAGTGCTTTCAATTAAATGGCAGATGGGGATCTGCCTTTTGAGAGAGCGATAAATGGGAGAAAAATGTTCAGGTTCAATAAGGGGTTTTATACGGGGCTGATCCAAAGCGGGTGCTATGCATCCTAAAGGATCAGCCCTTATATGTGTTTCCCTGAATTGTTCTATCCCTTTCTTAAGGGACATATCTTCTTATTGAGAAAGTTCATCAAGAGAAGGGGGAGCCTCGAGTGGTATATCGTATGCTTGCACTAAACGTGGATGGAACGCTGCTGCGTTCAAATGGCCGCCTTCATCAGGCAACAAAAGAAGCCATTGATTATTGTTTAAAAAAAGGAATATACGTGACGCTTGTTACCAATCGTCATTTTCAGTCCGCAAGAAAGCTAGGAAGAGCATTAAAATTAAATGCCATTTACGTGACGCATGGAGGGGCATTTGTTTCCTCAACGATTGATAAACCGCTGTATGAGAACCGGTTATCAGAGGATACAACCTTTAATCTCGTTCAGGTGCTTGAAAATTATGACTGTCACATCCGGATTATTCATGAACGTTACTCTCTCGGCAACCGGAAAAAAATAACCGAAAATCTGTCAGGCAGTGCTTCAATGCATACAAGCGAGCCATTGTTTTATCCTGTTCAATATGTAGAATCACTTGGAGATGCGCTAATGGATGAGCCTGTCACTGCTCCCAAAATGGATGTGATTTTCTCGGACCGTGAAGAACAGCAGGCGGCCGAGCATACAATACGAAATGCTTTTGAAGGTGTAACCGTTCTGCAAAGCTCTCCTGTTAAACTTGAATTAGTTTCTAAAGGGGTATCAAAAGAACAAGGCCTCTTCGTTCTTTCGAATCATTTAGGAATTAAAGCAGAAGAAATCGTCGCAATCGGTGATGCTCATGATGATATCAATATGATTCTTGAGGCTGGTCTAGGTGTGGCAATGGGAAATGCTCCTTTTGAAGTGAAAAAAGCAGCTGACTGGGTAACAAGATCAAATGACGAATCTGGAATCGCCTATGTGATAAAGGAACATTTCAGAAAGCAGCATCGCCTGGGCTTTTTGGATAAAATTAACGTCGATTGAAAAACTGCCACTAGGCAGTTTTTTGTTTGACCCAAAATGGCAAGTACAGAATGAAAAAACTGACAATCATTACAGCTTCAAGGGAAATGATATACCATGGCCATGGGCCGAGATAATTTAAAAGAGAAGCATTTGATGGTTTTTCCATAATGTACAAAAAGTTTGCCTGAAGCTTGCGGTTAATCAAAAACATAACAACCCCATAAAGATTAATCAGGATAATGGTCATCCAGAGTGAAAAAAGACTCGGCCTGTATTTTTCCGTAAAGATCATAAAGAGGCAAGAGAGAACAACGCCTCCATGGGACAAATAAAATTCGAAATAACGATAATGAGGAAAAGAATACAATCCTAAATCAGGCGTAATCATTGCTTGGATGGAGCTTCCGATTCCAGCAAAATAAAGAAAAGAAAACAATCCCCTGTTCTTTGAAAACAGCATAAAGGCTGCAAGAAAGACTGTCAGATCACTAAGCTGAAATGGCAGAGCGGCTTTAAGTGTCCATTTGTGAAAAAAAAGAAGCCAGAATTGATAGCTTGCTTCTGATAGGAGCAATAAAATGCCAAGCCCATACCGAAAAAAAGAATCCCGTGGTTTCTTCTTTAAAAAGTTTCGAATTAAATAGAGAAAAATACTCAAGCATAAAACGATGAACAGAGTCAGCAGATGGTAAGTTGAGAAAAGGCTAAAATGCTCTCCTTTAACATTGTAATCAAAATAAGCGGGCATCGTTGATCTCCTTAAAAGGTTATATCTTATTTTTGGAAGAAAAGGCTTTAGCTATTCAGGCCCTCCCTATCCTATTGATTTTGCTCTTCTACTTCAGTACACTTAAGGAAGTTTTGAAATAAACGATAAAGGTGATTATTTTGCGCATTGAAATAAAGGGAATACAAGATGAACGTTTCCATCGGCCCCTTCAGAATATTTCCAATTTATTTTTTGAAGAAACAGAGCTTCTCTTTGAGCCCTCTGATACGGAACTTATAGCAGCATTTGAATTTTTCGATGACGAAAGAACGATAAGGCTGAAAGGCTGTTTGCAAGATGGGGAAGGCCATTCCTTTGAAGCGGAGCACAAAAATGATCTCTTTATTTCCATGACGGATAAAGAACGTTTTAAAAAAATAAAACAGACACTTTCCTATGTCTATTTGCTTCTTCTACAGGAGTATACGGGAATGATTCAGCAATGGGGGATCCTGACAGGCATTCGACCGACAAAGCTATTGCACAAAATGCTTCATGAAGGCATGTTAAAGGAAGATGCTCATCAGCGTCTTCGGGAAGAATATTTGATTAAGGATGAAAAAATTAACTTGATGCAGTCGATTGTGGATCGTCAGCTAAAAGCGGTTCCTGATTTATATGAGCTTCGAAACGAAGTGAGCCTCTACATAGGCATTCCATTTTGCCCAACAAAGTGTGCCTACTGTACCTTTCCAGCATATGCGATCAATGGCAGACAAGGTTCCGTCGATTCCTTCCTTGGAGGTCTTCATTACGAAATGAAGGAAATGGGAAAATTTTTGAGAGAGAGCGGCATTAAGATTACCACAATCTATTATGGCGGCGGAACACCTACAAGCATTACAGCAGAAGAGATGGACATGCTGTATGAAGAAATGATGGACTCCTTCCCGGATGTGAAAGAGATCCGGGAGATCACTGTTGAAGCAGGCAGACCAGATACAATTACACCGGATAAGCTTGATGTATTAAAAAAATACAGCATAGACCGAATCAGTATAAATCCCCAGTCTTATATCCAGGAAACGTTGAAGGCAATCGGGCGCCATCATACGGTAGAAGAAACGATTGAAAAATACCACCTGGCGAGAGAGCATGGCATGAAGAATATTAATATGGATTTAATCATCGGTCTTCCTGGTGAGGGAACAGCTGAATTTGATTACACTCTTGATGAAACAGAAAAGCTTATGCCAGAATCATTGACTGTCCATACTCTGTCATTTAAACGTGCCTCAGAAATGACAAAGAACAAACAGAAATACAGAGTTGCAGACAGAGAAGAAATCACTAAAATGATGGACAAAGCTGTACAATGGACGAACGAGCATGGCTATGAACCATACTATTTGTATCGTCAAAAAAACATTCTTGGTAATCTGGAGAATGTGGGCTATGCCCTTAAAGGACAGGACAGCATATACAACATTATGATTATGGAAGAACTCCAAACCATCATTGGCCTCGGATGCGGCGCAGCGAGCAAATTTATTGATCCTGAAACGGGAAAAATAACTCACTTCGCAAACCCGAAGGATCCGAAATCCTATAATGACGGATTCAAGCATTATACCCATACTAAAATTGACATGCTGAAGGATTTGTTTAAAATTGCAGAAACCCGTTCGTCTTGAGCGGGTTTTTAAGTTTTTTAAGGGGATTTTGATGAAAATGGAGTGATTGTGGGAAGCTTATGGATGGGTCCGTGCAGCTAGGTGTATTATTGCTTTAAATTCACTTAAATGAATGAAGAAACAACAAAGTTTAAGAATAGAGCCTTCTGAAAAAATATACCCCTCTAGAACAGGAGAAAGCGATTTCGAAATTGAAAGAATAAAGCAGAGGAAAAACTCGCCTATACAACCAACAAGGAGGCCCCATATATGAATACAATCAATCTTTCATTTGAAGATAGAGTTGCATACCTCGAATTGAACAGGCCTGAATCCATTAATGCCATGAACGAAGAAATGCTGCGCGAGCTTTTGGCTGCTTTGCAGGAAGTGAAGGAAAGCAGTGCTGATGTGCTTATTTTATCAGGAAGCGGGAAAGGTTTCTCAGCTGGCGGCGATATTAAAACGATGCTGAATAATATGGATGAAGCGGCATTTTCCCCAGTTATGAAAGTAATATCAGATATTGCGCTGACCCTTTATACGCTGCCGAAGCTTACGATCAGTGCCATCCATGGCCCAGCTGCGGGACTAGGATTTAGTCTTGCTCTAGCAACGGATTACATTATCGCTCATCAGACTGCTACTCTTTCAATGAATTTTATCGGAATTGGCCTCATTCCTGACGGTGGAGGGCATTTCTTTTTATCGAGAAGACTTGGAGAAATTAAAGCTAAGAGACTGATTTGGAACGGAGAAAGGCTGACAGCTGAATCAGCTTATGATATGGGGCTTGTTGACCGCCTTGTAAGAGGGGACATCAAATCAGAGGTACGCAACAAAGTTGGAGAATGGCTTGAAAAGCCGGTTGGAGCAATGATTGAAACAAAGCTGATTTATGCTCATCAGCATAAGGAAATGCTTGAAGCGATGCTTAAGAAGGAGCATGATGCACAGTTTAAGATGAGGAAGACGAATGATCATCAAGAAGGAATCAGAGCCTTTTTAGACAAACGCCAGCCGAAGTTTACCGGTAAATAAATAAGAAGGGGCTGATCAATGCTCAGCCCCAAAGTATATTATCTTTCAAATAAAACCAGTTTTCCGCTTGAGTTAACGCAGCGGTGGGTTTTCTTTAAGTAGTTTTTTTCTTCCAGCTTGCTTTCCCCAATTTGCTTTGCTTCCTGCTCACTTGCTGCTTCAAAGCTTTCGTCCAAAAGCTTTTCTCCTGATTTGTCATATACGGTTAAATAAAAAGTTCCCATGTGAAATCCTCCTTTGTTATTTCTCTTGCAGAATAATGCTATATTCGATTGTTTCTTTCCATTTTCCTGCAAGGCACAAGAATCAGCTGTTTCAATGATAAAAAGAATATCTTGGGTTTTTTTGTAAAATCTATTGCCTTACAAGTTTTCTAAAGGTAATTTTAAAAGGGACAGTAAGATAGAATTTTAAAGAGGGGGAGCACAAGTGGCTTTACAATTAGATGGTGTAACAAAAAAGTTCGGCCAGTTTACAGCAGTGAACAATTTAACGCTTGCGATTCCTGAGAAGGAAATATTCGGCTTCTTAGGGGCAAACGGAGCAGGGAAAACAACAACCTTCCGAATGATTCTTGGTCTTTTAAACCCAAGTGAGGGAAGCATTAAATGGAACGGAAAAGAAATCAATTATGATGTAAGCGACCAGATCGGCTATTTGCCGGAAGAACGGGGTCTTTATCCAAAGCTAAAAGTGAAGGAGCAGCTCCTTTATCTTGGACGTCTGAAAGGGATGCAGAAACAAACTATAGAAGAAGAGATGAATTACTGGCTGGATCGTTTTAAAGTGCCTGAATTTGCCAATAAAAAAGTAGAAGAGCTTTCAAAGGGAAATCAGCAAAAGATTCAGTTTATCACAGCCGTATTGCACAAGCCTAAATTGCTTATCCTTGATGAAGCCTTCAGCGGCCTTGATCCGGTAAATGTAGAAATGCTAAAGGATGCGGTTATTGATCTGAAAGAAAAGGGCACATCGATTGTTTTTTCGAGTCACAGAATGGAGCATGTAGAGGAGCTTTGCAATTTTCTTTGCATCATGCATAAAGGAAAACCAGTTGTTCATGGTTCGCTGAAGGAAATCAAGCGTTCATTCGGCAAGAAAAACATTGTGGTGCATGCTGATTATGACCTCAGCTTCCTGACCAATATGCCTGGGGTAACGAAATCAAGAAAAACAACATCAGGTGTACATCTGCAGATTTCAGGAGAAGAAGTTTCCCAATCCATTTTCACTGAACTGCACAATAAAGGGTTTGTTAGAAAATTTGAGCTTGAAGAGCCTTCACTGAATGACATTTTCATTGAGAAAGTAGGTGCGGCGTATGAATAAGTTCTGGGTTGTTTTATTCCATACGTATTTAAGCAAGCTGAAAACCCGTACCTTCATCGTTTCCACTGTTATCAGTCTTCTACTGATCTACGGTGTAACGAATATTACAAACATTATCGGTTTTTTCAATAAAAATGAAGCTCATAAAGTGGCCGTTTTGGACGAGAGCGGAGGAACGTTTCCGCTATTTGCCCAAAGTGCGAAAGCGATTGATAAAGAACTGAAGATTGAAAACACCGCAAAAACTGAAAAAGAATTGAATCAGCTTGTACTTGATGAGAAGTATGACGGATATTTAATCCTTAAAAATGATGCTGAAAAGCTTCCAACAGGCACATATAAAGCAGCCTCTCTTGCAGATTCCGCTGTAGCAGGTACAGTGGAGCAGGCTTTGCAGCAGACGAGAGTTGCAGTGGGTACACAGAAGCTTGGTGTTGATCAATCTCAGCTGGCAAAATTAATGCAGCCGGTAAAAATGGAGAAAGAGGCTCTCAAAAAGGATGCCAAATCCGAAGAGGAGCTTAACCAGGCGCGCGGGCTTGTTTACGTGATGCTGTTTGTGATTTACATGAGTGTGATAATGTATGCCAGTATGATTGCCATGGAGGTAGCGACAGAAAAATCTTCACGGGTAATGGAAATCCTTATCTCGAGTGTGTCGCCTGTTAAGCAGATGTTTGCAAAAATTTTGGGGATCGGACTTTTAAGCATAACCCAGTTTGCACTGATTCTCATCGTGGGCTATACCTCGGTTCAAGCCAATTTTGAAAAATTGAAGGAAATGGGAGGGGGATTCTTCAGTTTTTCAGATATTCCGCCTTCTACCATCATTTATTGTGCTATTTTCTTTCTGCTTGGTTATTTCTTATACGCAACACTTGCCGCTTTTCTAGGTTCGCTTGTCAGCCGCATTGAAGATGTGCAGCAAATGATTGCACCAATGACCTTTATAATTGTGGCGGCTTTTATGATTGCGATGTTTGGTCTTGGAGCGCCAGAAGCACCTTTTATAACAGTGACCTCCTATATTCCATTTTTTACGCCAATGATTATGTTTCTCCGTGTAGGAATGCTGAATATTCCATTCTGGGAGGTGGGCATTTCAATCGCCTTAATGATTGCCCTGATCGCGCTGCTTGCTTATTTCGGAGCCAAAGTCTATAAGGGCGGTGTTTTGATGTACGGAAAATCTTCGTCATTCAAAGATGTAAGGAAAGCAATGGAGATTTCAAAAAATAATTAAGATGTAAGAAAATCCCGGGAAGAGCTCCCGGGATTTTCGTTTCATTTGCAGAGAAACTTTATCTCTCTTCTAAAACCTGCATGGAAACAACCTTATTTGTTTCTTTATGATAACGGATTGTAACGAAAACAGCGAATTGGCGGGATCCGTCTGTCATAGTGATCCGAAACTGCCTTGTAGCAGGATCTTTTTTCAAGCTTGTCCAATAGTTCTGCGTGAACATGACGACAGCAGCAGGGTATCTCTTTTTCGCTTCTTTAATTGCGGTTGCTTTCCAGTCAGCGGAGGGAGCAGCTGCAGCAGCTGAGACATGCGTCCCTGCTATGAACGGGAAAGGAAGCAAGAGGGAAAAAGCGATAATCCATTTTATAAGCATGGATAAACCTCCTTTTGGTTAGCTTTTCCATAGGAATTGTTTTTATTCATTAGTGGGAACGTGCATTCGTATTCAGAAGGTGATAAGATAGAGGAAAGTATTCTGGAAGGTAGGAATGATCATGCAAGGACTCAAATTTTTGCATGCAGCAGATTTGCATTTGGACAGCCCCTTTTCAGGGCTGAACAAGCTGCCTCGCCCGGTTTTTAACCGGCTTAAAGAAAGCACCTTTGCTGCATTTACCAATTTGATTACACTGGCCATCAGAGAGAAGGTTGATTTTATCCTTCTGGCAGGTGATTTGTATGACGGGGAAGACCGAAGCCTGAAAGCACAGCTTAGGATTCGAAAAGAGCTTCTTCGTTTAAAAGAGCATTATATTGACGTTTTTATTATCCATGGCAATCATGATCATTTGAGCGGAAGCTGGATTGAAATGGAATGGCCGCAGCATGTCACGATTTTTGATGGTGATAAGGCTCAATCCATTACCTATAGAAAAAATGAAAAGCCATTAGCTGCAATTTACGGCTGCAGCTATTCACAAAGAGCCGTATTTGAAAATATCACAGGACAGTTTGTGAAAAGGGGAAATGAACCCTATCACATTGCCATGCTTCATGGTGCCGTAGAAGGAAGCTCTGAACATGATCAATATTGCCCCTTTAAAGTAAAGGAGCTTCTTGCAAAGGATTTTGATTATTGGGCGTTAGGCCATATTCATAAAAGAGAAGTGCTGAATAGCGAAGGAACACCGGTTATTTATCCAGGCAATATTCAGGGGAGAAACCGGAAAGAAATCGGTGAAAAAGGCTGTTATATCGTTGAAATCGATGAGAGAGGAACAGAGTTTGAGTTCCATTCTCTCAGCGATGTTATATGGGAAAAAAGAGAGATCGAAATGGAGGGCATTTCCGTATTTGACGACCTGTTTCAGGAGTGCTTAAAAATCGTCAGCGAAATGAGAAGAGAGCATCAGGCTGTTTGCCTTTTTATCAGCTTGAAGGGAGTAAGCAGACTTGCTGATGAACTGCAGCAAAAGCAGGCGCTTGATGAACTGAAGGAAAATTTAAATGAAGCGGAAGCGGATCTGGAATCATTTGTATGGATTGAAGAAATTGAAAACCAAACAAAACCTTATGCAGATCTTAAGGAGCTAGAAAACGATTCAGTCTTTTTCAAAGATCTGCTTGAAATAATGAATGATTATAAAGAAGCAGACCAGGCTTTAAGCCAGCTGACACAGAATCCGTTAATAAGAAAACATCTAGATGAATTTTCTCCTGAAGAAATGAACGAAATCCAGCTTGATGCACAAAATTTGCTGCTGAAAAGCTTGCTGCAGGGAAGGTGAGAGGATGAGGCTGCTTGAACTGCATATATACGGCTACGGCCAATTTCAGCAAAAAGAGATTCTGCTGAATTCCGAGTCTGTACAGGTTCTGTTCGGCAAAAATGAAGCTGGAAAATCGACAGTTATGTCTTTTATCCATAGTATTTTATTTGGCTTTCCGGGAAAGCAAAGTGCTGACAGCAAATATGAGCCGATGACCGGGGCAGGTTACGGAGGGGCGATCCTTGCTGAAACCGAACAGCTTGGAAGAATCCGAATAGAACGAATCCCCGGTAAAGCAGGAGGAGAAGTAACGATCCACTATGGAGAAGGCGAAAAAGGAGGAGAAGAGCTGCTCAAAGAGCTTACCGGCGGAATAGACAAACAGTTCTACAAAGCCATTTTTTCCTTTGATGTTCATGGCTTGCAAGAGGTGCATCAGCTGAAGGAAGAAGAACTTGGCAAATATCTTTATCTTACAAGCATGGTAGGAACGGATTCCCTCTATCAGCTGGAAAATCAGCTTTCTAAAGAACGGGAGCGCCTTTTTAAGCCAAATGGAAAAAAGCCTTTATTAAATGAAGAATTAGCCAGAACAAAAGATACATATGAACAGCTAAAGCAGGCCAAGCAAAAGAACCTGGAATATGAGGAGCTGAAGTCAATAAAAGAAGAAACAGGAAATGTTCTCGAACGGTTGCAGAAGGAACGCACCCAAATGATCAGACAGCTTCAGCAGGCTGAAAAAGCACAAAATGTTTTGCCGCTTCTGAAAGAACAGAGCGATTGTCTAAACGAGCTTGAAAAACTGCCTGATACAAAAGGGTTTCCTGTTGATGGACTGGCAAGGCTTGAACAGCTTCAATCGGGTCTAAACCCTATGAAAGGCCAGAGGAAGGCACTCTTATCTCAGTTTGAACGGTTAACAGAACAGCAGAGAATCAATAAGCCAGATGAAACAATCCTGGAGAAGAGAGAAGCAGTGGAACAGCTGAAGCTTTCTCTGGATTCTTATGAGAAAACCCTGTTTAAGTTAGAAAAAGGGAGAGCAGAACTCTCACTGCTTCAGCATGAAATAAACAATGAAAAGCGAAATTTATCTTTAATTAATCTTGATAACAGAGAGATTCTCTCATTAGAAACAAGTTTTGATGTGGTAAGCAGATTAAGGGAGAGCACAGAAAAAAAACGGCAGCTGACCGAGCGGAAACGGCTTCTTGATGAACAATTTGACAGGTCGCGGGAAGCGCTTGAGGAAAGTGAAGGACAGATAAACCAATATAAAAAAAGCCTTCTTCAGCCTGAACAGAGAGAGAGTTTAGCGAAACAAGCAGGACTTTTATCAAAAAAAGCAGCTTCTAATGAGAAAGAAGCTGAAAAAGCCGAGCTTAAGCAGCTGACAGATCAAATCAGGATTCATGAAGAGGCAAAAAAAGCCGGCAAATCACGGATGATGCTCACCGTTATATTACTTTCCCTCATACTTCTTGCAGGAACAGGATGGGCCACTTTAAATCAGCAATGGATTCTTGGAGGAATCCTTACGGCAGCGTGTGTTCTTGCAATTGCCTCCTTCTATCTGCAGCAGGGGAAAGACCCGGTTATGCAGCATTTAGTGAAACGTAAGGGAGAGCTTGAGGATGAGCTTCTGAAGGCACAGGGACAAGAGGAATCAGCTTTGTTTTCAAAACTTGAAGAGGTCAAGGGGGAACTGTGGAAGGACGAGCAGATGAGACAGCTGCTTGAGACCGAAAAAGCCCAGCTGCTTCAAAAGGAAAGAGCATATGACAGAATTCTTATACAATTTGAAGCATGGGAAAAGGAACTGTTTCAGTTAAATGAAGAAGGCTCTAATCTTGCTTCTATCCTTGGCCTTGATTCTGCGGGTGTTCAGAATGATTTATCAGCTGCTCTTGAAGCGATTATGAAACTGAAGGATAAAATTGTCCAATACAATCAGCTTCAGGAAAAACATCAAGAACGGCTGAAAGAAGCAGACCGCTTTACCGCTCTTTTGGATCAGCTGAAAGGATTGCCTATAAATGAGAATCTAAAGGTAAAGGATCGGATTTTTGAAGGGTACACACTGTTGAACATAGAAAGAGACAAACAGCTGAAATGGCTTCAGGCGAATGATCGTCTACATGAACTTGAAGAGGAAATAAAGAATCTTACAGAAAAAATTGATTATCAGCAAGGTCTTATCATAGACTTGTTGAATAAGGCCTCCGTAAAGGAAGAAGAAGATTTTAGAAACCTTGCAGCAGTTTACACCAGAAGGCTGTCCTTGCAGGAGAAGCTGAACTGGGTGACAAAGCAGCTAGAAGAACAAACAAGTGGGGATGATAGACAGAATTTATCTCTGAAGGATGACTATGAGCTGAAAATAAATGAGCTGAAAGATAGGATCGAACAGCTTGAAAAGGAAGAAACAGAAAAGCAAAAAGAACGGTCACAAACCATTTATCACCTTCAGGAGCTTGAGAAGAACGGCACCTATTCAGACCTTTTGCATGAATACGAGCAGAAGAAAAGCATCGTAAGGAAGCTTTCAAGAGACTGGCTCGTCCAATCTATTGCAAGAGACTATTTGCAAAAAACAATTGAGTATCATAGGTCGGTGAGAATGCCAAAGCTTCTAAAAAAGGCAGAGGAGCTATTCTCTTATTTAACAAATGGAAATTATCAGGCTCTCTACCTTCCAAAAGAAGAACAAACCTTTATTGCGGAACGGAAGGATGGGACGCGCTTTCAAGCAAGACAGCTAAGTCAGGCTACGGCTGAGCAGCTGTATATTTCTCTTAGGTTTGCCTTGGCTGTCACGATTAATGAAAAGCACGGACTGCCGATCATGATTGATGATGGATTTGTCCATTTTGACGAAGAACGGACCGTTCAGATGATTGCTTTATTGAAGAAGATCTCAGCAGATCAGCAAATCATTTTTTTTACATGCCACAGACACTTGCTTTCACATTTTGAAAAAAACGAGATACTGACACTTACTAATAGAGGAAGCTCATTACTTTATAAAGAAGTGCTGAAAGGCACAGGCATTTGACATAATCAAGCGAAGAAGAGCGGGTAATTATGCTATACTGTTGATACTGAACAACTCGGGAGGAGTAGCCCATGACAAACAAAGGAATCATGCATTACGAGATTGGCGAACAGATCGATCTTTTTCTATTAATTAAAGCTTCCACAAAAGGCATTGCAAGCAATGGGAAACCATTTCTGACTCTTATCCTGCAAGACCAGAGCGGTGAAATTGAAGCAAAGCTCTGGGATGCAAGCCAGGATGATGAGGCAACATATGCTGCACAAGGCATCGTAAAAATACTCGGTGACATCCATCATTACAGAGGAAGAAACCAGCTGAAAATCCGAACCATCCGGCCTCTTCAGCAAAATGAAACGATGGATGTGTCCCAATTTTTAGAAACTGCGCCAATTCAAAAAGATGAAATGATGGAAAAGATCACTCAATATATTTTTGAGATGAAAAACCCCAATCTGCAGCGCATCACAAGACAGCTTGTAAAAAAACACCAGACAGCTTTTCTTGAATATCCTGCAGCAACCAAAAATCATCATGAATTTGTTTCAGGTCTTGCCTATCATGTGGTTTCCATGCTGGATCTGGCTAGGTCAATCTCAAGCCTTTATCCGTCCCTTGATACAGACCTTCTATACTCAGGTGTCATCCTGCATGATCTTGGAAAGGTAATTGAATTATCAGGACCTGTCAGCACAACCTATACCGTCGAAGGCAATTTGCTTGGCCACATTTCCATTATGGTGAATGAAATTGCCAAGGCAGCTGAAGAGCTGAGGATCGAAGGGGAAGAGGTCGTTCTTCTGCAGCATATGGTTCTAAGCCATCATGGGAAGGCAGAATGGGGCAGCCCAAAACCTCCTATGATCAAAGAAGCCGAAATTTTGCATTACATTGATAATCTGGATGCGAAAATGAACATGCTGGACAGAGCTCTTGAACGGGTTAAGCCTGGCGAATTCTCAGAAAGAATTTTTGCTCTAGAAAATAGGTCATTTTATAAACCGAGCTTTCATAAATAGCATATAGTCTTGTCCCTTATCATATAAATCTAGTAAAACAAGCGGTTTATTAAGGGGGAAGCAGTTGTGGTATTGCTGCCATGGTGGATTTATCTTTGTATCGCAGGAATTCTTTACAGCGGATATATGTTTTTTAGAACAAGCAGGGAAGAACAGGCCGTTGATGAGGAGTTTATTGAAAAAGAAGGCCAGGTTTATATGGAACGCATGCAAGAAGAACGGGAAAGAAGATCTGCAGAGAAAATTTCTGCTGACACTAGCATATAGAAAACAGTAATAAAAAAAGCCCGCCGGAAAACCGGCGGGCTTTTTTTAAAGATAAGAAATTATAAATTTTTACTGAATTATCACAGGTTGTATAAATTGAATTGTCCAGCTCCAGGGCTTAACAAGGCGCTTGCGCTTTTCTTATTATTGGGCAGGCTGTTGATCTGTTGGAGCTTGAGGTGTTTGCTGTGATGGATCAGGCTTTGTAAACGTATCTTTTAAAGCTTTATCCTTTACTTCCACTTTTGCTTCTTTTAGAGCTTTATCAAGCGCATTCTGAATGGTCGCTGGATCCTGCTCTTTTTGTTTTTTCACTTCAGCCTTCAGCTTGTCCTTCATTTGATCATAAGGTTTTACTGTTTCAAGCACTTTGATAATATGATAGCCATATTGTGATTTAACCGGCTGGCTGACTTCGCCTTCCTTCAGCTTAAAGGCAGCTGTTTCAAATTCTTTAACCATCTGGCCTTTTCCGAACCATCCAAGGTCGCCTCCGCTTTGAGCTGTGCTGTCCTTGGAGTATTCTTTAGCCAAATCCTCAAATTTTGAACCGCTTTTCAATTTGGATTCCACTTCATTAGCTGTTTTTTCATCCTGAACGAGAATATGAGCAGCATGAACTTTGCCTTTCAGCGTATCATAATATTTTTTTATATCAGCATCTGTAACAGATGCTTCTTTATTAGCAGCTTTCTTGCGAAGAAGATCTGTTTTTACGATATCGCGGACTGCAGCTTCACCCTGCTGCTGAACAAGCATATCAAACTGAGGACCATACTGTGTTTTGATTTTTTGGTATTCTGCATCCACTTCTTTATCTGTAACCTTAAATTGTTTGCTAAGTATTTTTTTATGTACCAATTCGGTAAGCACAGCCTTACCGTCTCTGGATTTCATTGCCTGATAGAGCTCGTCCTTTGTTACGTTGCCGTATTTCGTTGAAGCGACGACGTCGTCAGAACCTCCACCGTTGTTGCTGCAAGCGCCTAAAGTCAGAAGACTCGTTGCAGTAATGGCTGCAATTGCAAACTTTTTCATGCGTGATACAACTCCTGCCTTCATTATAATTGGTTGAAATTTCATATAGGAACCTATAACACATTGTGCCATGAAGCGAAAAGTTTTGCAACAAGACAAATATGTGATATTAATCCAATCCATACTGAGGCATTTACCATATACTGGTTTGAAATGAAAGGAGGTTTTTAACTTGGGCGGAGGATACAATTCAGGTTTTGCGTTAATCGTAGTTTTATTTATTTTGCTGATCATTGTTGGTGCATCTTGGCTGTACTAACAGAATAGGCTTACTTAATAATTGGCTTTTTCTTCTTTTCATTGCTTTTGAAACTAAATGAAGAATGTGTTAATGGCTCTCTGTTAGCCAGGCAACCAATAAAAGCATCATGATTGAGAAAGAGCCTAAAATAATGAACGAATATTTGAGCTGTTCTGTAAACGGCGGGATAAATGCCTATTCATCTTCCTTAAGAGATGCATACCATAGGGCATGGAATGAAAAGGGGGTGTCACAATGGGCGGTGCATACGCTGGCGGTTTCGCATTGATCGTGGTGTTGTTCATTTTGTTAATCATCGTTGGTGCATCTTGGGTGTATTAATATAATGATAGCTGACAGTTTCCTGTCAGCTATGCCTGTTTTATAAGTGTTCTTCCCGATAATTCCTCTTTTAAATAAAGTAAGCGGAGTCATGCCGCTTATTTATATAGGCTTTTTTCTTATATCAAGGAATACCTTCAATATTTGAAGAAAAGATGCTTAAAACTTATTTTCTGGGTGTATAAAGCCCATATGATCATCACAATCTTTGCAAAGCAAACTTTATGTATAAAAGATTTCGATATAGGAAGAAAAAAGAAGTATGGTAATGAAGATGTTGATTGTGTGAAAAACTTTGGGCTGGCGATCGGCAGGAATCTCTCTCACAACGCAGAGCTGATTCGTTAAATTGTTAATATAAAAAAGGATGAAGACGGTAAATAAAATGTAAATGACAAACAAAGGAGATCCCCCTTCCCTTACTGATACATATTTTAGATTACCAAAATTTTTTAGAAAAAGATAGAAAAAACATCCCGCTTGTATGCTTCAAATCCTTTTCCTTCATTAAAGGCTTTAAAAAACGCAAGGAACGGTCAAATCGACCCCCCTTGCGTTTTTTGTAGTGACAATGCATTAGATGCAGAATTGGAACCTGCAGGCTGCAAAAGTCAGTTGGCTGCTGCTTTAGGCTGTTCTGCTTCTTCAACCTTTTGGAGCCTGTTTTCTTTTTCTTCAAATTCCTCTTCAATATTCGTAAACGAACGTTCAAAGATTTCCATAAAATCGTCACCATAAATATTGCGGATAATCGCCATCATTTCAATAATTTCAGGGAATTTTCCGTAAAGCTGCTGAAGGGGAAGGGCACCCTTTAAGATGGCATTTCTTGACGGATCGTAATCCTCAAGCAGTTTTAGAAAGATGTCTTCGCCTTTTTGCGTTAATTGAATGTAAGTGTTGCGTTTGTCATTTAATTTTTTCGAGAACTCCAGATAGCCACGTTCTTCCAGCTTTTTTGAAAAGTTGAAAGCTGTTGATACATGCATAACTCCAAACTTGGCAATCTCTGAAATGGAAGCCCCTTTTAAATGATAGGCAATCCAAAGAATGTGGTGTTCATTAATGTTTAAGTCATACGGCTTAATCCATTGCTGCCAATCCTTCTCAATCGATTTCCAAAGAGCTTTGCTAAGCTGGGCAATTCTTTGACTAAAAAGCAATGCTTCTTTAATCGTGTAATCCTTTTCATTATGTTTCAAGGAAATCACCTACTTTTTCTCTAAACTATTATTTTCTATTATCCCAAAAAAATAAAGATTAATAAAGGTATAAATTTACGAAATTTTTAATAAATTTCTGAAATGTTGTTATTTTGTACTTGAAAAAAGAAAAAAAGCAGATATCGGTAAAATCCGGCATCCACTTTTTTCTAATTTTTCTTATATGAGAATATTCTACTTCTTCAATGTATCTTCCAATTGTTTGATTTTCTGTTCAATTGCCTCAATTTCATTTTGCAGATTCTGGCGGTGAGGTTCAATTTCATCCTGCCATTCTTTAATGGAGGTTTGTAAATCTGTTGAAACTTCTTTCATGACGTCTGCACTGTCTTTAGCTGTTTGGATGACCTGATCTTTTAAAGCCATGCTGTCTTTTTTCAAATGATTAAGGGTATCCATCAGCTTTTCACGATTTGATTTCAGCTGAATTCTGAGATCTTTGCCAGAAGAAGGAGCTGATAACAAAATAGCGAGTCCTCCGACCACTGTTCCCAAAAGAGCTCCAGTCAAAATTGATTTGCTTTTTCCCATTATGATCACTCCAATAATCCATACTCTCTATCCATTTCAACAAACAATAAAAAAATCCTTCTCTAAAGAGTTACCCTTTCTGCCTCTGTATAAACAATCTTCTTAACATAGCCTGGCCGTTATGGGCATACATTGTACAAAAGGGAGGGGGACACAGTGACGGTCGTCATCTTTTTCGTTTTTACGATCTGTTTCCTGCTGCTTGCAGGTACTCTTCATTATGTTAGGCTGATGCAGCAAACGGCTTCCTATCCGCCCAAAAGGGTTTTGAAGCAAAGAGCTGCTGTATTCGGGGGAGGCTTCGCTTTATTCCTCTTGGTCGGGATTCTTATGTATATGATCCATTAGCGTTTGTCTGAAAAGGGAAAGATCATACAAAAACCCGGCCGTACATGGCCGGGTTCATTTTATTCAGCTCTAATTTGAGCTGACAATTTTGCTTCTTTTCATAATGGTCAAGACGATCGGATGAACAAAGATCATCGCAATGGTATTCAACGCTACTGCTGGAAGAACCACTGTCAAGAACAGCGCCATAAAACCTGCTCCTGCTGGCAGACCGACAATAAAATAGGCTGCTGTAAGAAAGACCAGCCCTGATACGATAGTGCCAATAGCTGTCAAAATGGCAGCGGATACTGTATTGGCAGAAAATTTTCTCACTGCAATATACAGGAAGAAAAAGATAAATGCCGTTACAGGCTTGTCAATCAAGTTTGGAACAAGGCCTCCAGGGAATGCGGTTGTTAAACCGGAAAGCAATCCAGTGACAATCCCCATGACCAAAACATTTTTGGCTTTAGGAAATAGAATAATAGCTAAAAACATCATTGTCAGCATCATATCCGGTTTCATTCCAAAAAAGATTGGGGGTATAATCGCATGCAATGCAACCCCAATTGCAGCAAACAATGCCATTGTAACTAGTTCTCTCGTATTCATTTCTCGACTCTCCTCTTCTAATCTCATTGTTTTCCTCTCCAATGATGAGCTCATCTCCCATTGCGAAAGGTTAGTAATATTATAACAGGGCTTCTTCAAAATGTAAAAACACAAATTTCGTCAGTGTTTTTTTCTGAATTCTTCCATAAATCCTACTAAAGCCTCGCATGATTCCATTGGTACAGCATTGTAAATAGAAGCTCGGCAGCCGCCTATGGAACGGTGGCCGTTCAGTCCGGTAAAACCCCGTTCTGAAGCTTCTTTCAAGAATGCCTTTGTCAAATCTTCATTTTGAAGATTAAATGTAACGTTCATTAATGAACGGCTGTCCTTTCTTGAATGAGGCAGATAAAACTCAGAATGCTCATCCAGACACTGATAAATGAGGTCCGCTTTTTTTTCATTCTGCTTTTGCAGCCCATCAAGCCCGCCGTGTTCTTTGGACCACTCCAAAACAAGGGAAAGCATGTAAATAGAATAGGTTGGCGGTGTATTGTACAGAGAGTTGCTGCTGGAATGAGTTTGATAGGATAGTATTTTTGGAATATCCTTATTTGCGTTTTCCAAAAGTTTCTTTTCTGCGATAACGACAGTAACCCCAGATGGGCCTAAATTTTTCTGTGCTCCAGCGTAGACCAGAGAAAACTGGCTGACATCTATTTTTCTGGAAAGGATATCACTCGACATATCGGCGATTAAAGGAACTGAGAGATGAGGGAATTCATGCCACTGTGTTCCATAAATCGTATTGTTTGACGTCACATGCAAATAAGCGAATTCATCAGAGAGCTGCAGTTCATCATTAGAAGGAATATGACGGTAAAGATTTTCTTTGCTGGAGCCAGCCACTTCTGTTTGCCCAATGGAGTCTGCCTCCTTTTTTGCTTTTTCAGACCAGGAACCGGTCAAGACGTATCCCGCTTTTTGGCCAGAATGCAGAAAATTCATAGGAACCATGGCAAACTGAAGGCTTGCTCCTCCCTGTAAAAACAGAACTTCATGAGTATCAGGTATTTCCATAACTTCCTTCAGTAATTGGATTGCTTGATTATGTACTTCATCATACGCTTTACTTCTGTGACTCATTTCCATAATCGACATTCCGCTTCCCCGGAAATTCACCAATTCTTCCTGAGCTTTTTTCAGAACAGGAAGAGGGAGAGCGGCAGGCCCTGCATTAAAATTATAAACAGCCATTTTAGTCCTCCTTCGCGTTACCTCATTAAATTTTCTCTATCGTAACATATTAGCAGATTTTTTAGAATTGTTGGAAGATATTTTCTCGTTCAAATGGACCTCCATTTAAATAAAGGCTCAGTTAAAGCTTTATGTTGATTTTTACACCTTGTTGATTGGAGCGGAAGGCGCGAGACGGGAAAAGCGTGTCAAGGGAGACCCCGCAGGAGCAAAGCGACGGGGAGGCTCTATGGTAAGCCCGCTAAAGCTTGAGTGCCTGCTAGGTGAGTTTAATACAAGGGAAATTGGGTGTTAACTGCTGTTAATTCAAATAAAGATTCATTTAAAAAAGCTGTTTTCGCAGAGATTGTTGTTATTCGTAAAAGCTGTTATCACGCATTTAGTCTAGCTTCGGGGCATCTTTTCTTAAAATTCTTGCCTTATAGATATGGTTTGTTGGACTAAATATAGGGTCATGAGCAACAAAGTTTTTAAGAAAAGAGCCTTTAAAAAACGAGCCCCGAAACACTTTCTAGGCTCGTTTTTCATGTTATTAAGATTTCATAGTCCCTTTAATTTCAGCAGCCATTTCCTGCAATTTTTCAGGAGTGTATTGATTTGTATGAGTTTTCCATACTGCGCCAAAACCGTCTCCCTCACCGTATCTAGGCAAAATATGAAGGTGATAATGGAAAACAGACTGGCCTGCATGCTCGCCGTTGTTATTCAGCAGATTAAGACCAATCGGATTGTATTGCTTCTTAATAGCGTTCGTAATTTCTGGAACAACTTCAAATAAGTTTCGGGCAATTTCAGGGGTCAGTTCAAAGACATTTTCTTTATGTACTTTAGGAATCACAAGAGTATGGCCTTTTGTTACCTGGCTGATATCTAAAAAGGCAACGACATGTTCGTTTTCAAAAACCTTTGCACTTGGGATCTCACCGTTTGCAATGCTGCAAAAAATACAGTTCATATGATCAACCCTTTCATTACCATTTATACTGAGTATTTTACCATAATTGGGTGATGCATGGACAATTAGCAAAGCAGGGATAGGCGGGGATAACAAAAGCAAAAATAAAAACAGGACGGGACTGCTGAGAGTCCGTCCTGCCTTTGCAGAAGGAAAAGATTGCGTATTTACCGGTTTATGCCTGCGACAAACACCTCATTTAGTTATGAAGAGTCTTCATGTTCCATCAATAACAATACTTTTTGTGTCTTTAACAAACACCTCATTTACATGTTGTGCTGCTTTTTTTAGACATCATGAGTTCTTGTTTCAGGTAACATTTCTTCAGCAAAGCTGACTGTCTTTGATAAACACCTCATTTAATGAATTAAATGGTTACTCAATCAATGACAACCCTTCTGCACTAATTAGGATGACCGTTTTTTGCAAATACATGAATGGAATATATTGGGAAAAGTCTGCTTTGAGCGGAACACGACAAAGTAAAGGGATTTTTGATAAAATGAGAAAAAAGCATTTGGAAAGGATTCAGCATATATGACGCTTTTAAAAGTGGAACAGTTAACTGGCGGGTACACGAGAAATCCTGTTTTAAAAGACATAACTTTTGAAGTGGCTCCAGGGAAAATTGTGGGTTTGATCGGCCTGAATGGGGCAGGTAAAAGTACAACCATTCGGCATATCATCGGATTAATGGATCCGCAAAAAGGAAACATTTCAATAGATGGCTTTACTTTCAGAGAAAAGCCGATCGAGTACCGAAAAGCATTTACATACATTCCTGAGACACCTATTCTTTACGAAGAGCTGACACTGTATGAGCATCTTGAGTTAACGGCGATGGCTTACGGGATTGATAAACATACATTTGAAGAAAGGCTCGGCCCTTTATTAAAAGAGTTCCGTATGGGAAACAGACTGAAATGGTTTCCTGCACATTTTTCAAAAGGTATGAAACAAAAAGTCATGATCATGTGTGCTTTTTTGGTTGAGCCAAGGCTTTATATCATTGATGAGCCATTTGTCGGCCTTGATCCGCTTGCCATCAATTCACTTCTTGAAATTATGGAAAAAGCAAAAAGACAGGGCGCAGGAATCCTGATGTCTACGCATATATTGGCTACAGCAGAACGTTATTGTGACTCATTCATCATTCTTCACCATGGCAGGGTTAAAGCAAAAGGGAATCTGGAGGAGCTAAGGGAACAGTTTGGCATGAGAGACGCTAACTTAGATGACCTTTATATTCAGCTGACAAAGGAAGATTCAGATGAATAGTGTAGAGGAGATTTGGAATAAGAGGCTTGAAGAGCACCTTACAGAAGTGCGGTCGTATACCCGGTATATGTTCAATGACCATTTGCTTATTGTGCTTGTGTTTATGCTTGGTGGCGGAGCTGTTTGGTACAGCAATTGGCTGAAGCATGTGCCTGCTGGCTTTCCAGCATTTTGGATTATGGCCCTAGTTTATGCGCTTGTCATGCTTTCAACAAGCGTCAGAACCTTATTAAAGGAAGCGGATATTGTTTTTTTGCTCCCGCTTGAAAAACAAATGAAATTGTATTTTAAAAAGGCGATTCCATATAGCTACTTCAGCCAGCTCTACATGCTGCTGATTCCAATTGTCATTTTTGCCCCGCTCTATTTTGCTGTGAAGGAAACCAGCGCACAAAGCTATTTGCTGATTGTGTTTCAGCTGCTGCTTATCAAGGGCTGGAATTTATGGGTGAATTGGCTGTCTTCTTTTACGGAGGATTTTTCATCCAAAACGGCTGAAATAGTCATTAAATTTATTTTGAACACGCTTGTGACCTACTTTGTGCTCTCTGTTCAATTATTATTTGTTCTTCCGCTTTATGTCATAATGGCGCTGCTGCTGCTCTATTACCTCAAAACAGCAGCGGGAAAAGGGCTGAAATGGGAAAAGCTGATCGAACAGGAAAACGGGAAAAAGCAATCTTTTTACCGATTGGCTAATTTATTTACAGATGTCCCGAAACTGAAAAAACAGGCGAAACGAAGAAAGTACCTCGATTGGATTTTATCAGCTATCTCTTATCGAAGAGAGCATGCGTACAAGTATATGTTTGCAAGGGCCTTTATAAGAGGGACAGATTATTTTGGCGTTTTCATCCGTCTCACTATCATTTGCGGGCTCATCCTGATCTTTGCCGGTATTAATACAATCGGAGCAGTGATTCTTGTCATGAGTGCAGTCTTTTTAACAGGAGTACAGCTGATTGGTCTTCACAAGCATTATGACTTGTTAATGATGCCTGATCTATATCCTGTATCAGAAGAATCGAAGAAAAAAGGGTTTTATGAAGTGCTTCAAACTGTGCTTCTCGTCCAATCAGCCATATTAGCGATCTTCCTTCTGGCGAGCGCCAAATGGGTAGAAGGCGGAGCTGGACTTTTAGCGGGTGTGGTGTTTACCCTTTTATTTGTTCAAGGCTATGTAAGAGCAAGGTTAAATAAAAGCAGCAGATCCTAAAAACTAACCAGGAAATGAGCCCTGTCCCCGCACATTCAATTTTTTTACGGGAACAGGGCTTTTCTTATCTGAACAGCAGGAGGGTCAAGTACCTGGATAAAAAAGGAGCCATTATATGGAATACGAAGAAAGGGTTAGGCAGGAATTGCTGGACTGGAAAAAGAAGCTTGAAAAGCGTTCTTCTATTTTTGAAAGGACCTCAAAGAACTTTCAGGATAAATTGCAGGTGTTTGTGCCTGAAAAGGCAGATCATGCAATAACAATTGGGATCAAAAAGATGGTCGAAATGACGCTGGCTGGTTCAATGGCCATTACCCGAACAAAGGATCCAGGAAAGAAGCCGCTTCAGGAAAGAGATCAATCTGCCAGAAATCTCATTTCATTTTTTCAAAAAACGGCTGCCTTGGAAGGTGCGGGAACAGGGGGAGCAGGCTTTTGGCTTGGAGCGGCTGACTTCCCATTATTGCTTGGCCTTCAGATGAAATATCTTTTCGAAACAGCAGAAGCCTATGGTTATGCAACAAAGGAAAAAAGTGAACGTGTTTTTCTTCTCTATGTGTTCCATCTTGCTTACGCTGAAGAGAAGGACCGCAAAATGCTGCTTGAGAAAATTGAAAATTGGGATGTAAATCCGGCGCAAATGAATGAAATCGACTGGAAATCTTTTCAAAAGGCTTATCGTGATCACATTGATTTTGTCAAAATGCTTCAGCTGCTTCCGGGTTTTGGAACTATCGTTGGAGGAGTTGCCAATCATCATTTGATTACTCGGCTTGGGTCATTTGCGATGAATGCTTTTCGTCTTAGAATGCTGAACAATGAAGAAATGGAAAAGAAGCGCTGATCATGTTAGCGCTTCTTCCTAATAGGCTTTTTTCGCTCTTTCCTATCAGTTCATCAAAAACATCGCAACAATTGTCGTAACAGAAAGTCCTATTAAAACAGGAACAAGGTTTCGCCTTGCAAGCTTAAAGGGATCCACTCCGCAAATGGCTGCTGCAGGAATGAGTGCCCACGGGATCAGTGTGCCGCCTCCAACCCATATTGCTGCAATTTGTCCGAGCGCTGTCAGGGTAGCGCCATTTGTATGAAGCCCCCCTGCAAACAATTTAGCAATGGAGCCTGCCAGGGAAATCCCTGAAAATCCAGAACCGTCAAGACCTGTGATGGCTCCAACAACCGTAAGCGTTATGGCTCCTGCCTGTGGAGTTAACGGAACAATAGCAGCCAGTGAACCTCCAAGATCGTTTACGATTCCATGTGAAGTTTTAGGGAGAAAATCACCAATAATGGTTTGGAATCCTGCATCACCCAAGTAAAAAAAGGCGGCAATGGGTATAACAGGCCCGAACACTTTGAAACCGAATTGAAAGCCGTCTATTAAATAAGAGGTGGTTTTTTCAAAACTGCTGTTTTTATGAGCCAGTACAGAGATGATGATTAAGATCGTAATGGCAGTACCGCCGACCAATGCGGTTGCATCTCCGCCCTGGAGCTTTAAATGAAACATCAGTAATACATCAGCGATGAAAAATAAAGGAATAAGAATGGAAAGAAATTTTCTTTGGAAGGAAGTTAACAGACTTTTGTCAGCAGCTGATTTTTCCAGTTCGTACGCTGCTGCAGGAAACTCTTTCCCTGCTTTGATATCTTTCATTAAAAAAATGAAAGCAGTAGTAACTGTCACTGCACCCATTACAATGACAAGCGGAATGCTTGCATGAATAACATCCTGTACAGGGAGGCCAGCCGCATCAGCAGTGAGCTTAGGTGCTCCCTGAATAACGAAATCACCGGAAAGAGCAATGCCGTGTCCGAACAGGTTCATGGCCATTGCTGCACCGAGAGCTGGCAATCCGGCGCGAATAGCTGCTGGAAGGAGAACGGCCCCGACTAAGGCAACAGCTGGAGAAGGCCAGAAAAACCATGAGATCACCATCATGACAAGACCAATAATCCAGTAGGCCAGTGCAGCGTTCCGGAAAAATTTTGTTATAGGAAAGATCATCGTTTCATTGATGCCTGTCAGCGTCAGTACTTTGCTCATTGCAACAATGATGGAAATGACCAGTATAGTGGGCAAAAGTTCTGAAATGGCATAAGTAAAGCTGTTAAATAAACTGCTGATAGAATGACTCAACGAATGAGCTGCCACAAGGCCTATCACGAAAATCCCCGCTATACATACGAGGGTTGTGTCTCTTCTGAAAACCATAAATCCAATTATCGCGAGCATAAACAACATATAAATGGCATGAAGCCAGGTTAGCTCTATCCCAAAAGAATCACCCCATAAGTTAGATGTATTACACGGTATGTGAAATGCCTAATGGTGTGATTCGTTTAGGTTATTTTCTTAAACTTTGTTGCTCATGACCCTATATTTAGTCCAACAAACCATATCTATAAGGCCAGAATTTTAAGAAAAGATGCCCTGAAGCTAGACTAAATGCGTGATAACAGCTTTTACGAATAGCAACAATTTCTGCGAAAACAGCCTTCGTTTAAGAGGAATTTACAAAAGGGAGAGAAAAGGAATCAGCAGATTTTGTCATTTCCTGGGATATGATGGGGGAATTAGGGGGTTGAAATATGAAAAATCGTGTAAAAAACCCCCGTCCTTATGGACGGAGGGCTTGATATGTTGTAACGTAAGATGGTCCTCTGAAAATGGATTTCTGATCCACGCCCTCAGATGTGCCGCGTTTTTTATGAGCATGGTCGAAGGCTTTAGAGTTTTGCCAATCCTGAAAAGATTTTTCACTGTCCCAGAGAGTCAGAATGACATACGTATCGCCAGAAACAGGGCGCAGCACACGAATTGCTGTAAAACCGGGCTCATTTTCAATCATTCTAGCTCTTTCTTTAAAACGCTGTTCAAAAAGCGGTTTTCCTTCCTGAGTAACAGGAATGTTGTTCAAAACAGCATATTGTCCGTTTTCAAAGGCTCCAACAGAGTCAAGAACTTCATACTTTTTCGGTTCTTTAAAGATGGACTCACCTTCTGATTCATGGAAAAGAGCTGCACTTTCATCCTTTTTCAAAAGGAGAAGCTTTTCATTTTCGTGTGATGCTTTCAGTTCTGATAAGTAGTCAATGGTTCCATAAGTTATATAAAAATTCATCGTCATCACCTCTCCTGAATTATAGCAGTAATAAAAATTAAATTAAAAGGATAGCACACATATATTTACCTTTATTTAACAATACTAAACCTTGAAATGTGAGGTGACTTTAGTTGAAACAATGGCGGATTGTTGTATTTTCTTTATTTGCTCTAATCCTCATTTCTTTTTTGACATATTCCATCATTCTTATTTCAGGAAATGCGATGATAGATGAAAAGAAGCTTGTTTTTAATTCGGCTTCTAAACTGGTAGATCCATCAGGAAAAGAAATTACAGATCTCTATCAGGAAAATCGAGAAATTGTCTCAATCAATAAAATCCCGCCTACTGTCCGAAATGCCTTTATTTCAGTTGAGGACCAGCGGTTTTATGAGCACCATGGCTTGGATTTCAGATCGCTTTCGAGAGCCCTGTTTAAGGACCTGCTTGCGGGAAGCAAGGTTGAAGGCGGAAGCACCATAACCCAGCAAATAGCAAAGAACGTCTTCTTATCTGGAGAAAAATCCGTTATGCGGAAAACAAAGGAAGCAGTCATTGCCATCAGTCTTGAAAACAAATACAGCAAAAACAGGCTGCTGGAAATTTATTTAAACCAGGTTTACTTCGGTCATGGCGTTTATGGCATCCAGTCTGCCTCCCGTTACTTTTT
This sequence comes from Chryseobacillus diguaensis, assembly GCF_049220665.1. NCBI lineage: Bacteria > Bacillati > Bacillota > Bacilli > Caryophanales > Bacillaceae > Chryseobacillus > Chryseobacillus diguaensis. Next base: position 219,601 of record NZ_JBMKNV010000002.1, read on the forward strand.
TTCAAAGGATGTCAGCCAGCTTACTCCTGGACAAGCTGCTACTCTTGCTTCGCTTCCTAAGGCTCCATCTGGATATTCGCCTATTTATCACCCTGATAAAAGCAAGAAAAGACGGGATCTCGTATTAAATTTAATGCAGCAGCAGGGTTACATTTCAAGTGAAGAGGCGGTTAGAGAACAGGGGAAAACCCTTGGGCTTAAGCTGAGTGAAAAAAAACACAATCCTTGGCTGGATTCTTATGTGGATCTTGTCCTTGGTGAGGCAGAAAAGAGGTATTCTATCTCTAATGATGAGCTGCTTCGCGGAGGATACACGATTACCGTTCCGCTTCAGGCTGATATTCAAAAAAGAGCTTACGAAAAATTTAAAGAGGCTTCTTATTTTCCAGGTAAAGACACTCATGCAGAAGGAGCCTTTGTTCTTTTGGATAACCGCACGGGCGGTGTTATTACAGCTATTGGAGGAAGGGACTATTCTTCAAAGGGATATAACCGGGTTATCAAATCCAGGCAGCCGGGCTCAGCTTTCAAGCCGCTTGCTGTTTACGGACCTGCTCTGCAGGAAAATAAATTCAAGCCTTATTCATTACTGAAGGATGAACCGATCAAGTACGGAAAGTACTTTCCTAAAAATGTGAATGGTAACTATTCAGGGGAAACGACCATGTACGAAGCCATTGTTCATTCTATCAATGCGCCTGCAGTCTGGACCTTTAATCAGCTCGGAGTTGAAAAAGGGAAGGAATACTTGGCGAAAACAGGCGTTCCCGTTGAGGATAACGGACTTGCGATTGCATTAGGCGGACTTACTAAGGGTGTTTCACCTCTTCAGTTAGCAAATGCTTACAGGACTTTTCCTGAGAACGGTACCTACAGCGACCCTTATTTTATTGAAAAGATAACAGACAGGCACCAACAAACAGTCGCTGAAAGAAAACCAGTGACGAAGAATGTCTATTCACCTCAGAATGCCTTGTATATGACCAGAATGCTTGAAGGGGTTGTAAAAGAAGGGACTGCGAAGTATGGCACATACAGCGGTGCACTAGCAGGGAAAACCGGAACAACTTCTTATACTGGAAAAAAAGGAGCTGTAAAGGACGCATGGTTTGCAGGGTACACTCCTGAGGTCACCGGAGCGCTTTGGATGGGGTATGACAAAACAGATAGTAAACATTACTTGCTAGAAGGAAGCTCTGCACCTGTAAGAATGTTTAAAGGAATACTGCGAAATACGAAATATGAGAACGATAAAAAATTTACTGTGCCAGAGGGAAGCAATGACCTCGAAAACCCGATCCATGTGGAAAAGGTAGATACACTGAATGCGAAGTTTGTATTTAAAGCCCTGCAGCTGTTTACGATCCATCTAGAATGGACAGCTCAGGCTGACAAACGCATTGAGTACAGAATTTACGAAAAGAAGGACAATGGAGATAAGCTGATCGGAACGGTCACAGGGGAGAACACCTTTGATATTCCATACGCCAATGTCTTTTCGAAACGATCCTTTAAGGTTGTTCCGTATAATGTACAAACAGGACAGGAAGGCGAAGGATCGGATTATGTAAGTCCATAATCAAAAAACACCAAAATGAATGTGTTCATTTGGTGTTTTTTATCGTTTAGGAACTTTTCATTCAATCCTGCCTATTGTAAAAGAAAGACGAAAAGAAATTGGAATTTTTCTCAATTTTATAATGTTGACTTTAGAAGATTTCTTGACATTTGCACCTATCGTCTATACAAGCTAAAGGCAAAAAGGTATATTGTAAGAAATAATGATTTCGACAGAGAAGTAAGGTGGTAAATTACATGGTTCAAACGAAAATTTTTAACGATACGCTTTTAAAAGCTTGCAGGGGGGAGCGTACCAGTCATGTTCCGCTTTGGTACATGAGACAAGCTGGACGTTCGCAGCCGGAATATAGAGTATTAAAGGAAAAATACAGTTTATTCGAAATTACGCATCAGCCAGAGCTGTGCGCTTATGTAACAAGGCTTCCTGTAGAACAATATAACGTTGATGCAGCGATCCTATATAAAGATATTATGACTCCGCTGCCTTCACTCGGAGTGAACGTAGAAATTAAGACGGGAATAGGGCCTGTCATTGACAATCCTATCACTTCTCTTGCTGATGTGGAAAAACTTGGGGAAATTTCTCCGGAGGATGATGTTGCTTACGTGCTAGAAACGATCAGGATCTTAACACAAGAGCAGCTGAATGTTCCCCTAATCGGATTTGCAGGGGCGCCTTTTACAATGGCCAGCTACATGATTGAGGGAGGCCCTTCTAAAAATTACAATAAAACGAAAGCATTTATGTATGCTGAACCAAAAGCGTGGTTTGCGCTTATGAACAAGCTTGCAAGCATGACGATTACATATGCAAAAGCACAGATTAATGCAGGGGCAAAAGCTTTTCAAATATTCGACTCATGGGTCGGAGCTCTTAATGTTGCAGACTACAGAGCTTTTATAAAGCCGGTGATGAGCAGAATTTTCACTGCGCTTCAATCAGAAGGAGTGCCGCTCATTATGTTTGGCGTAGGAGCAAGTCATCTTGCGAAAGAATGGCATGACCTTTCTGTTAATGTTGTAGGTCTTGACTGGCGTCTTCCAATTCGTGAAGCAAGAGCGATGGGATTAACGAAAACCCTTCAGGGAAACCTGGATCCTGCGATTTTACTGGCTCCATGGGAAGTGATTGAGGAAAGAGTAAAGGAAATACTCGAACAGGGAATGGAGCAGGACGGATATGTATTTAACCTTGGCCATGGTGTTTTTCCGCAGGTGAAGCCTGAAACACTTCAAAGAGTTGCAGATCTTGTCCATGATTACTCAGCTAGCAGACTCAAGTAAAAACTTGCCAGAGCATCTTCTTTGGCAGTAATAGCCTGATAATGGCAAAATAGTCTTTGCAGGTTATAACCAGATCGGAAATAAGAACTATACAATTATTGATGGAAGGTGCAGCACCATGGCGAAAAAAACAATGGGCCTTTTAGTAATGGCATATGGAACACCCTATAAAGAAGAAGATATTGAACGCTACTACACCCATATCCGCAGAGGCAGAAAACCGGCTCCTGAAATGCTTCAGGATTTAAAAGACCGTTATGAAGCAATCGGAGGCATCTCACCTCTGGCCAGAATAACGCTAGAACAGGGTGAAAAGCTTGAGGCCCGGCTGAATGAAGTGCAGGATGAGATTGAGTTTAAAATGTACCTTGGGCTAAAGCATATTGAGCCGTTTGTAGAGGATGCCGTTAAGCAAATGCATGAGGACGGAATTACAGAAGCGGTCAGTATTGTTCTAGCACCGCACTATTCCACTTTCAGCATTAAATCCTATAACGGACGTGCCAAGGAAGAGGCAGAAAAGCTCGGAAACCTCAAGATTACGTCGGTTGAAAGCTGGTATGATGAACCAAAGTTTATTCAATATTGGGCTGACAGCTTGAAAAAAACGTATACTTCAATGCCTGCGGAGGAAAAAGATAAAGCCATTTTAATTGTTTCAGCTCACAGTTTGCCGGAAAAAATTATCGCAGCAGGTGATCCTTATCCAGAGCAGCTGCTGGAAACAGCGAAAATGATTGCCGAAGCAGCTGGAGTGAAAGAATACGCAACAGGCTGGCAAAGTGCTGGCAATACCCCTGAGCCATGGCTTGGCCCGGATGTTCAGGATTTAACTAGAGAGCTGTTTAACCAAAAAGGCTATAAAGCTTTCGTATATGTTCCAGTAGGCTTTGTTGCAGATCATCTGGAAGTTCTATATGACAACGATACGGAGTGCAAGGTCATTACTGATGAAGTCGGGGCAAGCTACTATCGTCCTGAAATGCCGAATGCGAAACCGGAATTCATCGACGCTCTTTCAACAGTTGTGCTGAAAGAATTAATGAAAGACTGATAGTAAAAGAAGGCGATACAATGATGAAAAAAACAGTCATAATAGGAGGCGGCCTGACAGGATTATCAGCCGCTTTTTATCTTGAAAAAGAAGCACGCGAGCAAGGGATTCCCATGTCTATTGATCTAATTGAATCAAGTCCGAGGCTTGGGGGCAAAATCCAGACAGTGAAAAAAGACGGCTATGTGATCGAAAAGGGTCCTGATTCTTTCCTTGAAAGAAAGGCGAGCGGGCCGCAGCTTATAAAAGATCTTGGTCTGGAAGACAGGGCTGTTAATAATGCCGTGGGAAGGGCGTACGTACTTGTAAAAGATCAGCTTCATCCGATTCCTGAAGGCGCAGTAATGGGGATTCCAACAAAAATATCTCCTTTTATCTCCTCAGGTCTTTTTTCAATGGCCGGAAAAATCCGTGCTGCCGGTGATTTTATTCTGCCTGCCAGTAAGAAAAAAGAGGATCAGTCACTCGGTGAATTCTTCCGCCGCCGTTTAGGTAATGAGGTGGTCGAAAATCTGATTGAGCCGCTTCTTTCTGGTATTTATGGAGGGGACATCGACCAGTTAAGCTTAATGACCACTTTTCCTCAGTTTTATAAGGTAGAACAGGACCACCGAAGTCTGATTTTAGGGATGAAGAAAACTACCCCTCAAAACACCCAGAAGCATTTGCCTGGGCGCAAAAAAGGCATTTTTCAAACACTGGATAACGGCCTTGAAAGCATTGTCGATGCTTTTGAAGAGAAGTTTGAACAAACGGTTGTTCATAAAGGTAATAAGGTTCAGAAATTGCAGAAGCGCGAAGACGGGAAATACACCGTTGAGCTGAGCAATGGAAAAATCATAACAGCAGACGCGGTTATCATGGCTGTTCCTCATGGAGCAGCAGCAAGTCTTATGAAGGATGAGCCGGCACTTGGCTACTTAAAAAAAATGCCAGCCACATCTGTTGCAACAGTAGCTCTTGCATTTCCAAAGGATGCAGTGGAAATGAATAAAGAAGGTACCGGATTTGTTATTTCAAGAAATAGCGATTATTCCATTACAGCCTGCACGTGGACTAACAAAAAATGGCCTCACGCTGCCCCGCCGGACAAAGCTGTGCTGCGGGCTTTTGTCGGAAAGCCTGGACAGGAAGCTATTGTAGACCAGTCGGATGAAGAAATGATTAAAGTGGTTTTGGAAGACCTGAGAAAAATCATGACGATCAAGAGCGAACCGGAGCTATCTTTTGTTACCCGCTGGAAGCAGGCGATGCCGCAATATAATGTTGGACATAAGAAAAAAATCATTGAAATGAAAGCTGATATGAAGAAAAAATATCCTGGTCTGTCCCTTGCCGGAGCTTCCTATGAAGGACTCGGACTGCCGGATTGTATCGAGCAGGGCAAAAAGGCTGTAAAAGAGGTGCTGAATTTTCTTAAGTAGAGTGCTAAGCGGGCACTCTGCTTTTTGCATTTTGGGAACTTGGAATCAATGAAGAATTTAAGAATTGATGTCCTTTCTGCTGCGGTCAAATGCTAAGAATAAAATAAAGCTTATAGAGAATAGTAAATTGATAAGGAGTTCAATCGTTAGGAGGAGTACGTTATGCCGGGAAGTGCAGATAAAAAGGAACTGGTGATTACCCGTACTTTTAATGCCCCAAGAGAGGATGTTTTCAAAGCATGGACAGATGCGGATGATTTGAGGCATTGGTGGGCACCCAAGGGCTTTACGGTGTACGTCAAATCGTTGGACCTCCGAGAAGGAGGAGTATTTCACTATTCTCAGAAATCGCCGGAAGGCCATGAAATGTGGGGGAAGTTTATCTATAAGGAAATCTCCGCTCCTAATCTGCTCGTTTTTGTTAACTCTTTTTCAGATGGTGAAGGAAATACAGTCCGTGCTCCCTTTAATGAAACCTGGCCGCTTGAGATTCTGAATAAACTTGAATTTATAGAGCATGAAAGCAAAACAACGCTAATTTTACGAGGGGGTCCAATGAATGCCTCTGAAGAAGAAAGAAAAACCTTTGAGGCAGCATTAGATGGAATAAGGAAGGGGTTTGCACGTACGTTCGACAGCCTCACTGAATATTTAGCATAATGATGAATTGCATATTTTCGGTTTGCATCTTTTAAGAATGCTTTTATGTTCTATTAAACTTAATGGCTCAGTTAAAGCTAGCTTAAAGTTGATTTTTAAACCTTGTTGATTGGAGCGGGTGCTGAGACTCCTGCTTAGAAAGGCGTGTCAAGGGAGCCCCGCAAGGAGCAAAGCGAAGAGGAAGCTCTAAGGTAAGCCCGCTAAAGCTTGATTGCCTCCTAGCTGCAATCAACAGCCAAGTTTAACAAAGCCAACTTAATAAAAAGGAGCTTTGATGAATATGCCAAAGATTACACCATTTCTTATGTTTAACGGCCAAGCTGAAGAAGCGATGAATTTTTATGTTGCGATTTTCAGTAATTCAGAAATTAAGAGCATGAAACAATTCGGTGCTAATGAAGCTGGGGCAGAGGGTTCTGTCATGACTGCCTCCTTTTCATTAAATGGACATGAATATATGTGTATGGATTCGAGTGTTAAGCATGAATTTACCTTTACTCCTTCTCTATCACTTCATGTTTCTTGTGAAACAGAAGAGGAAATAGATCACGTTTTTGAAAAGTTATCTCAGGATGGCAATATTTTAATGCCGCTTTCAGCCTGCACCTTCAGCAAAAAATTTGGCTGGACCCAAGATAAATATGGCGTGTCATGGCAGCTGGCCCTTGTTTGATATAAATGGCAAAGACTTGAAGCCATTATTTGTCCATAATAGAAGATTTAACTGCATGGCATGAAAAAAACTTGAAAAAACAGTATTGAAAGCCCTTACATAGTTTCGTATAATTTTAGATAAGACGTTTAAGCGTGCGACTTTCAGGTGAGGGGGAAAAGCATGACAACGATTGAAGATGTTGCAAGGCTGGCCGGATTGTCTAGAACAACGGTTTCCAGGGTTATTAACAACCATCCATATGTCAGCAAAACGAAGAAAAAGCTCGTACTGGAAGCGATGGAAGAGCTTGGGTATGTTCCTAATTCTGCTGCGAGAAGCCTTCGCAATCAAAGGACTGGTGTTATTGCCGTCTTTATACCGCGCGTCATGAATCCTTTTTTCAGCCAGCTCATCGAAATTCTGGAAATGGCAGCTTCAGAGAAAGAGTATCAATTAATAGTTTGCCAGACTCTATATTCCAAGACAAAGGAACTGGCCTATCTAAATCTGCTGAAAACAAGACAGGTAGATGGAGTTATTATGACCTCCATGTCAAATTCATGGGAAATCATTCAGCCGTTTCTTGATTACGGACCGATTGTTCTTTGCAATGAATACGAGGATCAGGCAACTGTTCCAATGATTTATATTGATCAGTATGAAGCAGGTTATTTAGCGACAAAGCATCTTATCGATCAAGGACATGAGAAAATTGCCTATTGCTGCGGCAGATATGCAAGCAATGTGGCAGCAGCAAGAGAGAAGGGCTTCAAAAAGGCCTTGCAGGATGCACGCCTTCCTTTTTTGGAAGAATACGCCTTCCGCACAGCGTTTCAATGCTCCGACGGAAAACAGGTTTTTGAAAAAATTCAGTACATGGAAGAAAAGCCGACTGCTATTTTCACCGGTTCTGATGAACTTGCCGCTGGAATTATTGCTGAAGCAAAGAAAAGCGGCTGGAGCATTCCGGAAGACCTTGCCGTTATAGGCTTTGATAACCAAAAGATCACAGAGCTTATGGATCCGATGATTACGACGGTTCATCAGCCTCTTGAAGAGATGGGCAATAAAACCTTAAGTGTTATGATGGAAAAAATTCATTCGAAAAATTACGCCAGAAAAGAAATTCATCAATTTTATATTGATTTGATCGTGAGGGAGTCAACGGTTTCAAGAAATTTGATTTCTCTATAAATGGTCTTTTTTTTCAACACACATGGGATGCAGTAGCTGCCCATGTGTTTTTGTTGCTTTTATAAGTGAAAAAAGAACACCCTATTTGAAATCAGGGAGTTCTCAATATAACTGTTATGAAACAGGTTCATTCTATTAGTCTTAATCCTACAGCTGAGTGACTTTTAAACACTTATTGCAAGTATTTCCATAGCATTCGTGCTGTTCTTCCATCTCGTGGCCGCATTCCAAACACTTCTTGCGAGGTAAATTTCTGAAAAATTCAGTCAATTTTACAATCATGTGATCCCCTCCGTGTTTTTTATTTGTTTATATTGTATTATAACAGATAAGAATACGTCAATGGCTGTTTTGTAACAAAGTTAAAAAACATACACAAACCAGGGTGAAATGGGTATATTGAAGTAAGAATACTGAAAAGAGGGTGAAAAGCAAAATGAAGCTTACTGTAGCAGGCTTTTGGAGCGGTTTTCCAGCAGCAAATGAAGCAACGTCCGGTTACTTGCTGGAATCAGCTGGAAGTCGTCTGCTGATCGACTGCGGAAGTGCAGTTGTATCGCAAATACAAAACTATGTTTCCATTCAAGATCTGGATGCAGTTATTTTGTCTCATTATCATTTTGATCACGCAGCCGATATCGGTCCATTGCAGTATGCAAATCTTATAACAGGGCTATTGCAGGAGAAAAGTAAGACTTTGCCGATTTATGGACATCCTTATGATGAGGAAGAGTTTAATAAACTGACTTATAAAAAAGTGACAGAGGGTATTGCCTATGATCCAAATCAGGAGCTTTTGATCGGTCCTTTTACAATCCGTTTTCTGAAAACCATACACCCTGTTGAATGCTTCGCGATGTCTATTACAGATGGAACCCATAAGCTTGTTTATACAGCTGATTCAAGCTATCAGGATGCGTTCATTCCTTTTTCTGAGGGAGCGGATCTGCTGATTTCAGAATGCAGTTTTTACGAGGGGCAGGATGGAACGGGTCCAGGGCACTTAACTAGTATTGAAGCAGGGACCGTTGCACAAAGAGCGGGTGTTAAGAAATTGCTTTTATCTCATCTGCCGCATTTCGGCAATCATTCTGATTTAAAAATTCAGGCAGAATCTGTCTATGTCGGGCAAGTAAGCTTAGCCAAAAGCGGGTTTACATGGACAGGTGCTTAAGGAGGAAACAATGTGCTTTTTATTGACAATAAAGGAATAACAGATCCGCAAATTAACTTGGCTATAGAAGAATATTGCTTGCGTTACTTGGATCCTGAACAGCCCTATTTGCTTTTTTACATAAATTCACCTTCTATTATCATCGGGAAAAATCAAAATACGGTTGAGGAAATCAATACGAAGTACGTGGAGGAAAACGGCATAACCGTAGTCAGAAGGCTTTCCGGAGGCGGAGCGGTTTATCACGATCTCGGAAACTTAAATTTCAGCTTTATTTTTAAAGATGACGGCGATAGTTTTCATAACTTTTTAAAATTCACAGAGCCTGTAATCAAAGCATTGAAAAGGCTTGGAGTTAATGCCGAACTAAGCGGCAGAAATGATATTTTGGCAGACGGAAGAAAAATATCAGGAAATGCCCAGTTTGCCACTAAAGGCAGAATTTTTAGCCACGGAACCCTCCTTTTTGATACGGAAATGGAAAACGTCGTAAATGCGCTGAATGTGAAAAAAGATAAAATTGAATCCAAAGGAATCAAATCCATCCGCAATCGTATAGCCAACATCAGTGAGTTTTTAAAAGAGAAAATTACGATTGAGGAGTTCAGGGAGCTTATTTTGAAATTCATTTTTGATACAGACGGGGACATCCCTCAATATATCCTCACTGACGATGATTGGAAAAAGATTCATGAAATTTCTAAAGAGCGTTATCAAAACTGGGATTGGAATTACGGGAAATCGCCGAAATTTAACCTTCAGCACTCGCATCGCTTTTCTGCAGGACAAGTTGATATCAGGCTTGAAGTGAACAAAGGTATCATTCATAACTGCAAAATTTACGGAGATTTCTTTGGAGTCGGAAATGTATCTGAAATTGAGGAAATGCTGTCAGGTGCACGGTATGAAAAAGCAGAGCTTGAAAAATTGTTCCGAAACGTTGATATTAAGCATTATTTCGGAAATATATCCAAAGACAAATTTATTGATTTGCTTTATTAATAAGGCTCTTTAAGCTATTTCTTTAGACCATAAGGATAGCCGCAATCTTCGCAAAAACAGCCACTAATAACGAGCGCGCAATCCTATAAAGGGAAGGCGCCTTTTTATTTGAAGTCCTTCTGATGTTTAATTTTTTTCAGAAAGGATATTTAAAAGGAAAAGGTTTTACATAGAGGCACTTTTCTTAAACTTTGTTGTTTTTTCATTCATTTAAGTGAATTTAAAGCAGGAATACAACTGTGAACTTTAAGAAAAGATTCCACGAAGCTGATCTTGATAAGTGTTCACATAGAAAAAGGGGATGACGAGATGTTTGATAAACGTGCTGGAGCTGTTGTAGCCGATCTTTTGGCTCAATGGGAAATTGACCATATATATGGACTGCCTGGTGATTCCATTAATGAATTAGTTGAGGATTTACGGAAGCATCAGGAAAAAATTCGTTTTATCCAAGTCAGACACGAAGAGGTAGCAGCTCTTTCTGCTGCAGCCTATGCAAAGCTAACAGGAAAAATAGGAGTTTGTCTTTCTATTGCAGGGCCTGGAGCCATCCATCTTCTGAATGGGTTGTATGATGCTAAAGCAGACGGAGCTCCTGTATTGGTTTTTGCAGGCCAAGTACAAAGCACTCAAGTCGGCACAGATGCTTTTCAGGAAGTGAATCTTGAGAGAATGTTTGATGATGTAGCTGTATTTAACAAGCAGGTTCAGTCGCATGAACAGCTTCCGGATCTGGTCAATCAGGCTATCCGAACTGCTTATGCAGAAAATGGGGTAGCCGTTCTTACTGTTCCGGATGATTTGTTTGCGGAAAAAGGGAAGTGGGATCAGCCGCTGACCTCTGATGTTTATTCAAGAACAGAGCCTGCAACAGATCCAAGGGAGCTAAAGGTTGCTTTACAGCTCATCCAAGAAGCAAAAAAACCAGTGATTCTCGCCGGAAAAGGTGCTCTGCATGCGAAAAGGGAGTTAAAGCTGTTTGCTGAAAAAATCGGTGCTCCGGTCATTGCCACACTTCCAGCGAAAGGTGTCATTCCTGATGAAGATCCTTACAATCTTGGCCATGTAGGCCAGATCGGGACGAAACCTGCTTATGAGGCGATGAAAGATACGGATTTATTGTTTATGATCGGAACCTCGTTTCCGTACCGTGAATTTTTGCCTGAAAAAGCAAAAGCCATCCAGGTTGACCGGCTTACAAGCCGCATCGGGAAACGATACCCTGTAACAGCTGGTATTAATGGGGATACAAAGGATATCCTGGATCAGCTTTTGGATATTGTTCCAGTTAATGATGACCGTTCCTTTTTGGAAAGATGTCAAAAAGGAATGGAGAAATGGCGGAAGGATCTTGAAATAGATATGGAAAAGGAGTCAGATATTATCATGCCTCCTCACGTGATGGCTGAAATTCAGAATGTGCTAGACGATGATGCCATTCTTTCCATTGATGTCGGGAATGTAACTGTCTGGTCTTCGCGCTATTTAAAATTCACCAATCAAAAAATGGTGATCTCAAGCTGGATGGCGACAATGGGTTGCGGTCTCCCTGGTGCAATCGCCGCAAAAGTTGCCTATCCGGACAAACAGGTAATAGCGATATGCGGTGATGGAGGCTTCTCAATGGTCATGCATGATTTCGTCACAGCTGTTCGAAATGGGCTCCAGATGGTTGTGGTCATATTGAATAATGAACAACTAGGCTTAATCAAATATGAACAGGCTGAAATGGGCCATCTTAATTACGGAACAGAAAATGCACCTGTTGACTTTGCCAAATTTGCAGATGCATGTGGAGGAACAGGCTATAAAGTGAAAACAAGAGAAGAATTCCATACTGCTTTAGGGAAAGCAGCAGAAGAGAAAAAGCCGGTCATCCTTGATGTCATGGTCAGAGAAGAACCGCCGCTGCCGGGTAAAATCACTTACCAGCAAGCAGTTAAATACAGCGAGTATCTTATTAAAAAAGCTTTTGAAGAAAAAAGCATTGAGCTGCCGCCGATCCAGAAGAGTCTTAAACGGATCTTTTAAATAGGGAAGGATGCCTTTGAGGGCATCTTTTTTGATTGGAGGAGATTTGGACAAAGGGTGAGAGCGCTCTGAAATTCTGGAGGCCGCTCATAAAAAGGTGTGAACGCTCTTAAAATCAGGTTTGCATTTTTAACGTTTGCTAAAACAGCCTTTTTGTTTCAAAAAAATGAAAAAACAGTTATCCTTAAAGAAAGTACATCTATCGTTCTTTTAGTGCACTTACACCTTGTAGAATCCATTTTCTTTCAATATAATATATTTAGAATTTTTTTAAATTTCAGATGAATGGGCATTCATTCATTTCCTAGGGGTGGGAGAATTGAATTTAAGTTCACGTTTAGCAGAAACAGGGGAAAAGTACAGGGATAAAGCTGCTTATTTTTTTGAAGGGGAACAAACAACGTATGGAGAATTAAATGAAATGGCAGATCGGTTTGCAGCAAGCCTTGTAGCCATGGGGATAGGCAAAGGGGATCATGTTGCACTTTTACTTGGAAACTCGCCGTATTTTGTTATTTCATTTTATGGTGCATTAAGAGCAGGGGCTTCCGTTATTCCGGTAAATCCGATTTATACACCAAGTGAAATCGCTTATATTTTGAACAACGGGGATGTAAAAGCAGTTGTGTCGCTTGATCTGTTTATTCCAATATTCGAGCAGCTGCATGCTACTTTACCGGTCCTTGAGCATATTATCGTTTGCGATACACCGCCAAGTGAGAAAAAAGCCGCTTTAGATCCTGGCAAATTAAACATAAACCCAAAAATGAAATCGTTTACAGGCTTGTCCACAAGAGGCATCGGAAATTTTACCGCACCAGAGCTGCTTGAAGATGATGTAGCAGTCATTTTATATACGTCAGGAACGACAGGCAATCCAAAAGGAGCAATGCTGACACATAAAAACCTTTATTGCAATGCGAACGACGTGGCATCTTATTTGAAAATCGGGGAAGAGGATAAAGTAATTACAGCACTGCCGATGTTCCATGTGTTCTGTATGACTGTGTCGCTGAATGCACCTTTAATGAGCGGCGGAACACTGCTGATTATGCCGAAGTTTAGCCCGGCGGAAGTATTCAGGCTTGCAAGAGAATACAAAGCTTCCGTTTTCGCAGGAGTTCCTACTATGTATAACTTTCTTTTCCAGACGCCTGATGGAAAGCCAGAAGATCTGCAAAGCTTCCGCCTCTGCATTTCAGGAGGAGCTTCCATGCCTGTTGCCCTTCTGAAAGGTTTTGAACAGAAGTTTAAAGTAGTCATTTCTGAAGGATATGGATTGTCTGAAGCCTCTCCAGTTACATGCTTTAACCCTCTCGACAGGCCAAGAAAGCCGGGTTCGATCGGAATGAGTATTCAAAACGTCGAGAATAAAGTCGTTAACGAACTTGGCGATGAAGTGCCGACGGGACAAGTAGGCGAGCTTGTTGTCAGAGGAGATAATGTGATGAAGGGCTATTATAAAATGCCTGAAGAAACAGCCCATACGATCCGGAATGGATGGTTATACACGGGAGATCTTGCAAGACAGGACGAAGAGGGCTATTTTTACATTGTCGACAGAAAAAAAGACATGATCATCGTTGGCGGGTTTAACGTCTATCCAAGAGAAATTGAAGAAGCGCTATATGAACATCCGGATATTGTGGAAGCGGCCGTATTCGGCATCCCTGATCCAAATTACGGCGAGTCAGTTAAATGCTTTGTCGTAACGAAAAATAAAGATCTGACAGAAGAAATGATTTTGGAATATTGCAGCGGAATCCTTGCAAAATATAAGGTTCCGAATTCCATTGAATTTTTGGATGAACTTCCGAAAAATACAACCGGGAAAATCTTGAGAAGAGCTTTAAAAGACCAGGTGATGCAAAAATAGAAGCGGGGGATAACAGAATGACTAATGTACTTTACACGGTAGAAAACTATACAGCTTTTCTTACAATAAACAGACCTGAATCCTTAAATTGCTTTAACTATGAAACATTAGAGCAGCTGGAGGAAATCGTTGAAGAAATCCGCAGCAATCGTGAAGTGCGAACGGTCATTATAACTGGTGCAGGCGAAAAAGCCTTCAGTGCAGGTGCTGATCTAAAGGAGAGAAAAACACTTACCGAACAGCAGGTAAAACGCAATCTCTATAAGATTGGCGAAGTATTCTTTAAAATCGAACAGCTGCCTCAGCCCGTTATTGCCGGGATTAACGGCTATGCTTTCGGCGGAGGAATGGAACTCGCTTTAGCATGTGATTTTCGCATTATGGGAGATCACGCCCAGATCGGACTAACAGAAACAAGTCTTGGCATTATTCCGGGAGCAGGAGGTACACAGCGTCTTCCTCGGCTCATTGGAGAAGCAAGAGCAATGGAACTGATTTTAACAGCAAGGCGTCTGAATGCCGAGGATGCTTTGAAATATGGCCTGGTTCTTGAAATCGTACCAGGTGATCAAGTGCTGGAAGTATGCAAAGAACTTGCAGAAGCGATCTCAAAAAATGGACCTGTTGCGGTCCAGCAAGCCAAGTTTGCTATTAAAAACGGTTTGAATGCTGATTTGCATACTGGACTTCAAATTGAGCGGAAAGCCTATGAAATAACGATCCCAACGGAAGACCGGGTAGAAGCACTGCAGGCTTTTAGTGAAAAAAGGAAGCCTGTTTTTAAAGGGAAATGATCGATCAAACTCTCTGGAGAGAATAGCTTCAGAGAGTTTTTTATCGTTTAGAAAATTGTAAAATCTGGGGATAGTGATTGTCCTTTTCTGCGGCGGTACAATGCTTTGGACGAAAAATAATCTCAAAGTGTAAGATCTGAACAATGGACGTGATACTGTCCAAACAAGCCATTTTACTGTCCAAGCACTGAATGAAAGCAGTGAATTATTATCAGGATGAAGCAACTGTTTAAAGTTCTTTTTTAATGATTTCATGAGTGCCATAAGGCTGCGGAAGCAGTTTTATTTATTTTATGTGAAAAATTCAGAATATTTATTGTTCAAAATATTAAACAAATGTATACTATTAAAAACAGAAAGGATACAGGAGGTTAAATGGAATCCATTCAAAAGCAAATCGGCCAGAACTTGAAAAGCATCCGGAAAATGAGAAGCCTTAGTCTTGATCAAGTTTCTGCTTTGACAGGGGTGAGCAAAGGCATGCTTTCTCAAGTTGAAAAGGGAGAAAGCAGTCCAACTGTCTCTACTTTATGGAAAATTGCAAATGGGCTCGAGGTTTCTTTCTCTTCACTCGTTGAAGAAGAAGGAACAGATTTTTCAGTAGTAAGGCGTTCAGAAAAGACTGCTGTGACAGAGCATCATGACCTTTATCATGTGATTTCGTATTTTCCATTTGATAAATCCAAAAAGTTTGAAATCTATCAAATGGAGTTACTCCCAGGTTGCAGCCATCTTTCAGAAAGGCATCATGGCGGAGCGGAAGAATACATTATGGTCAGTGAAGGCAAGGTAAAAATAACAATCGGAAAAGAGACGATACTGCTCGGAAAAGGAGATGCAGTAAAGTTTAAGGCTATTCAGGAGCACCTTTATGAGAACGCTTTTAACACTCCTGCAAGCTGCTTTCTATTAATCTATTACCCATAAGAAAGGGAGAGAGGAAATTGGCTGAAAGTTCCACCATCATAAGAGAATCGACATTTCTTGAAGGGCTGCAGGCAGGGATCAGCATCGCTATCGGGTATATGCCAGTTGCTTTAACCTTTGGTTTATTAGCAAAAGCTTCAGGTCTCTCTGCCGGAGAAACAATGATGATGAGCTTGCTTGTTTTTGCGGGCGCTTCTCAATACATTGCCATTAACATGATTGCGGTTGGCACAGGGGCTGCCGAAATTATTTTCACTACGTTTATCGTAAACATTCGCCATTTTCTCATGTCTGCATCTTTAAATGAAAAGGCAGATGAGGACCCAGCGTGGAAAAAAGTGATTTATTCTTTTGGTATTACAGATGAAACCTTTTCGGTTGCTTCGCTGAAACATAGTACTGTCTCAAGCGGCTATTTATTTGGTTTAATGGGTATTTCGTATTCCAGCTGGGTCATTAATTCAGGACTTGGCCACTTTGCAGGCAGTCTGCTGCCGCAAAATCTGCAGGACAGCATGTCAATTGCCTTGTATGCGATGTTCATCGGGCTGCTTGTCCCGTCAATAAAAGGTCAGAAAAAAGTCGCCATTCTCGCAGGAACTGCAGCACTCTCCAGCACTGTGCTGACTTATTCAAAATTACTCACGGGCGGCTGGGCCATTATTTTGTCTACACTCGTTTCTGCTGTCCTGATTGAGCTTCTTATGCCGGAAAAAAAGCGGGGGATACAGGATGAATAATGAGGTTATACTGCTGATACTTGGCATGGCCTTAGTCACTTATATTCCAAGAATGGTGCCGATTGTAATCCTTAGCAAGCTTACTCTTCCGCCATTCATCCAGAATGTTTTAAAGAATGTTCCATTCGCTATTCTTGGGGCATTGATTATTCCGGGTATTTTTCAGACACAGGGAGGCATATGGTTTGGTGTAATTGGCGCCCTGACCGCTTTTATTGCGGCATACTTAGGAGCAAATGTAATCATAGTAGTCTTTTCTGCTATTCTGTCACTTGTTGTATATGGAATGATTACATAAAGTTCTAATCAAGCCAGCTTTGAATTAAACTATAGAGAGAGCTTGTTCAAGGGGGCAAAGCTATGCGAAGATGGCTGACGGGAGCCGTGCTCGTTTACTTTTTGTACGGCCTGTTTATGTACTGGTATATTTTCATGGGAGCTGACGGATCGCTTCCAAAGCAGCTGGAAGGAACACCGGCTGATCCTGCTGCGTTTATGAATGGCAGAGAACTCATGCTCACAAATGAGTATTCTAAAATCAAGGATTTTCTTTTCTTGGTCACTGTGCCATTTAAATGGTTTCTCTACTTTGTTGTACTCATAACCGGTTTATCAAGGAAAATGCAAAAGTGGGCAGAAGGAACATCCAAATTTTCGGTTGTACAGACAGCCATCTACCTTTTTGGGCTGTCACTTATCGTAACAGTGATCTCCCTTCCGGTTGATTATATTGGTTACAAAGTATCCTTGACCTATCATATTTCAACCCAGAGCCTGACTGGCTGGCTAAAGGATCACGTCACTGATTTTTGGGTAAATTATGCTATGATGCTTATTCTTGCAGGAGTGCTTCTCTTCCTGATCAGGAAATTTGAAAAGCGCTGGTGGCTCTATGCCTGGCTGCTTTCCATTCCATTTACGCTATTTCTGATGTTCATTCAGCCTGTGATCATTGATCCGCTCTATAACCACTTTTATCCGCTGACCAATAAACAGCTTGAATCGAAAATCCTGAATCTTGCTAAAAACGCCAACATACCTGCTGAGCATGTTTATGAAGTCAATATGTCCGAAAAAACGAATTCAATGAACGCCTATGTTACAGGGATTGGATCAAATTCACGAATTGTTCTCTGGGACACCACCTTGAAAAAACTGAAAGAAGATGAAATTCTGTTTATCATGGCACATGAAATGGGCCATTACGTGATGCACCATATTTACATCGGAATCGCTGTGTATCTGGCACTATCCTTTGTGGGGCTATACCTTGTACAGCAGCTTATGATGTGGCTTGTCAGAAGGAGAGGCAAGCTTTTAAAGCTTCAATCTGTCAATGAAATTGCAGCACTTCCGCTGTTTCTTTTGCTTATTGGTTTTCTGACCTTTGCCTCAAGTCCTTTAACCAATATGATTTCGCGCATGCAGGAAAAATCGGCTGATCTTTATGCGATTAGCAAAACAGGAAATCACGCCGCTGCCGTAAGAACCTTTCAAGAGCTTTCAAAAAATGGGCTAAGCCAGGTAAATCCGCCGGAGCTCGTTAAAATACTGCGCTACAATCATCCAACCATGTCAGAAAGAATTTTATACCTTGAAGATACAAACAGTCATTTAGGAGAGGGGAAATAACCCTCTCTTTTTTGTGTTGTAAAACAGTCTAATAAAATATTTTCGGAAAATTATAAAAATGTTCTTCACAAACAAGAAATTCTGTTATATATTAATATCAAGTTTTGTAAAGCTGTATTATAACAATTTAGGAGAGGTGATTCAGTGGCTATACAAGTGAAGGGGCTTCAGGTAATAACAGATGAGAACCAAAGTTACAACGAAATCTTAACTCCAGAGGCATTAGCTTTTATTGAAAAATTAGAACGAACCTTTGGGCAGAGAAGAAGGGATCTCCTTGAGCAGAGAAAAATAAGACAGCAGGAAATTGATGAAGGAAAACTTCCTGATTTCTTAAAAGAAACGGAAGAAATCAGAAACAGTGACTGGACTGTGTCGGAACTTCCTCAAGATCTTTTGGACAGAAGAGTGGAGATTACGGGTCCGGTAGACAGAAAAATGATCATTAATGCCCTAAATTCAGGGGCTAACGTATTTATGGCCGATTTTGAAGATGCGACAACACCGTTATGGTCCAACCTTTTGGATGGTCAAAAGAATTTAAAAGATGCTGTAAGAAAAACAATTTCACTAAAGCAGAATGATAAAGTTTATGAACTAAAAGAAAAGACAGCTGTTTTAAAAGTGCGTCCGAGAGGCTGGCACTTGGAAGAAAAGCATGTCCTTGTTGATGGAAAGCGAATGTCAGGCAGTCTGTTTGATTTCGGGTTGTACTTTTTTCATAATGCGAAACAGCTGATGGCTGATGGGAGCGGTCCTTACTTTTACTTGCCGAAGCTTGAAAGCCACAAGGAAGCACGTCTCTGGAAGGAGGTCTTTTGTTTCGCAGAAGATGAGCTCTCCCTTTCGAGAGGAACCATCAAAGCAACTGTACTAATTGAGACAATAACAGCAGCCTTCGAAATGGACGAAATTCTGTATGAATTAAAACAGCACTCAGCCGGATTAAACTGCGGCAGGTGGGATTATATTTTCAGCTATATAAAAAAGCTGAAAAATCAAGAAAGTGTGATCCTGCCAGACAGGTCCCAAGTTACGATGACCGTGCCTTTCATGCGCGCGTACTCCCAGCTTGTTATTAAGACATGCCATAAGCGGAATGTTCACGCGATTGGCGGAATGGCCGCCCAAATTCCGGTGAAAGGAAATGAGGAAGCAAACGCTGAAGCTTTTGAAAAAGTGAGAGCTGATAAAACGCGTGAAGCAAGAGACGGGCATGACGGAACATGGGTAGCTCATCCGGCACTTGTCTCAGTTGCGAAAAAAGTTTTTGATCACTTATTGAGAAATGAGCCAAATCAAATTTCGAAAAAAAGAGAAGATGTCACGTCTGATGCAGGAGACCTCCTCGCTGTGCCAGATGGCACGATCACAGAGCAGGGTTTAAGAATGAATATTGATGTGGGCATCCGGTATCTGGCGTTTTGGCTCAGCGGAAAAGGGGCAGCTCCCATACACAATCTAATGGAGGATGCGGCTACTGCAGAAATTTCACGTGCCCAAGTATGGCAGTGGATCCGGCATCCAAAGGGAGTACTGGAAGATGGGCGGGAAATAACGTTTGAACTATATGAGAGATTAAGAGATGAAGAGGCAGAGAAGATTGAACTGGAGTATGGTAAGCCGATGTTTACTGCTATGTGTTTTCCAAAAGCGATAAACGTCTTTGACAGGCTGGTAAAGCAGGAAGAGTTTGAAGACTTTTTAACATTGCCTTGCTATGAATCGGTGGAATAACTTTTGAAAGGGGAATTTATGATGAAATTAGAAAGAGCGCAGAGGCTGAAGGAAAGCTGGAATAACGAAAAGCGTTGGGAGGGTGTAACGCGTCCATTTGAAGCAGAGGCAGTTCTTCGTTTAAGAGGCTCGGTGGATATTGAACATACGCTTGCGAAAAAAGGTGCAGAGAAGCTTTGGGAATTGCTCCAGACAGAAGAATACATTCATGCTCTGGGAGCGCTGACTGGAAATCAGGCAGTCCAGCAGGTGAAAGCAGGATTAAAGGCGATTTATTTAAGCGGCTGGCAGGTTGCAGCTGATGCCAATTTATCCGGTCATATGTATCCGGATCAAAGTCTCTATCCTGCCAACAGCGTGCCAAGCGTCGTGAAACGAATTAACCAGGCTCTACAAAGGGCAGACCAGATTCAGCACATGGAGGGCGAGGGGGATATTGACTGGTTTGTTCCGATCATAGCGGATGCTGAAGCGGGATTTGGAGGCCAGCTCAATGTATTTGAACTGATGAAGGGAATGATAGAAGCGGGAGCAGCGGCTGTTCACTTTGAGGATCAGCTTTCCTCTGAAAAGAAATGCGGCCATCTTGGCGGAAAAGTTTTGCTTCCGACCCAAACGGCTATCCGCAATCTGATCGCAGCAAGACTTGCCGCAGATGTGATGGGAACACCGACACTGATTGTTGCGAGGACGGATGCAGACGCAGCCGATTTGATTACAAGCGACATTGATCCTGCTGATCAGGAATTCATCACTGGCGAGCGGACACCTGAAGGATTCTATCGAACTAGATCAGGCATTGATCAAGCGATTGCAAGGGGTCTTTCTTATGCGCCATATGCCGACCTTGTCTGGTGTGAAACAAGTGAACCGAACCTGGAACAGGCAAAGAAATTTGCTGATGCCATTCACGAAAAATTTCCCGGAAAGCTTCTTGCCTATAACTGCTCGCCATCCTTTAACTGGAAAAAGAAACTGGACGACGAAACGATCGCAACATTCCAAAAAGAAATAGCAAAAATGGGCTATAAATTTCAATTCGTTACGCTTGCAGGCTTCCATGCTCTTAATCACAGCATGTTCGAGCTTGCCAGGAAATACCGTGATCATGGAATGGCTGCTTATTCTGAGCTTCAGCAGGCTGAATTCCAAAGCGAGATATATGGGTATACGGCTACAAGACATCAACGGGAGGTTGGAACAGGCTATTTTGATGAAGTTTCTCAGGTCATTACAGGGGGGACTTCCTCAACTGTAGCTCTGAAGAATTCAACAGAATCAGAGCAATTTATAAAGCTATAATAATAGAGCTGCCGGGAGCGATCCGGCAGCTCTATTTTCGTTTAGGATTATAAGATCTGGATTTGCGGATATTCGTTCGTGAATGTCCTTTCTGTAGCGGCCCAAAGCTTAGGACGAAAAAAGTCCCCAGTGAAAGATCAGCTACTGGGACTTGATTTAAGTTGTTTTAGAAATGGAATTAAATAGGAAAAGCAGTTTACAGTCCAAATAGCAGGTTTTACTGGCGAAACTAGGGTTCTAACGGGCGCAAACCGCCTCTTACTGTCCAAACAGGGCTTTTAACTGTCCGAACAAGCCATTTTACTGTCCAAGCCCTAAGGCCTGACTTGCTGCTGTATTCATTCAGAAAAACAAAATGAGCCACGGAACATTTCCATGGCTCTTGATCGGCTTAATAACAAATAATGAGAGATGAATTAAACCATTTGCTTTAATTCTGCATATCTCTTGGATAATTCCATAAATGAAGACTCGTTTCGTTCGGCAAGCGCATCGTCGATTTTCCCTTCCAGTTCGGCAAGTTCTCGCCGAATGGCTGCATCATCCAATATCATCTGGATATAAATATCCAAAACAGACGATTCAGTGTAATCCTTATTGGCTGTGTTTCGGGTTTTCATGATCTCTGCATATGATTTTTTATTTTTCATAAGATCACTCCTGATGCCTTTTTTTTATTATATGGATAAGGATGATGAAAATCAACCAAATATTTATAATTTTTAGATAATTGGTTGGGTTTTTCGGACGAACCCTTTAAAAACAAGGAAAAGCTAAGGATATTTTTCCTAATAAAAGAACTGGGGTTTTAGAAAATCTTGAGACGCTTGCTGAAAAATTGGGAAAATCTTATAATTGAAGTTTGATAGACTTCTGTGTAAATAAAGTGCTTTATAGAAAGGAAATGGAAAAGTGCAATGATCATTGAAGAGAGCTTTACTGAAGCGAAAACGGGGATGAAAGAGGATAACGAGGATTCCTTTGTTATAACGGATTCTTATATTGCTGTAATTGATGGAATGACCCCGAAGGACCGGACACTATATAACGGAGAATCTCCAGCTCAAATTGCAGCCGGCTTAATTAAGGAGGATCTGCTTATTTCCAAGGTTTCTTACATTCAGGGAAGCAGCTGTAACGTTAACGAATTGTCTAAGGTACTATTACATTCAAAACGAAATATTAGACGAGGTGACAGAATTTCCGCATAAAAGAATGGGGGCAAATCTGGTTATTCTTAGCCTTGATCTGGAAGAAATATGGATGATTGGAGACTGTCAATGTCTGATTGACGGGCAGCACATAACGAATGAAAAGCTCATCGATTCTTTGATGGCTAATATGCGTAATGATATCCTTCAATCCTATTTAAAAAAATATACGATCGAACAACTCATGGAAGAGGATCACAGCTGGAAGGATATTCAGCCATTTATGCTGAGGCAGTATTCTTTTCAAAACAGCCAGTTTGAGTCACCCCTTTCTTATGCAGTATGTGACGGCTTCAGTATTCATGAAAGCCAGCTGAAAAAAGTAAAGATTCAGAATGCAAAATCCATTGTTCTAGCCAGTGACGGATATCCTGAACTCGAAAATACCCTTGAAGCGACAGAGGAAAAGCTTCAGCTGTTTTTGAAAAATGATCCTCTCTGCTTTAGTATCTATAGGTCTGTTAAAGGATTGAAAAAGGGGAATATTTCATTTGATGACCGGACTTATGTGAAGGTTAATTTGGAAAGGCAGATTTAATACAGATTTGATGCTTAAAAACCCATTATGTTAATAAAACATCAATTTTTGTATATTTTATGTAAATTTGTAGATAAAAACCATCCTAAAGTGCTAGTCTGATCATGGTATATTTTACCTAATACTAGTAAAGGTGGTACAACCTATGGAAAACATCCAGCCAATTATTCTTGAAAGCTATGAAGCCAATCGACTGACAATGGCTATCCTGGCCACTACTGAAGAAGGTCGCTTGTATTCAACGGTCTTTGAGACAGACAGAAAAATGACGGTTAAAATGAAGCCGATGGAAATTGTAGAACGAAGCTGCAGATACTTCGGTTCAAGCTATATTGGCCGTAAAACGGGGACAAAGGATCTTTTGGGCATCACCCACAAACCGCCGATCGTTGTTGATGCGGCGAACTCCATTTATCTCTTTCCAACAACATCCTCAACAAGGCCTCAATGTTCTTGGATCTCCCATTATTATATCCATCAATATGAAGAAGCAGAGAGTGACAACACGCTGGTTACCTTTACAGACCGCAGAACGATAACTCTCCCCATTTCCGTTCATTCTTTTGAGAATCAAATGTACCGTACAGCTCAGCTCAGAACGGTCATATCTTCAAGAATTGAAGATGGTCCGCGTCAAATGAGTGCCTTTATGTTCCAAAAGGACCCGTCTTCTAAGTTACTTCAGGAGCAGCTGATCAGGGAGCTTAACCGTTATTAATAGAAGTATGGCTTGCTTTGAATAAGTACCCCTCCATAAGCTCGGCTACTCTGTTTCTAATCCGGGGATTGAAGTAATTGTGCTGTTCTTCAAAACCTTCATACAAGAAGGAGTAAAGGGTAAAAGCCTCATCGCTCTTTACTTTGCTCACTTGAATTTTTTGTTTTTTCAGCTGCACCTTGATCTGGTACAGATCTTTTTGAACAAGTTTAAGTGATTCCTCGACTAAGTGAAGGTAGGGCTGTTTGAGTTTAAATGGGCTTTGTTCAATAACGGAGATGTCCTTGTTCAGGACTGTCATTGTCATGGGAAGGTAGATGGATTTTTCGATGATGTCCCTCACATCTTCTGGTATTCTTGTCATGCTTCTGACCTCTTTCAATGTAGGATAAGACGCACAGCGGAGCATTTGCCCAGGGAGGTCTCCGCTGTGCGTTGCTTTTTTTTCTGATTTTTTATATAGTATACACAGAACGTTTGTTCTGCATCCATTTTAGTGCAGATTTTTGTTTTTTTCAACCCCAATTGATTCCAGTATCTCGATATTCACAGTTTGGCCTAAAACCTGTAGAATAAAAGAATAACCTGTAAATAAGGAGTGTCACATGGATTTACATGGCCTGCTTGATTCAATTACCTTGGAAAATATCATGGAAATTTTCAATAAATATAAGGCAATGGGCCCCGTTCTTGCGATAGGGCTTCCTATGCTGGAATCTTTTTTGCCGCTGCTGCCGCTCGTTTTGTTTATTGTGGCAAATGTTAATTCCTTCGGGCTCTTTCTGGGATTTATTCTTTCCTGGATAGGGGCATGTGCGGGTTCGATTTTAGTCTTTCTCATAGTCAGGAAGTTCGGACAAAAAAGAGTTTTCAACTTTTTAAGAAAGTATAAAAGCATTCAAAAAATGCTTTCGTGGTTTGAACATCGCGGCTTTGGACCTATCTTTCTGCTTTTGTGCTTTCCATTTACACCTTCAGCAGCAGTGAATGTTGTGGCAGGCCTTTCTAAAATAAGCATTGTGAATTTTGTCCTGGCCGTTCTAATGGGCAAGCTTGTGATGATCTTTATTGTCAGCTATACAGGACAGGATCTTCAGTCTCTCGTAACAAAACCGGAAAAACTCATTATTGCTCTTGCTGTTTTAGCGGTAATGTGGATTGTTGGCAAGATCGTTGAAAAGCGAATGCATCCAAAAAAACCGCATCCTGCAGATGAAAAATGATTTCATTTGTAACTGAATTTATATGCCAAAGACATATTTCAAAAGGATATGTCTTTTTCATAGGCTCGATTCTTTCTAATACTGAAAAATTTTAGGCGAAAAACGCCTTTAAAAGAGAAACAAGTTTATATACATAGGGGGCTTAAACGTGGGAATACGATTTTTGCTTGGCCGTTCCGGCAGCGGCAAGACCACACAGATTTTAAATGAAATACGGACAAGCCTGAAAAGCCAGCCTGACGGAAACCCGATTTTGTTTCTTGTACCAGAACAAATGACGTTTGCTATGGAATATGAGCTTGTTAAAACACCTGAACTTGACGGGATGATAAGGGCCCAAGTATTTAGTTTTACACGCCTTGCCTGGCGGATTCTTCAGGAAACAGGGGGAATCAGCAGACAGCACATAAGTACTACAGGCATTCAGATGCTGCTGAGAAAAATTGTGGAAGAAGAAAAACAGCAGTTTCATGTGTATGGGAAAGCGAGCGAAAAAAGCGGCTTTATTCAGCATGTGGAGTCCATTATGACAGAGTTCAAGCGGTATTGCATTACCCCAGAAGGGCTTGAAAGCCATCTTATGGAGCTTGCTGAATCGCCTGTGCGAAGTGAACAGGCACTTGCGGATAAAATACATGATTTACTGCAGGTCTACAGGCAGATGGAAGATCAGCTCGATGGTAAATATGTTGACTCAGAGGATTATTTGAGGCTTCTTTCGAGTCAGGCTGCAGAATCAGTCTATCTTGAAAATGCTGATGTATATGTGGATGGATTTCATAGCTTCACTCCGCAGGAATACCGTGTGATTGAAGCGCTTATGAATAAAGCAAAGAGCGTCACCTTTGCGCTGGCAGCTGATAAGGCTTTTAATCTGCATTTGCCGCACGAGCTGCATTTGTTCAGAATGACAGGAATGACATACCATAAACTTTCGGAAATGGCAAAACTGAACAATGCGGAAATCAGCGAAACCATTGTCATGGAAGAACTGAAAAGATTTCAGTCATCGCCATCTCTCTATCATCTTGAGCAAAATTACGACGCACGGCCTGTTAAAGAATATTTGGATAAAACGGATATTATGCTCGCACAGGCGGCAAACCGCCGCTCTGAAATAGAGGGAATTGCGAGAAAGATAAAAGGCCTGACAAGAGAAGGGGGATACCGGTACAAAGATATTGCCATACTAGTCCGAAATGCCCCGTCCTATCATGATTTGCTTACGCAAATTTTTCAAGATTACGAGATTCCATTTTTCATTGACCAAAAGCGTTCAATGCTTCATCATCCTCTGATTGAATTGATCCGCTCATCTCTCGAAACTGTTACAGGGAACTGGCGGTACGAAGCGGTGTTCCGTTCGATCAAAACAGAGCTGATTTATCCGCTTGAGTCAGACAGAAAAATCATGCGGGAGAAAATGGACGAGCTGGAGAATCATGTGCTGGCATACGGTATACAGGGCAGCAGATGGACGGACGGCAGCCGGTGGATCTACAGAAGATTCCGAAATATGGAAGAAAATGCTGTTGTAACAGATGAAGAACTTGAAAAAGAAGAAAGTCTTAACGCTCTAAAGGAACTGATCGTTCCTCCTCTGAGAAGGATGCAGTCAAGAATTGGGAAGGCAAGAACTGGAAGAGGGAAAGCGGAAGCACTTTATGGCTATCTGGAGGAGCTGGAAATTCCTCAAAAGCTTGAAATTCTTCGCAAGGAGGCAGAAGAAAAAGGTAATCTGCTTGAAGCAAGGGAGCACGATCAGGTTTGGAGCGCAGTGATCGGCCTTTTGGATGAATTCGTTGAGATGATGGACGAGCAGAAAGTATCCAACAGCCTTTTTATCGACATGCTTGATACCGGGCTTGAAGCGCTGAGATTTTCCATTGTTCCGCCAGCGATCGACCAAGTGCTTATTGCTGATCTTGAACGTTCCAGATTTTACGGAATGAAATGCAGCTTTATTATCGGGGCAAATGATGGGATTTTGCCTGCAAAACCTGTTGAAGAAGGCGTCCTTTCAGAAGAGGACAGAGAGGTTTTAAACAGGAGCGGTATGGAAGTGGCTCCTACGGCAAGGGAACAGCTCCTTGATGAAAACTTCCTCATTTACCGGGCGCTGACAAGCAGCGGAGAAAAGCTGTTTCTTTCCTATCCTCTTGCAGATGAAGAGGGGAAAGCATTATTGCCTTCTATAGTTGTTAAACGAATCTCGGAAATTTTTCCAAATATAGAAAATGTCTTTTATGTCAATGAACCTGAGGTGCTTCCTTTGGATGAGCAGCTGTCGTTTATCATCAATCCGCCAGTCACTCTTACTTATCTTGCAGCCCAGCTGCAGACATGGAAAAGAGGCTACCCGGTTGATGACGTATGGTGGGATGCTTACAACTATCTAATGGAATCCGATTATAAAGCAAGAACGAGAATGGTTTTAGGAAGCCTTTTTTACCAAAATGCCTCAAAGCCTTTGGAGGAAAACGTCTCAAGAGAGCTTTACGGAGATCATATTCAGGGCAGTGTCTCCAGAATGGAGATGTTCCGCAGCTGCGCGTTTTCCCATTTTGCTTCACATGGTTTGAAGCTAAGAGAGAGACAGCAGTTTCGGCTTGAGGCTCCAGATATCGGAGAAATGTTCCACTCTGCACTGAAGATGATATCGGAACAGTTAAGAGACATGAAGCTTTCATGGAGAGGCCTGTCAAAAGCACAGTGTGAAAAGCTATCAGGTGATGCTGTGGAAAAATTGGCACCAAGGCTTCAGCGTGAAATTCTTCTCAGTTCCAACCGTCATACTTACTTAAAACGCAAGCTTGAAAAAATCATCGCAAGAGCTGTAACGATCCTCTCAGAGCATGCGAAAGCAAGTGAATTTACGCCAATAGGATTGGAACTTGGATTTGGCAGAGGAGGTTCACTTCCGCCACTTCAATTTAAGCTGCCGAATGGCTGCACAATGGAGCTTGCCGGCAGAATTGACAGAGTGGATCGGGCAGAAAGCACAAGAGGGATTTTATTAAGGATTATCGATTACAAATCTAGTGAAAAGACGCTCAACTTAAGTGAAGTTTATTACGGAATAGCACTTCAAATGCTTACTTATTTGGATATAGTCATCACCCATTCAGCTGACTGGCTTGGAGTGAAAGCCACTCCGGCAGGTGTTCTGTACTTCCATGTTCATGATCCAATGGTTCAGTCAAAATCATTCCTCTCATTAGACAAAATTGAGGAAGAGATTTTTAAAAAGTTCAAAATGAAGGGACTTTTGCTTGGGGACGAAGAAACCGTTCAGCTGATGGATTTGACACTTGACGGCAGCTCTTCTCAGATTGTCTCAGCAGGACTGAAAAAAGGAGGAGGCTTCCGTTCTGATTCTTCGATTGCGAGTGAAGAAGAATTTTCCCTGCTCAGGAACCATGTCAGAAACGAGTTCGAAAAAATCGGAACTGACATCACAAACGGGACAATTGACATCAATCCTTATAAATTAAAGGATAAAATCCCATGTACATTCTGCTCTTTCAAAAGTGTCTGCCAGTTTGACCAGTCACTTGAAGAAAATGAATACAGAGTGCTGAAAAGCGAAAAAAATGAAGAGGTGCTGGGCAGGATGAGGGAGGAGGAAAAAGGCCATGAATGAAGTAATTGTAAAGCCGGAAAACAGCCAATGGACTGATGATCAATGGAGAGCAATCGTCTCAAGCGGCAAGGATATTCTGGTCGCAGCAGCGGCAGGCTCAGGAAAAACTGCTGTGCTCGTTGAACGGATTATCCGGAAGATTATTTCGAGGGAGGACCCGATCGACGTAGACCGGCTGCTTGTTGTGACATTCACCAACGCGTCAGCAGCAGAAATGAAAAACAGGATTGGGGAAGCGCTCGAAAAAGAACTGAAAAAGAATCCTTCTTCCCTTCATCTGAGGCGCCAGATCAGCCTTTTAAACAGGGCTTCCATTTCAACGCTGCATTCCTTCTGCCTGAATGTCATCCGGAAATATTATTATATGATCGACATTGATCCCGGCTTTCGCATTGCTGATTCAACAGAAGGTGCCCTTTTAATTGATGAGGTGCTGGATGATTTATTTGAGGAGCAATATGGTGCGGAAGGGAATGAGGCCTTCTTTGACCTTGTAGACAGGTATTCGTCTGACAGAAGTGACCTGGCTCTTCAAAATCTGATTCGCAGTTTGTATGAATTTTCCCGTTCGCACCCAAACCCTGCCGGATGGCTTGATGAAGTGGCAGAACAATATGAGCATAGAAGCCAGGCGGCGATCGAGAAACAGCCATTTTTTCAATATATGATGAAGGACATTTTACTCGTCCTTCAAACAGCAAGTGAAAGGCTGAAAGAAGCGCTTGATCTAACAAAGCTTCCGGGAGGACCTGCACCGCGTGCGGCTGATATCGGGGATTACTTTGAGCAAGTGAGGTCCCTTTTGGAGAGCCGCCATTCGTTCCAGGAGCTTTCGGAAAAAATTCAAACCGTTGAACCAAAGCGGGCAAAGCCGTGCAAGGGAGATGAATACGACCCGGTACTCCTTAAAAAAGCAGCTGATTTGAGAGACGGTGCAAAAAAGCAAATTCAGCAGCTGAAGGAAGAATGGTTCAGCAGGGATCTCGCCCGCCACTCAAAAGATATGAAAGATTTGGCTCCGGTCATCGAAACGCTTGTCAGCCTTGTGAAAACCTTCGGAGAGCGATTTGAGCAGAAAAAGAAAGAAAAAGGGTTAGTTGATTTTCAGGATTTGGAGCATTTATGTCTGCAAATCTTAAACAGCAGCCACGGCAGCACCCCTGCAGCATCGGAAGCAGCTCTTTTTTATCAGCAGCAGTTTCAGGAAGTGCTTGTGGATGAGTATCAGGATACAAACCTTGTTCAGGAAGCGATTTTGCAGCTCGTTACAAAAGAAGGGGAAGAGTTTGGCAACTTGTTTATGGTAGGGGATGTGAAGCAGTCGATTTACCGCTTCCGCCTTGCTGAGCCGTTTCTATTTCTTCAAAAATATAAGAGATTTCACACTGACGGAAATGGAACAGGCCTTCGGATTGATTTATCCAAAAACTTCCGCAGCCGTACTGAGGTTATTGACGGTACAAACTATCTTTTCAAACAGCTCATGGGCGAGCAGGTGGGGGAAGTAGACTATGATGAAGCGGCTGAATTGAAGCTTGGTGCATCATACGGTGAAAGCAGCGGAATGGAAACAGAGCTCCTTTTGGTTGACCGTGAATCTCGAGGAAAAGGCGAAGCAGATGAGCAGGCGGTATTCGACGCAGAGGAAATTGATACCGTTCAGCTCGAAGCGCGCCTAATGGCTTCTAAGATTCGCGAGCTGATTGACGGCAGATTCCAAATTGAAGACCGCAAAGCCGGTGGTACGAGAAACATTACTTACAGGGATATTGTGGTGCTGCTCAGATCAATGCCTTGGGCGCCGCAGATCATGGAAGAGTTTAAACAGCAGGGAATCCCTGTTTATGCTAATCTCTCCAATGGCTATTTTGAAGCGACAGAAGTCGCCATTATGATGTCACTGTTAAAAATAATCGACAACCCTTATCAAGATATCCCGCTTGCCTCGGTACTCCGTTCACCGATCGTCGGACTGACAGAAAGTGAAATGGCTATCATTAAAACTCATGCTCCAAAAGGGACTTATTATGAAGCGTTTAAAGCTTTTCTGGAAAAAAGTCCTGCAAATTATGAGGCATTGCTCCATAAGAGCAGCCATTTTTATGAACAGCTGCTCAAGTGGCGTGATACCGCAAGGAAAGAAGCCGTTTCTGATTTAATCTGGCAGATTTACAGGGAAACGCGGTTCCTGGATTATGCTGGCGGAATGCCGGGCGGCAAACAGCGCCAGGCGAATTTGAGAGCTTTATATGACAGGGCAAGACAATATGAGGCAACTTCTTTTAGAGGATTGTTCCGTTTCTTGAGATTCATAGACCGGATGCAGGAACGCGGTGATGACCTCGGGGCAGCAAGGGCGCTTGGAGAACAGGAAGATGTAGTCCGGATTATGACGATCCACTCCAGTAAAGGGCTTGAATTTCCGGTTGTCTTTGTCGGAGGCACTGCCCGTCAATTTAACTTGATGGATCTCAATAAGAATTTTCAGCTGGATAAGGAGCTTGGATTTGGAACAAAGCTGATTCATCCAGCCCTTAGAATCAGCTACCCTACTCTTCCATATCTGGCTATTAAAAAAAAGATCAAAACAGAGCTGCTATCTGAAGAGCTCCGAGTTCTCTATGTGGCTCTTACAAGGGCAAAGGAAAAGCTTTACCTGATCGGGACACTGAAGCAGGCAGAGAAAACCTTGAGTTCCTGGCAGGCCGCTGAAGCCTATTCAGACTGGCTGCTGCCTGATGGAAACAGACTGCAGGCAAAAAGCTATCTTGACTGGATCGGGCCTGCCATGGTAAGGCACAGGGATGCGGAAGTTCTCCATACAGAGGCTCAAGCATTTGAAAGCCTGATTTCAAGCCATCCTTCCAGGTGGAAAGTGGAACTCGTTCCGGAAAAAGAGATCGCCTCTGCGGAGCCGCTGAAAAAAGAGTATAGAGAAGAATATATGAACATGCTTTCAAGCGGCGAAAAAGTGCCGGCAGATGGGCTTTTGGCACATCAGGTAAAAAACCAGCTGGAATGGGAGTACGCTTATAAAAATGCTGCTGCATGGCGTTCCAAGCAATCAGTCTCTGAAATTAAGCGCCAGCAGCAATATACGGATGAGTACAGCGATCATGCAATCGTGAAACCAGCTGAAACAAAAGGTCTTTATGACAGGCCGAAGTTCTTGCAGAAAAAAGGACTTACTCCTGCTGAGCGCGGAACGGCCATGCATGCAGTGATGCAGCATGTCAGCTTGAATTCTCCTGTTACAGAGGAGTCATTAGCTGAAACCCTTGCGATCATGAAAAGCAAGGAGCTGCTGACGGAAGAACAGCTGGATTCCATCAGCATCAAAAGCCTTATGGGCTTTTTTGAAACAGCAATCGGCCAAAGGCTTATGAATGCATCTGACATAAAACGGGAAGTGCCGTTCAGCTATGCTATGCCGTCTTCAAAGGTATACATGGGACAGTCCGGACCCCGTGAAGAAAAGGTCCTATTACAAGGGGTTATTGACTGTCTATTTGAGGATGAGGAAGGCTTGGTTCTGTTAGACTATAAAACGGATGCGATTTATGGAAGATTTAAAGATTATGAGGAAGCAGCTCCTGTGCTCCGCAAACGTTATGAGCTTCAGCTGTCCCTATATGGGGAAGCGATTGAAAAAATATACAAAAAACCGCTCAAAGAACGCTATCTTTACTTTTTTGATGGAAGACACTTACTAAAGATATAAAGAAAGCTATTTTTTAAATGATAGGCACAAGTTTAAGCTAAATGTCGATTTTGGCGCCATGTTGATTGAAGGGGTGCTAAGACTCCTGCTTAGAAATGGTTCAATGGAGACCCTGCAGGCTAGGGTAGCGCCGAGGAGGCTCTAAAGGACCCTTTCTTAAGATGAGAGCCTGAAGCGGAAATCAACAGTCAACAAAGCCAAATGATAAAGAGATAACAAGAAATTGCCAATTTGGAAAAAGCCGCTATTTAATGCCTTCTTCCTTTTGGCAGTAATGCTTATAAAAGGAGGCTAGCACATGAGAATCTTGCATACAGCTGATTGGCATTTAGGAAAAACACTGGAAGGCAGAAGCCGGCTTCCTGAACAGGCTGAGTTTTTGGATGAACTGGCCGAAATTGTTGAAAAAGAAAAAGTGGATGCCATCCTGATGGCGGGAGATGCTTTTGATACAGTAAATCCTCCAGCTCAAGCTGAACAGCTTTTTTATGAAAGTCTGTCAAGACTATCGAATTTCGGAAAGCGTCCAATGGTCGTGATTGCAGGAAATCATGATAACCCTGACAGGCTTTCTGCAGCCTCTCCGCTTGCAGGCCATCAGGGCATTCATTTAATCGGATATCCTGTTTCAAGCGTTCTTGAGGTTCCCGTTCCTTCAGCCCAAGAAAAGATGATGGTCGCAGCACTTGCTTATCCTTCAGAAGCAAGACTTGCAGAGGTTTTGGCAGATGGAATGGACGAACTGCTGCTAAGAGATGAATATGACCTCAGAATCAGGGGACTGTTTGAAAAAATGAGCAGCTATTTCCGTAAAGATACAGTGAACATGGCAATGAGCCACATTTATGTAGCCGGCGGAAGCTCTTCCGATTCAGAAAGACCGATTGAAGTAGGAGGAGCCTATACGGTTGCAGCGACAAGCCTTCCAGAAGCTGCTCAATACACCGCACTCGGCCATCTTCACAGACCGCAGGAGATAAAAAGGGCGAAAACAATCGCGAGATATTCAGGGTCACCGCTGGCGTATAGCTTTTCAGAAGCCGGTTATGCCAAATCTGTTTCTATTATTGAAGTTGAACCAGGAAGCAAGGCTGCTGTGAGCGAAATTTTCCTTTCGAGCGGAAAGCCTCTCGTGAAATGGAAGGCAGATGGAGGCCTTTCGCAGGTATATTCGTGGCTGAATGACGGCAGAGATCAGAATGCATGGGTTGATTTGGAGATTCAGCTGACAGATACGCTGTCTATTGAAGAAATTCAGAACCTGCGCAAAAATCATCAAGGCCTAATTCATATCAGGCCGATTTTCGCGCTGGACAAAGAAAGAGCCCTTGCCCCCCGCAAAGAAAGGCTTCCAATCGATCAGCTCTTTGCTAACTTTTATGAAAGACAGACAAATGGAGCGAAACCGGATGAAGAGCTTTTGAAGCTTTTTATGGAGCTCGTTCATGAAGAGGAAATCGAACGGGGGGAGGATGTGCTTTTATGAGACCGATCAAGCTTTCAATTGCAGGACTGCACAGTTTTCGCGAAAAGCAGATTATTGATTTTGAAACCCTTTGTGATGGCGGGGTTTTTGGTATATTCGGGCCGACTGGAAGCGGAAAGTCATCCATTTTGGATGCTATGACACTAGCTTTATACGGAAAGGTAGAACGTGCTGCCAACAACACAATCGGGATTTTGAATCATGCGGAAGATAAGCTTTCTGTTTCTTACACATTTGAGCTTCAAAACGGCAGCTCAAGAAAACGGTATACCGTTGAAAGAATGTACAAACGTTCAGATGATCAAAGGGTAAAGACCTCGATCAGCCGTCTGCTTGATGAAACAGATGAACCTGTTGTGCTTGCTGACAAAGCGAATGAAGTAAACGAGAAAATTTACAGCCTGCTTGGCTTAACAATTGATGATTTTACAAGGGCTGTTGTTCTTCCACAAGGAAAGTTTGCCGAGTTTCTCTCGCTGAAAGGGGCAGATCGCCGTCAAATGCTGCAGCGGCTTTTTCACCTTGAACAGTACGGGGATGTTCTTCTTAAAAAACTGAGAAACCGCATGACAGAAACGAGGAGTTCTTATGAGAAACTTGCGGCTGAACAGGCGGGGCTTGGAGACGCTTCAAAGGAAGCCCTAACCGCAGCTGAATTAGAGCTGAAAGATTCAACCATGCTTTATAAAAAAAGAGCAGAGGAATACAGCCAATTCAGACGCACTTTTGAAGAGCAGCAAACACTTTGGAATCTGCAAATCGAAGAAAAAGCATACATAGAACAGCTATCTCGTCTTGAAACAAAAAAGGATGGGATTCAGGAGCAAAAGAATACGCTTTTTCTCGCTGAGGAAGCAGAGGGACTTAGCCCATATGCTGAAGCTCTGCAGTCTGCGGCTGAAAACCAGAAGGAAGAGGAAAAGCAGCTGCAGCTTTTAAAGGAGCAGCACGAAAAAATAAAAAATACCCATTCAGCTGCAGAAAAAACGTATTCGGATATTAGGGAGAAAAAAGAAAAAGAAGAACCCGGCCTCCTGGCTAGAAAAGAAAGGCTCGGCTACCTTAAACAAGCAGAAGAAGAAGTTCTGCAGCATAAAAAAGAGCACGAACAGCTCACAGATGAACTTTCAGCTGTGGAAACAGAGCTTGCTGAAAAGACGAAAAAGCAAAAAGATTTGAATGATCTTTTGCAAAAGGCAGCTGAAAGGCAAAAGGTTTTGCAGGTACAGCTTGAAGAAAATATCGTTTCAAGCCAGTACAGGAACCGATTATTCACAGCAAATGACTGGAAGCGGGAATGGAGAGGGCTTAATGAGCAGCTTAATGAAACAGAAGCAGCCCTTTTAAAAAAAGAAAAAGAGCTCAAGGACATTACGGCCCAGCTGCTGCAGGCAAATGATCACAACGAACGGAACAAAGCGCGTTTAATAGAGAAATTTGAAGCCGTTCAAATGCTGTTTAATCGAACTGCTTCAAGAAAAAAAGATATTGAGCGTCTTCAGCACAGCCTTTCAAGAAAAGCTGCGGAAGTACGGAATAAGCTGGAATTGGAAAGGGCCCAAAGCATTGCATTGCAGCTTAAGGATCAGCTGGAAGAAGGAGCGCCTTGCCCAGTCTGCGGCTCTATCCATCATCCTAATCCGGTTCAGGATAACAGTGGCAGCGAAGGCAATCCATCAGCAGAAATTTTGCTGCTTGAAGAGCTGCAGGAATCATGCAGAAATGAAGAAAAAACGTCCGCACGCCTGGTTGTCCAGCTTGAAGGATTATCGGACCGGCTTGTGAAGAGCTTTCCTTTCTTGCAAACAAGCATAAATGCTTCTGGTCTTGAGGAGATTGAACAGCTTTGGAAGCCTGAGGAGCTTGAAAATCCTGAAAAAGCCATTCATCTTCTTAGAAATGAATTGAAGGGGCTTTCTCAGGATTACCTTGAAGTGAACGAAAGTGCCGGAAGCATTATAAACGCATTGCAATCTTCCCTTCATAAGCCTGAGCAGCTGGAGCAAAACCACGCTCGTATAGGGGAAGAAGCGAGTGAATTAAAGAAAAAACAAGCCGCTTATAAGAATCAGCTGAAGGTAATGGAAGAGAAGTGGACGAAGGAATTTGAAGAGCTCCCGATGGATGAACTGGAGAAGTTCATTCAGGAAATGACACAGAAGGACGAGACGGCTGAGGACACAAGAAAGCGGCTTGATACAAGTGTTCAATTTATTCAGCAGAAGGAAACTGACAAAAAGAAACTTCAGGAAGAGGAAGCAGAGACAATCAGAAGGCAGATCAGCCTAAATGAAAAAGTACAGTCCAAAATAGAAAGGATAACAGAAAAAAGCAAATTGCTGACTGAATATGAAGGGGAGTTTTCCATTTCAGAGCAGCTTAATAAAACCATTCGCATTCTGGAAGAAATGACTGTATCAGAAAAAGAAGCCTATAAGGATTGGCAGGACAAATCCAATCAGCTTCGGCATATGGAAAGCCAGAAAACGGCTTCAGAAAGAACTGCAGCTGACGCTTTGGCAAGGGTTGAGAGGGCCAAGCAAAAGTGGGCAGAGAAAACAGCGGAAACTATTATAAAAGAAGCTGAAAAGGTTTCTCTAAACCTGCTGCCTTCAGAGCAAAAAATGAGAATGAAGGCTGAAATTGAACAATACACGGATAAAGTGAAACAAGTAAAGGGAGACATAATACGTATCTCAGAGAAAAGAGCGGGACAAACGCTTACGGAGGAGGATTGGCATAGCTCCAATAAGGTTAAAAAGGAAATGGAAGAGTTCGTCAATCAAGCAGCTGAGGCAAGAGGAGCTGCTGCCAAAGCAGTGCAATTACTTACTGAAAAGCATGGAAGATACAAAGAAATCGAAATGCTCTTAAAAGAAGAAGGCTTGCTGATTTCAAGGCTTGATAAGCTGCAGACCGTCTTTAAAGGAAATAGTTTTGTGGAATACATTGCAGAGGAACAGCTTGAGCAGGTAAGCCGGGATGCATCAGAGCGTCTTGGCATTCTGACAAGGCAGCGATATGCAATAGAAGTTGATTCGCAGGGCGGCTTCATCATGAGGGATGATGCGAACGGAGGAGTCCGCAGACCGGTTTCCAGCCTTTCTGGTGGAGAAACCTTTATGACCTCTCTTGCCCTTGCTCTTTCCCTGTCATCCCAAATTCAGCTTAGAGGAGAATTCCCGCTGCAGTTCTTTTTCCTTGATGAAGGTTTTGGCACACTTGATGCTGATCTTTTGGACACGGTTGTATCTGCACTTGAAAAGCTGCAGTCTCAAAATTTGTCGGTTGGCGTCATCAGCCATGTACAGGAGCTCCGTGCCCGCCTTCCAAAAAAATTGGTTGTTAAACCGGCTGAACCAGCAGGGAAAGGGACATCCGTCTATTTGGAAACTCTTTAATCACCCTATGGCAGTCAAAGGAATGAGGCGTATGGGAAAATCACTTATTGGCACATGCGAATTATGCAGAAGAACAGAAGTGAAATTAACGGTTCACCATCTTGTTCCGAAAGAAATGGGAGGGACGTTTCTTTCAACAGCTTACCTTTGCATACCTTGCCATAAACAAATTCATGCCCTTTACATGAACGAGGAACTTGCTGTACGGCTGAATACACTGGAAGATTTGCGCAGGGATGCTAACATTTCAGGCTATATTAAATGGATCAGAAAGCAGCCGTCATCCAAAATGATCAAAACGAAAAAATCGAAAGACAGAAAACGCAAAAAAGGCAGCCGATAATCTATCAGCAGCCTTTTTTGCTAGGCTCAGTTAAAGCTATATGTTGATTTTGGCAGTATGCTGATTGGAGCGGGTGCTGAGACTCCTGCTTAGAAAAAGGGGTTAAGGGATATCCTGCAGGCTCAAGAAACGCCAAGGAGGCTCCCGGACTGACCGCTTAAGAAGAGTGCCTGAAGCGGAAATCAACAGTAAAATTTTAATAGATCCTTTTGCAAAGAAAATATTTCGTTATATTGAACTTACTGATTTTCCTTCATACTACTAAAAAGGAATGATAAACGATTAAACTTGGAACGTGTTTTATTTCGAGACGAAGGAAAGCAAGGTATCCTAACTGTTGCCTGTTTGATTTTGGTCTGATACATCCGGATCAATCATATTGGTGGCACTGATGCCATTATTCAAAATCCAGAAATCCCCGACGTTTCCAGCACCAGAACCTGAAGCCGTTTTAGAAGCTGTTTTAGGAGAGATATAAAAAGTGTCGCCGAAATTCACCACGCCGCCAGTGGATACAGTGTTGATCTTTATTGGTCCAACAATTGCAGGCACGGGAAACATCCTTTACTTCTTCAGTCGTAATCATAGTATATTCATAAAAAAGCTTAAGGTTCATCTTTATTCGTCCCACAATTTCATTCATGGGACATCCTTGACTTCTTCAGTCGTAATCATAGTATATTCATAAGAAAGCTTAAGTTTCATCTGTACTGAGGAGCTGCCGTGTATGCTTTATACGCGCTACTGCATCAACCAGGTTTGAAGAGCCGATATGAAAAACCGCAGAAGAAGATAATGCAAGCACCTTTACATATTGAACATTTATCGCATGCTTTTCATTGCAAAAGGAAGTATTAACGGTCTCGTTCTTTACAGGTTTGATAAGAGGAGTATTGAAAATTTCATACTGGCTAAAATCACCTTCACCGTCATAAAAAATTTCTGCTTCTCTTTGCACTGCAAAAATTTTTGTACGGGGTGTAATGGCATCCGAATCACCTATGTTAAAAACAGAAGAAATCCCCATTACGTTAACATATGCCGCTTTCACTATCGAAAGACGCCGCATTATCTCGAAATAGAAAGGGGCACAAAAGGCCCGACAATCAGTGATTCAGGCGGGGTATCATAAACGGCGGACAGGGCGATATTTTCCGTATCGCCAATTAAAAAGACGGAAGAAGAAGCAACAGCTGTTACTTTAATAAAACAAACATTCAATTCGCAATTCACAACGCTGAAGTTCATGATGAATCCCCCTTAATATTAGTTGGAAGATATTTAATAAATGTTTCAATCGACTGGAAAATTTCGCTTTTTATCTGTTGAACGATTGGCTCAAGCTTCGTGTCAACT
The DNA here is from genome assembly GCF_049220665.1 of Chryseobacillus diguaensis. Taxonomy (NCBI): domain Bacteria; kingdom Bacillati; phylum Bacillota; class Bacilli; order Caryophanales; family Bacillaceae; genus Chryseobacillus; species Chryseobacillus diguaensis. The sequence continues at coordinate 258,308 of NZ_JBMKNV010000002.1, forward strand.
TCCCTATTGTCGCTCAGATCAACATTTTTTAAGTAATGATGAATTCGAGTATCCAGCTGCTTGCGTATATCCTCAATGACCATATTCCGGTGTCCTTCATCGAGGTTTCGTGAATAGCGCTTTTCAAGTTCCTCCATTACATTGATGCATTCCTCGCTCAAGTAAGTATTAAGCTGATCACGCGCCTGAACGTAAATATCTTCATTGTGTTCCCTTTGCAAAACACCGACGTGCTGACCTTTTTGGATCACTTCAAAGTTTTCAATAGGCTCAGGATCCGTAGGGTTTAGCCCTATATTAAGTGTGCCTTCAAGCGTTTGCACCTTGAGCTGGTCAAAATTATAATCAATCCGTTCAATATTTGTTGTTGGACGGCCTTTTATTTCCTGAACTTCGCGGGTCAGCTGCTGCAGCATCATTTCAAGTCCTTGAATTTGTCTCTCTTGCCGATTAAGTACAGCAAGCAGCTGCTGAAAATAATTAGTCCAGTCATAACCGTAATACATGCCGCAACACCTCACTTTTTGCACGCAAACTGATGGATAACTCCATTATATGCTCAAAAGGAGGCAGTTAAGCCTGTTTGGGACAATTCTATTACCGGCCAAAAGCGGCAAGCGGGACAGCCGGCTGCGCCATGGTACTGCCGCGTCTTCTTGCAGGAGGGGCTGGCTCAAAGAAGCCTCCTGTATTATAAAGATTGGAAAGCGGTTTAATATAACCTGCACTCCCAATCTGAAAAACGGATGAGTTGTTGATCCCCCCTATTTTTATATAGTTAATATGAATGGATTGGGTAATGTAAAAGTTCACAATCTTCACCCCTAGAGATTGCCGACAATTGGCTGGTCGACAGCATTGTTGTCATACGTATTTGTCACACTGTTCTGGTTGTAGATTGTTAAATCATCTCCGGTAACAAAGGAGCCGGCTCCGGAAAAGGTTTTGACTTCACTTACGGGAGAAATGTTCAGGACATCCCCTATATGGAGAATACTCGACGTTCCAATACTGTTTACTTTGAAGATCCCTACGATAGCAGGCATAAAAAACATCCTTTACTTTTGGCTGTTTTCGCCAAAGTTTAAGAAAAGAGCCTTACTTTTAAAAGGGTATGAACCCTTTCTGAAGAAATTAAAAACAACAGGGCTTTGTTACATGCAGTTTATGATATAGATAAAAAGTTGTGATATTAGCGGAGAAATGAGGGCAGCTGCTATGGAGAAATTCACTCCTGTAGAAAAAGCAGAAAGGCTTTATTCACTTGATATATTAAGAGGTTTTGCATTGTTTGGAATTGTGCTTGTGAATATTTTTGATTTTTCAAGACCGCTTCTTTACCAAAAATCAATGGTTGAGAGCAATGATTTTACAGACAGAACGATTGAAATAATGGTTTCAATATTTGCTCAGGCAAGCTTTTATCCTCTCTTTTCTTTGCTGTTTGGAGCTGGGACGTGGCTTTTTTATGAAAGGCTCAGGCAAAGAGATCAATCGTTCAGCAAATTTTATGGAAAGAGGCTTGCTGCCCTTTTCTTGTTTGGGGTCATTCATGCTTTTTTTATTTGGCATGGAGATATTTTAATGACCTATGCGGTTACCGGCTTCATTTTTATGCCATTGATAAAGATGTCCAGAGCCTTTCTGCTGCAATGTGGAATTTGCCTTCTGTTTATACCGAATATTCTTTTAGGATTATTATATGCAATTGCAGGGGCAGAAAGGCCTCAAAATCTCATCTTGGCAGGCCGGCAAGAACAGATTCAGCACTCACTGCAAACCTATAGTCAAGGCTCCTGGGTTGCAATATTTGGCCGAAGATTGGCAGACTGGTATTATACAAACAATCTATATAATGCACCGTTATTGATTCTTTCACTGCTGCCGCTTTTTATGCTCGGAGCTTATGCGGCAAAGCGCGGCTGGTTTCAAAATAAGCTTGAACCGGATGTGAGAAAAGAGCTGAAACTCCTTTTCTTCTTGTCATGGGCAATTGGGCTGCCGTTGAAAATATGCCCGTATGTGACAGGAGAAAATGTTTTGACACGGCATCTGCAGCTTTCAATTGGAGGACCGGTACTCGCTTTTTTCTACGCAAGCGGCATCCTTCTGTTATTGCAAAGAAGAATGAATGAAAAAGCATATAAACCTCTGCTGGAAATGGGAAGGGCATCTCTGTCAAATTATTTAATACAATCAGTTGTCCTTTGCTTCGTGTTTTATTCCTATGGACTCCGATTATACGGGGAGGCTTCTTCAGCAAGAAGTATAGCGATTGCAATAGTCGTTTATGTTGGGCAGGCATTCTTAAGTGTGTTATGGTTTAGGAGATTTTCTTACGGGCCTGCTGAAAAAGTATGGCGCAAGATGATTTATGGTGCTTAGAAATGTTATCTCATGCGTCTGCTATTTTTTGGAAGAGGATGCTTGGATTGCTGTTTCATTTGTTCTAAAAGAAGCTCATCCAGCTCTTGGCTGCATTGAATAGTGGCGGCATCATTCATACCATAAAGCCTAGCGGTTTCTATTAAACTTTTTCTTTTAGCTTCAATTTCATTGACCATTGCTTTCTCCAACTTTCAATATGATCCATCCATTTCAATAGATAATTGGTATGTAATTGGAAATGAATAAACCTATTATACAACGGAAAATGAATTTGTCTTCATTTTCGCTAAAATTACTAATAATGTTACATCTTTCAACAGATGAGGGGGTGTTTAGTTGGAGATTTCTTATAGAAATCCAAAAGCTTTTTTAACCAAAACAGGCGGATTTCTTGAAGGATATGAGTATTCGCTGAATCCCTATATCGGCTGTTCATTCGGCTGCAAATACTGCTATGTCAGGAAGCTGCCGGTATCTCTTTTTCGGAAGGAAGAATGGGGGACCTGGGTAGATGTTAAGCAGGCATCGAAAGAGTCATTTGCGAAGGAACTGAAAAAGGCAAAGGAAAAAGGGCCCGTCAGAATATTCATGTCCTCAAGCACAGATCCATATCAGGGAGTTGAAAGCAATGAAAAGATCACGAGACTGCTGCTTGAAACAATGACTGAGATCCAGCCTGATTTTTTATTTGTCCAGACGAGAAGTCCTCTTGTAAAAAGAGATCTGGATCTTTTCAAGAAATTTAACGGCAATCTGCTCGTCAGCATGACAATTGAAACAGATCGGGAAGAAATAAGAAAGCTGTTTTCACCGGGAGCGCCTCCATTAAAAGCAAGAATGAATGCTTTGAAACTTCTGACGGAAAACGGAATAACGACACAGGCTGCAGCAGCCCCAGTCCTTCCTTATTCTGATGAGTTTCCAAAAAAACTGAGCGGGATAACAAACAGGGTATGTCTTGATGATTTATTTATGGGGGATGGAGCAAACGGAAAACGTTCGATCAAGCTTGGGATGGAAGAGCTGCACCAAGAAGCAGAGGCGGAAGAATGGTTTAACAGAAAACATATTCATCAAGTAGTCAAAGACTTTGAAAAGGTGTTCCCAGCTGAAAATATCAAAATAAATAAAGAAGGCTTTATCCCTTTTCAGGAGGCTTCTGAGAAAACATGATAGATGCGCCTATCCATCTTGATCAATATGACGCCGCTAATCTGGACAAAGAAATAGAGAAGTGGAAGAAAGCTTGGAGGTTTTCTTGCAAAAAGCTAGCCCCTGGAAATATTACGGTCCGTTTCAAGGCAGAAAAACAAGCCCTTTTCTTTTGGAGGATATTTGCAAGTGTTTGTCGAATATTTACTCCATCCAGCTTGAAGAAGTGAAGAAGCAAACGGCTTCTAATGCCAGCTCCTTCTTTGGCTGTTAAAAAGGCTTTTCGCATAGATTGTTGCTATTCGCAAATGCCTTTATCACGCATTTTGTCTTGCTTCGGGGCATCTTTTCTTAAAATTCGCAGATGTATACCAGAATTCATTAAATTAGATGAAAAAGCAAAAGAGCCTTTAAAAAAGTAAAACAGGCAAAAATGAACATAAAACGAAGTCACGGGGGAATGGATCAATGAATTTTGCAACCGCCCAGCTCAACGGAAGAACATTCATCGGATTGATCATGGAAGAAAACCAAATTTTAGACCTGCAAAAAGCAGAAAAAAAATTATTTGAAATGGAGACTATTCCTGCTGATATGATCTGCTGCATAGAAAAAGGGGAAAAGCTTATAAATCATGTCAGGCAGCTTCAGCAGTGGCTGGAAAAATCGGAAGAAGCCGGCTCATTTATTTATCCGCTGAAAGATGTGAAATTGCTCTCGCCTATACCGAGACCAAAGAAAAATATTTTCTGTGTCGGAAAAAATTATCGTGATCATGCAATCGAAATGGGGAGCGAAGCGGATATTCCTGAATACCCAATGCTTTTTTCAAAAGCGCCAACAGCGATTATCGGTCCGGAAGAATTAATTGATCCGCACACACATATAACACAAGAGCTTGATTACGAAGGGGAACTTGCTGTCATCATTGAAAAAAGAGGAAAGCAAATAGCTGAAGAGGAAGCAATGGATTACGTATTTGGCTATACTGTTTTAAATGACGTGACAGCGAGAAATCTTCAAAGGAACCATAAACAATTTTTACTTGGAAAAAGCCTTGATACCTCTTGTCCCATGGGACCCTATATTGTGCACAAGTCTGTTATTGCGGACCCATACGCATTGATGGTGGAAACGAAAGTAAACGGGGAAGTGCGGCAGTCCGGAAAAACGCGAGATATGATTTTTTCAATTGAACACATTATTTCTGTTATCTCGCAAGGTACCACTCTTGAACCTGGAGACATTATCGCAACAGGAACCCCGTCAGGCGTGGGAAGCGGTTTTAAACCGCCGAGGTTTCTAAAATCAGGTGATGAGGTGGAAATCAGCATCACTTCAGTCGGAAAATTGAAAAACAAGATAAAGTAATAAAGAAATGAGAAGCTGATATCTCAGGTCCTTTTTCGTTTTGGAAAAGAAAGACTATTTGTCAAAAATGCTCGTTTTCAAGATTATCGGGGCTCATGTGGAATGGGGCGGGCAGGAAGGCATATTGATTATTTTAGAAGAGTTTGAGAATGAAGCAGACAGATTCGTTTCTGAGCAGGGGTTATATTTGGTATGAGGCTGAACGGGTACCTGACTCACTTAAAACATCGTTAATTCTTCTGATTTATACCGAGTAGAGAAAAACATCTGAATAAAAAGGGCTGCTTCAAAAGATTAGTCTTTTGAAGCAGCCCTTTCATTATTTTCTTACTTAGAAAGCACGTTTTTAACCCGTTCAATCGCCCAGTCAAGATCCTCTTTTGAAATAATAAGAGGAGGCGCAAAACGAATAACTGTATCATGTGTTTCTTTGCAAAGAAGGCCTTCTGTTTTTAATTTTTCACAGTATGGACGTGCGTCTTCTGTAAGCTCCACGCCAATGAAAAGACCTTTTCCGCGAACTTCTTTTATGATTGGGTTATCAATTTCGCCCAGCTTTTCCTGAAAATAGTTTCCTAGTTCAAGAGAGCGTTCTGCTAATCTTTCATCAATCAGAACATCCAGTGCTGCGATAGAAACCGCACATGCAAGCGGATTCCCTCCAAAGGTTGAGCCGTGAGATCCAGGATTAAATACCCCTAGAATATCTTTGTCCGCTGCTATGCAGGAAATTGGGAAAACTCCGCCTCCAAGGGCTTTGCCAAGGATATACATATCCGGTTTGATCTCTTCCCAGTCACAGGCAAACATTTTGCCGGAGCGTCCAAGACCAGCCTGGATTTCATCAGCAACAAAAAGAACATGGTTTTCTTTGCAGAATTCATAGGCTTCTTTTAAGAATCCTTCTTTCGGAATGTTGATTCCGGCTTCGCCCTGAATCGGTTCAATGATAAAGGCAGCTGTGTTTGGTGTTATGGCTTCTTTTAAAGCCTCCAGATCTCCGTAAGGAATAATTTTAATTCCAGGAAGCATTGGACCGAAGCCGCGCTTGTATTCGTCGCTTGAAGACATGGAGACAGCTGTCATTGTTCTTCCGTGGAAGTTATCCTCACATACAATGATTTCTGCTTTATCATATGCCACAGCTTTTACATCATAAGCCCATCTTCTTGAGGCCTTCACCGCTGTTTCAACTGCTTCTGCTCCGGTGTTCATCGGCAGTACCATATCTTTTCCAGTCAATTCTGCAACCTTTTCATACCATGGTCCAAGCAGATCGCTGTGAAATGCACGGGATGTAAGGGTTACCCTGTCAGCCTGATCTTTCAGCGCCTGAATAATTTTAGGATGACGATGACCTTGATTGACCGCTGAATAGGCACTTAGCATATCCATGTAGCGATTACCTTCAGGATCCTCCACCCATACCCCTTCTGCCTTAGAGATAACGATCGGCAGCGGATGATAATTGTTCGCCCCGTATTTTTCTGTAATCTCAATAATATCTGCTGATTTCGTCATAAAATCCCTCCGTACTCCCCTTAATAATCAGAAATAAAAGGCTTACATTTGCTTTAACTGGGGGTTCTATTTATACAATATCGTAGGATCGTAGGATAGTAAAGAACACAATAGACAAGATTTGATCTCTATCTTTCATTTTTAGATCCTTTTCATGGTAAAATTAATTTATTCATTGATTAATAAAGAAAGGAGGAAATGCATTGACAACACATTTGCACATTACCACTTGGCTTTTAGGGCTTATTTTATTTTTTGCAGCAGTATCTTTATTCAATTCAGGTAAAATGAAGCCGTTTACGATTGTACATATGATTACAAGGGTATTCTACCTTCTGATATTGGCAACGGGAGTGCAGCTGTTTATAGCCGGATATAACCTAAGCAAGGGAGAGTATTTCGGTAAGCTTTTTTTAGGACTTGTCATTATCGTATTAATGGAATTGATCCTTGTCCGAACAAAAAAAAGAAAGCCTGTAAGAACACTGTGGATCATCTTTGTGATTGCTTTAATTCTGGTCATTTACATGGGATTGCGTTTGCCTTTGGGTTTCCATCCATTTGCATAAAAAAATCTGCCTTCCTGAACAGAAGGCAGATTTTTTATCTTAATGCCAGAATTTAAATCATTTCTCAACTCAATTCATGCACTGAATCCAGCATCAGGCGCCATCGGCTCGAGGTCATAAGCCAAACTGTCAGAAGGTAAAAGAACAACATTCTAGCCAGCTCGTTTTGTGCTTGCCGCCGATAAGCGGGCGTCTTGCGCTTTTTATACATGATACAAAATAGCCCGGTCTCCCTTGCTGGTTGTAAATTCAAACCGGTCGCTCGAATTTTTTCCGCGCTCGAAGTGATGCTGAACCGCACATATTCTGTCCTCATTATCAAATTGAAAAAAAGAAACCCCTTTTTTCAGCTTTTTCTTTCCCATAAACATAAGCTGATTGTAGCTGTATATACAGTCATATACGGAAAATCCCATGCCGTTCAGCTGTTTTGTAAATTCAATAAACGTTTCATCTGATATGGAATGGAGCATTTGATCAAATGCAAAAGGAAGCGGCTTTTTTATTCGAATGCAATCATCCTCATGTACTGTATGAGTTCCAAAAAGCCCTTTAATTTTTCCGCTTGGCAGCCATTTTCCTTTTTGCCATCCGCCGCTTAAAAAAATTTCAAGCTCATTCATATTCATTGTTTCAAGCAGAACCATTTCGTCTCCTTCTTCTTCAAAGAAAAACCATTCATCCTCAAGCATCTGAATCATGCCGATGATAAAGGAGCGGTCCTGGTACCGCAAAAGTTCCGTTCTCAATTGTTCACTCAAGTGGCTGTTCACTCCTAATTGGACATCTACATTTCCGTTTTACCCAAATCCAAGAGCCTTTATGCAGAATCTAAGATCATCCGGACAAAGCCTGCTTTCATATGCTAGGATAGTGGATTGCAAAATGAACCTTCCAGGATAGGATAAAGGCTGGAACAGGGAGATGATGGAGGATGTGCGGGATTGCAGGCTGGATCGATATGCAGCGAAACCTGTCCAAGAAAACAGGGACAATAGAAAAAATGACGGGAACCTTATCAAAAAGAGGCCCTGACGATACCAATTTCTTTTCAGAAGGCCATGCATTATTTGGCCACAAACGGCTTTCAGTCGTCGATCTTGAAGGCGGAAAGCAGCCGATGACAAGAAAAAAGGATGCTCAGAAATTTACGATTTGCTATAACGGAGAGCTCTACAATACAGAAGAGATCCGGAAAGAGCTTCTTAAAAGGGGCTACACATTCCAGGGGCATTCAGATACAGAAGTATTGCTGACTGCTTACATGGAGTGGAAGGCAGACTGTTTGGAGCATTTGAACGGTATTTTTGCCTTTGCTGTCTGGGACAGCGAGAAAGAAGAACTTTTTATTGGAAGAGACCGGCTTGGGGTAAAACCGCTTTTTTACCGGCAAAAAAATGCTTCCTTAATTTTTGCTTCGGAAATGAAAGCCATTCTGGCTCATCCTGATGTAAAGGCAGTTGTGGACAGAGAAGGATTGTCTGAAATAATGGGGCTTGGTCCTTCACGGACTCCAGGAAGCGGTGTATTCAAAGGGATAGAGGAACTCCGGCCGGGTCATGCGCTGAAGCTTAACAGCAATGGACTAAAAGTATGGCGTTATTGGAATGTGAAGAGTGAAGTCCATTCGGATTCCTTTGATGAGACTGTGGATAAAGTGCGTTATCTAGTAAAAGATGCGATCACAAGACAGCTTGTATCTGATGTGCCGCTTTGCACCTTTCTCTCAGGCGGCCTTGATTCAAGTGCCATTACAGCAATTGCAGCTGAAGTCTATAAAGCAGAAGGAAAAGGGCAGCTTCATACTTATTCCATCGACTATGAAGAAAACGATAAATTCTTTAAGAAAAATGATTTTCAGCCAAATTCAGATGGCTATTGGATCAAGCTGATGACTGACACATTTCAAACGACTCATCATCAATCAGTTATCTCCCAGCAGCTGCTTGCCGATTATTTAACAGAAGCCACAGAAGTAAGAGATTTGCCGGGAATGGCAGATATCGACAGCTCTCTCCTTTGGTTTTGCAGGGAAATTAAACAGGATTTCACAGTCAGTCTTTCAGGAGAATGCGCTGATGAGATCTTTGGGGGCTATCCATGGTTTCACAGTCCGGGAGATTCAGACGTTTTCCCGTGGATGCGATCAACAGAAGCAAGAATTGAGCTTCTGAAACCGGATTGGCAGAAGAAGCTGAACCTCAAGGAATATGTGAAATCAAAATATGAAGAAACCATCACGGAAACACCTCTCCTCGAAGGGGAAACGGAACTTGAAGCAAAAAGAAGACAGCTATTTTACTTGAATATGATTTGGTTCATGACGACCCTTCTGGATCGTAAAGACCGCATGAGCATGGGGGCAAGTCTTGAGGTGAGGGTGCCGTTTGCCGATCACAGGCTGGTTGAGTATGTCTGGAACATACCGTGGGAAATGAAAATGCACGGTAACAGAGAAAAAGGAATTTTAAGAAAAGCATTAGAAGGATTGCTGCCGGAAGACGTCCTGTACCGGAAAAAAAGTCCATACCCCAAAACGCATCATCCCGCTTATACAGAAGCTGTAAAAAAATGGCTTGAAGGCCATCTTCAAAACAAGGATTCGATCCTGCATGTCCTCTTAAACAGAGAAAATCTGGATCATATTGTAGAAACAAACGGAAGCGGTTTTAAAGCACCTTGGTACGGACAGCTGATGAATGGTCCTCAGCTGCTGGCGCACCTTGGCCAAATTCATGTATGGTTTGAGCATTACCGCATAAATATTAACGAAGCCTAGCAGCCTATATGGCTGCTTTACTTATAATTGAATTGCCGTAAGGGAATGATTGAGAATAGAATTTATCCTGCCAAGAGCAGGATTTAAAAGACTGCATTCACTTCTTCTTTCATTTCGGTTTGGGAATATCTCGCATTCGAAGCAGAAACTAAGCAATGGATACCATTCACGAATATCCGCTTCATGCACGAAAACTGGTTAATGCAGCTCTTTTACAAGGCCATCCTGGATAAAATCCGAAAAAATAACTTCCAGGTTTTTTCTAAAGGCTGTTTTGGCAGAGATTGTTGTTTTTCGTACATGCTTTTATCACGCATTTAGACTAGCATCGGGGCATCTTTTCTTAAAGTTTTTTCCCCCACTGGTTTCGAGGACTAAATATAGGGTCATGAGCAACAAAGTTTAAGAAAAGAGCCTTTCTAAAAGAAACTACATCTCCCAGGATGAAAAAACTTTCTCAAATGGAGAGAAGCGCCTTATAGACTAAAAAGCGGCTGCCGGGAGGGTTCCTGGCGTTTTTTTCTTGAGAGGGGAAGAGGTTGGAAAACTGGATTGAATTGTAAAAACGATTTTCCACAGTTGTTTAAAACTGAAAAAAGGCTAGGCTATTTATTCCTTCATGGCTTCTGCCATCCCGGCAAGTTTCGTAACCGTTTTCCAATTTCGGACTGTTGCAGGGACGTTCAGTTTTTTTAGACTTGCGGCAAGCTTCGAATTGCGAATGCTATTTTGAAAGAGAAGATAGATTTCCCTTCCCTCTATGCGGTATTGATCTTCGCTTTTTATTTTGGTAAGCAGATCGACTTTTTCCTCAGAAGGCTCCTCAAGCAAAAAGGCTAAATAAAGGCTTTCAGCTGCTGAGGCAGCTTCTGCTTCCAAAATCTCTTTTTCAGAAAAAGGGCAACTTGCTAATGTATTTTGGATTTCTTCTGCAGTTCGTAAAATGACGGTGACCGAAAAACCAAAGGCAGCTTCTATGGCTTGCTGCATCTTTTCCCGTACTGATTGCTCATTATCAGTAGATTCGAAAAGAACATTTCCGCTTTGAATGTACGTTTGTACGCTTGATAAGCCGGCTTCCTCTACAATTTTTCGAAGCTCTGCCATCTTGATTTTATTTTTGCCTCCAACATTGATTCCTCTTAGCAGCGCAATATAAAGTGCCATTTTCTTTCCTCCTCCTTCTTTTCATTCTCATTTCGCTATAGCTCCTTTATATTCCTTTTCTAATAGGCTCTGTTATCTTTGATTGTTGATTTTTGTCCAAAAGAAAAACCGCAAATGCGGCGGTTCATTCTTCTTTGGATTGTGAAATTTTCCTTTCATGATAATCTTCCCATAGTAGTCCGATGTATTTTTCTAATGTTTTTACGACGTCATCTCTTCGGCTTTCTTCGACATTTACAATGTCATTTGAAATATCATTTCTAATTCGTATGAGCACAAATAAAGGAGGCAATGCAACCTCACGGAGAGCCTAAATCATGTTTTCTTCTTGTGGTGTAATATCCATATCCAAATCTTCCCTTTCTTTTCGTTCAGCTATTCCGAAATCCTTGGTAATAGTAGTAATCACTAAAAAGAATCCCGTATTTAGTACCTAGATGCACGGCGAATATCGAAAGAAAATTGATGACAAGAGAAAGTAAAATGCCTTTCCCAGCTCAAATATTTTTCTATAAAATAAACAGCTCCGAGAACACCTGCGAGAATTAGGAAAACCACATTCGCCCATTCATGAAAAGAAGGCAGAATATCAAACACGAGCAGAACTGACCGCACGAATTGATTATAGGGATAGAAAGCGGATTGAAACAAGCGAATATGTTCGGGATCAGGATTTCTTCATTTTCTGGCTGTTCTATAGTAAAGTGAGAGTAAAAAGGGGGAGAGCAAATGAGCAGGCTCCAAGGAAAACGGATTGTCCTTGCCGGACAGCGGAAAATTGAAGAACAAAGCAAAATTGTAGAGAATTTAGGCGGCATTGCCTTATCGCGCCCGGCGCAAGGGACCGTTTTTTTAGATGATAAAGGACTTGAGGAGAAAATAAGAAATCTGATCAATAATCCTGTAGATTGGCTCATCCTGACGACTGGGATGGGGACCGAAGCACTCTGGAATAAAGCGAAAGACCTCGGCTTTGAGGAGGAATGGCTGCAGGCATTATCTGCAGTGAAAATCGGTGTCAGAGGGTATAAAACAATGCAAATGGTGAACAAGCTTGGTCTCAAAAGTGATGCAAGAGATGATGATGGCAGCAACGACGGGCTTCTCAGAGAACTTGAACCCTTCGATTTCCGAGGTAAAAGAGTTGCACTTCAGCTTCACGGAGAGCCGGCTCCAAAGCTTAAAGAATGGTTTGCATCAAAAAATGCAGAAACGATTGAAATCCAGCCCTATTTGCACATTGCTCCAGATCAAGCCGTTCTGAACCAGCTTACAGAAGAAATTATAGAGGGCAAAGTGGATGCTGTAAGCTTTACGAGCACACCACAAGGACGGTTTTTAATGAAATATGCAAGAGAAAAGGGGATAGAGGATAAGATTCTGACTGCTTTTTCAGACAAGGTGGTTGCTCTTGCAGTAGGGAAGGTAACAGCACAATCGCTCAAGGAAGAAGGGATCAAGCGGGTCATTGTTCCGGAAATTGAGCGGATGGGAAGTGCAATTATGGCGCTGTCTCATTATTATGATCAGAAATAGCTTTATAGGTCTGTTATACCGTGAACAAGTCTTTGGAGAAAACGATTAAAAAAGGACAGAAATCAAATGAAATTGTTGAAATTCTGTCCTTTTTTCATTAAATCTTGTAAAAAGAGAAGTCTGGAGGGTTAGTAAGCAAGTAAAACCGGCTTCAACAGCATCCTTTTGAGGCGCTAATTGGCGGAAATGCGGATCCTATTGTCCAAAACCTTCATCTAACAAGCCAATCACTCTATTTAACAAGCCGAAAGAGCCATCTAACAGTCCAAACAAACCATTCTACTGTCCGGGCTTCTAAAAACCTGATTTAAGGGCCTTGACTTAAAGCAAGGCTGAACAGATAAATAAACATCATAGATTTTGGGTGTAAACCTTTGTTGCCAGGGGAAACAGAAATATACTGGCAGCATTTTACAACGTATTTTCCTTTTCAAACAAAAGAGGAAGGGCATGACCCATGGCTGGATGCTCAAATTTCAGAAGATGATTTTGAAACCCCATCATGTTTTTGCTCAATATATCGAGAAAGGCGGAAAAAATGCCTGATAGGAGACGCCGCCTATTTTTCAAAGCTTTTTAAAAAGCTTGAAGGGATGACACCTCTTTAATACAGGAAGGTCGCAAACCGGCAGCTGATAGATCGGTAAATAAAAAGGAAGCACCACTTTGGCGCTTCCTTTCTTGATTATTTCAATGTCACCAAATGTGTTTTCGGTTCATATGTTTCTAGCCCACGGCCAGCTTTTACTTTTTCAAGGAAGTCTGGATTTGAAATAAGCGGACGCCCAAATGCTGCTACGTCCATAATTCCTTTTTCTAGCGCTGCTTCCGCTTGATCAGCCGTCAGATCGCCGACACCAATAATAGGACCGTCCCAATACTTGCGGGCAAGATCATAGAGAGTCCGGCCTGGTGCGAAATTTTCCTGTGCATCGAGTGCTGATGGGTGAATGATTTTTACCCCAACTTCACGGAATGCATCTGTGAATGTTTTGATTGCCTGATCGGCATCTTCCCAGCGGTATTCCATTGCATCCACTTTATGAGCTGAGAAACGGATGATCGTTTTGTCAGCGCCAATGGCATCAATAACAGCTGAAATAACTTCTTTCATGAAGGTAAGGCGCTGCGCCAAATCACCTCCATATTCATCTGTTCTTTTATTGGATGCTTCACTGTTAAATTGGTCAATCAAATAACCGTGAGCTCCATGTATTTCAACGCCGTCAAATCCTGCTTCAATGGCATTCTTTGCCGCTTGTGCATATTCTCCGACAACGCGATTAATGTCTTCTTTAGAAAGCTCAAGAGGCTCAGCATATGGTTTGCGGAAACGGGGAACCATTCCTTCAGCTGCAATGGCAGAAGGTGCTTCAGGTGTTTGCCCTTTAATGAGCTCAGGATGGCTTAAACGGCCAACGTGCCATATTTGAGCTGCGATCGTGCCGCCTTCTTGATGAACCGCATCCGTTACCTTTTTCCAGCCCTCAATTTGTTCTTGTGTATAAATTCCCGGAACGCCAGGATTGCCTTTTGCTCTGGAGCTGATCACTGTACCTTCCGTGATGATTAAACCAATTCCACCTGCTGCACGCTTCCGGTAGTATTCAACCACATCGTCAGTGACGACCCCTGTTTCATTATCGCTAAAGCTTCGTGTCATTGGAGCCATTGCTGTACGGGTTCTCAATTCGAAAGCCCCGATTTTAACAGGTTCGAATAGTTTTTGATAATCTTTCATGATCAACGTCACTCCTTTATGAACAATATGCAGTACCCACCTATTCTAACAAGCTAAATTCTCAACTCCAAATAGTTTGATTTAGATGTTCTTTTGCATTTTGATCAAATTGAGGATGAAGCCGGAGGGGAGCCTTAGGAAGTGCCGTTTATTTGATGGTGTCTATTATGATTCCATTCGTATGGGGATATTAAAAGAAGAGTGGGATTCGGAGAAAAATAGTCTTGGAATCTTTTAAACTGGAAAAGCTGCCCGCACTGGGCAGCTTTTCTAGTAGGATTTATAGAGATAGTTGAAAATAGCTGGAACTCTTTTGCCCATGCTGCTTCGTTGTGCTCTGCGTCTTCTACAATTTCAAACATGCAGGAAGGGACTTTCGTTTTCAGGCATCATATATAGGAAGATTTGATGCAACTACTGCTTGGCATCAATCTTTGAACTGACTTCCTTTGTGCCGATATCAAGATTGAATTTCTCTATGACGGATAGGTCGCTTAATTTAACTAGTTCTTCAATTTCTTTCTGGTTAAACCAGTAGGCGGAAGAGACAGGGGCAGCCCTTTTGAAAATGTTCGGATATTTGCAGGCGGCATAAGTAGAGATCAGGCCGCCCATAGAGCTGCCCATCATAGACGTTTCATTTGTTATCGTACGGTACTTTTCATCAATAAAAGGCTTCAGTTCATGGACCAAATAGTCGATATAGGCTGGTCCTTCTCCTCCAAGAGGCTCATCTATATCAATGACCTGCTTGCTGATTGTCCTGTTGACCCATGGACCATACTCATTAAATCGTTCAAAGCGATGATGATTGCAGTCAATGCCGACAACAATAAGGTTTATATCGCTTTGATCCAGAAAATCTGGAACACCCCAGGAAGTTCCGTATCTTGCATCTTCACCTTTAAAAACATTTTGCCCGTCGTGCATATACAAAACAGGATAGCTTTCATGTGAAGTTTTATAGTTTGGAGGAAGGTACACCGCTACCTTTCGATCACGGTTCAACGGTACCATCCTGACTGTGAAAGATTAAATCATCAATTTTCCCTCCATTACTTTTTAGTGAGGTAAAATTGAATGCCGTATGGCTCAACGGTTATTTCGCCATTTTCCCCGCATTCAGCTTCTTTTCCGGAAAGCAGATCTGTCCATTTACTGCTCTCTGAAACAGGGAGTGCTGCAGAAAGCTCCTTCTCTGAATTATTTAAAACCGCAACAAACAATTCTTCCGTATTTTCTTTACTGTACATAATGTGATTAGTTGAGTCACTCGCTTCCAGGAATCGAAACTTCCCGCTGTTTCCAAGAAGGGGAATCTGTTTTCTTAGTGCAAGAAGCCTTTGGACAAATGCATGCAGTTCTCTGTCCTGATGTTCTTCTTCCCAAACCATGCACTTTCTGCAGCCCGGATCAGCTCCGCCGTCCATGCCGATTTCATCTCCGTAATAAATGCAAGGAGCACCGAGAAAGCTGAGCTGAAAGGCGAACAGTAGCTTAACTCTTTCTTTGCGGTGGCCTGCGATATTTAGAATTCTTGGCGTGTCGTGGCTTCCAAGCAGATTAAATGCCACCTCGTTTACATTTTCGGGATACATATGAATCACATGCTGAATAATGGAAGAAAACTCTTCAGCTTTTACTTTATCTTCTGCAAAGAATCGTAGCGCACCGTTTGTAAACGGGTAGTTCATCACAGCGTCAAACTGGTCTCCCTGAAGCCATGGCATGGAATCGTGCCAAATTTCTCCCAGTATATAAACGTCTTCTTTCAGAGATTTTACTTCCTTCCGGAGATCTCTCCAGAATTGATGATCTACCTCATTTGCAACATCAAGCCTCCACCCGTCAATATCAAATTCTCTTACCCAGTAGCGGCCTGCTTCAAGAAGATATTCTTTCGTATCAGGATTCTGGGTATTAAGCTTCGGCATAGATCTTTCAAACGCAAAAGTGTCATAGTTTGGAAGACCTTCCGTCTCTAGCGGAAAATCATGAAGATGGAACCAATCTTTATAAGGAGACTTTTCGCCTTTTTCGAGAACATCCTGAAATTTATCAAAATAAAGCCCGCTGTGATTAAAAACGGCATCAAGCATAACGCGGATTCCGCGGTTATGACATTCCCTTACAAGGCGTCTGAACGTTTCTTTGTCGCCGAACTGCGGATCAATTTCCATATAATCAATCGTGTCATATTTATGATTGGAATGGGCTTTAAATATTGGAGTGAAATAAAGTCCTGTAATGCCAAGCTGTGATAAGTAGTCGAGGTGACTGATGACTCCTTCAAAATCTCCGCCATAAAAATTTTGCCGAGTCGGCTCGCCGCTGCCCCAAGGCAAAGCGCCAATCGGGCTGATATCCGGGTCCCCGTTAGCAAACCGTTCAGGGAAAATCTGATACCATACCGTATCCTTGACCCATTCTGGTGCTTTGAACTGGTCTGAGGCATGAAGGTAAGGGAAACAAAAGTAGTATGCAACATCATCAGCAGGAATGTCTGAATAAAAACCTTTTTCTGTATAAATCAGTGTTTCGCTCCCGTCACTTATTTCAAAACCATAGCGAAAGCGGCGATGGGGAGGCTGAATACTGATGAACCAGTAGTCAAAAAGATCATCTGATCCTGACTTTTCCATTTCTGATTTTTCATATACCCACACCGAATTTTTCCAGGTATACGGATCTCCATGAATAAGCGTAACTTGATCTGCATCATTTTTTTTCGTGCGCAGCCTAATATGTAATGTTGTATCATTATAGATGTAAGCAAATTCATTTTTCGGACGATGGTAAATGGCTTCTTTTAGCATAATAGACCTCCTTCAAAATTCACAGCAGCGCAAACGTTTGCGTTAGATTATAATAATTAAAGATTAATTGATAGCGCTATTAATGTCAATTTCCCCCTAAGGATAATTTTAGAAAAAGTTTCAAAAAATGGTTGTCAAAAGTGAAATAGCCGCTATAATAAAGGTAAGTTGTGCAATCGTTTTCACAAAATGGAAGCGCTTTAATGAAAGCGCTATAATTTTTTGACAAAATGTGCAAACGTTTGTGCAAGTACTAAATAACTAGATTACTATTTTAGGAGGGGTCAAAATGAAGAAAGCCTTTTCGTTATTTGCATTGGTGCTTCTTCTGATCGGCATACTGGCTGCTTGCGGTCCGGATGCTAAAGAGAAAACTACTACTGCAACACCAGAAAAGAAAGATGGGACTGCGGCTAGCAGCATGCCTGCCAAACCAGAAAAATTAGTTGTCTGGGAAGACCAAAAGAAAGCAGGCTGGCTGAAACAAGTAGCTGCTGACTTTGAAAAAGAAAACGGTATCAAAATTGAGTATAAAGATATTGAAATGGCGACAAAACAGCGTGAACAGCTTCGTCTTGACGGACCAGCTGGTTCAGGTCCTGATATTGTAACTCTTCCTCATGACCAAATCGGACAATTGGCTGTTGAAGGCCTTCTTGCTCCGCTTACTGTTGATAAAAAAGTAACTGATTCATTCACTGAATCTTCTATTAAGTCTCAAACATATGATGGAAAGCTTTACGGGCTTCCGAAATCTACTGAAACACCAGTACTTATCTACAACAAAAAGCTAGTTAAAGAAGTTCCTGCAACAATGGAGGATCTTTATGCAAAAGCAAAAGAACTTACAAAAGGCGGCCAGTACGGTTTCCTTGCATTGTTCGATAACTTCTACTTTGCTCATGCTGTAATCGGCGGAATGGGAGGTTATGTTTTTGGTGAGAAAGACGGCAAAATGGATCCTAGCGATATTGGTTTGAACAATGCTGGTGCTGTTAAAGGTGCAGAGTTCATCCAAAAATGGTACAAAGAAGGACTTTTCCCTAAAGGAATCATTGGCGAGAACGGCGGTTCAACCCTAGATGGCCTATTTACTGAAGGTAAAGCTGCATTTGTTATGAATGGTCCATGGGCTTTTGGTCCATACAAAGATGCAAAAGTTGATATCGGTGTTGCTCCGCTGCCTAAATTTGCAGATGGCACTCCAATGAAAACTTTCTCTGGTGTAAAAGGATGGAACGTCAGTGCATTCTCTCAAAACAAAGAATGGGCTACAAAATTCATCGAGTACATTACAAGCGCGAAGGTAGCAAAAGAACGCTACAAGCAAACATTTGAAATTCCGCCTGTAAAATCTCTAATGCAAGATCCAATCATTGCAAACAACCCAGAAGCTAAAGCGGTTGCTGCACAATCTGCAGTTGCAGTTCCAATGCCTAACATCCCTGAAATGGGTCAAGTATGGCAAGGTATGGCTGACAACCTGCAAACTCTTGTAACAGGTAAAGCGCAGCCTAAAGAAGCACTTGATGCTGCTGTAAAACGTATCAAATCTGATATTGCATCTACACAATCAGGAAGCAAATAAGATATTGCTGAATGATCGGAGCGGTACCTCAAATGAGGTACTGCTTCCTTTATAAAAGGCTGTTTTCGCAAAGATTGTTGCTATTCGTAAATGCCTTTATCACCTATTCAGACTTGTTTCGGGGCATCTTTTCTTAAAGTACCTGCAAAATCATGGGTCTTGTAAGAGAAATTTCAGAGTGAGAAACAACAGAGTTTAAGAAAAGAGCCTTATAAAATTAACTTTTCGCAAAGATTGCTGCTATTCGTATTAGTTAGAACACGCTAAAAGGTTTAATTCGTAGCATCTTTTCTTGAGTTTCACTTAAATAATGAATGAAAAAACAACAAAATTTAAGAAAAGAGACTTATTAAAGAGCAGAGCTTTTATGAAAAAGTGAATAAACTGATTTGCTTTTTCATAAGAGCTCAAGTGCTCTTCTGTTCCATTACTTCACTGCCTGTACAAGAAAGAAAGGGGAATACTGAAATGAGTAACCTTGCTTACAACCCTAAACCGGAAGAAATAAAACAATTTGAGTATCATTCCAACCACAGAAAGATCGCTGCTGCTCTTTCCATCATTCCTGGCGTGGGGCAGCTTTACAATCGTCAAATTTTAAAAGGTGTGCTATTTCTCATTTTCTCTGCTGCATTCCTGAGAGTTTTCTGGGATATGTTTGATAATGGATTATGGGGGATTGTTACCCTTGGAACACAATTGCCTAGGGATCATTCGATTTTCCTTCTGATTCAGGGAATTCTTTCTGTCATTGTACTTCTTTTCGGTATCGCATTTTATCTATTCAATATAACAGATGCTTATAAAAACGGAGAGAAGCGGGATCTTGGACTTGCCTTAAGCAGTGTCCGTGATCAATACCGCAATCTGATAGATAATGGATTTCCTTATCTCATCATGTCTCCAGGATTTTTATTACTGATTTTTGTTGTTATTTTCCCGATTATATTCGTTATTTCTCTAGCTTTTACAAACTATGACCTTTATCATTCTCCTCCTGCAAGATTGGTTGACTGGGTAGGATTTCAAAACTTCGCGGATATTTTCAAAATTGATATTTGGCGCCAGACTTTCTTTGGAGTATTAGCCTGGACAATTGTTTGGACAGTCGGTGCAACAACATTGCAGGTTGCCATCGGGATTTTCCTTGCTATTCTTGTAAACCAGAAGGACTTAAAAGGAAAAGCATTTATCCGTACCGTATTTATTCTTCCTTGGGCGGTTCCATCCTTTGTTTCCATTTTGATTTTCGCTGGAATGTTCAATGAATCCTTCGGTGCAGTCAATATGCAAATTCTTCATGCTTTCGGAATCCCTCCTCAGGACTGGATGACGAACCCGACCTTTACAAGAATTGCTCTATTAATGATTCAATCATGGCTTGGATTCCCGTTTATTTTTGCTATGACTACTGGTGTACTGCAGTCCATTCCTGATGAGCTTTATGAAGCAGCAACAGTTGATGGAGCTTCAATATGGCAAAAGTTTAGAAGAATTACTCTTCCTTTGGTTCTTTTCTCTACTGCACCAATTATCATTACACAATATGCCTTTAACTTTAACAACTTCAATGTCATTTACTTGTTTAACGGCGGGGGACCTGCAATTGAGGGACAAAGCGCCGGAGGAACAGACATCCTGATTTCATGGATTTACCGTTTAACGATGAAAAGGGCACAATATTCAAAAGCCGCTGCTATCACCATGATGCTCTCTTTAGTAATCATCATTATAGCAATATGGCAGTTTAAGCGTACAAAATCATTCCAAGAAGAGGATATGATCTAACATGAATACTAAAAGACACAAACTTGTCCGCCTTACTCTATCGTATTTTATTATATTGATTGCTTTTGCGATCATCCTGTATCCGGTTGCGTGGATCATTGGCTCCTCATTTAATCCTGGCCAAAGTTTATCAGGATCAAACATTATTCCGAAGAATGCAACATTTGCCCATTATCAGTTCCTTTTTGATACGTCAAAAAGCAACTATTTATTCTGGTACTTGAACTCAATGAAAATCAGTATTTCTACAATGATCATAACTGTAATTTTAGTATCTTTGACAGCTTATTCCTTTTCACGATACCGCTTCATCGGCCGTAAAAATGGTTTAATGACACTGCTTGTTCTGCAAATGGTTCCGAACTTTGCAGCGTTAATTGCCATCTATGTATTGGCATTTATGACACATTTGCTTGATTCTCATCTTGGTTTGATTCTTGTCTATGTGGGCGGCCAAATTCCGATGAATACGTATTTAATGAAAGGGTATCTTGATACGATTCCGAAAGAGCTTGATGAATCTGCACGCATGGATGGGGCAGGACATTTAAGGATTTTCTTCCAAATTGTTATGCCGCTTGCAAAACCGATTATTGCGGTTGTCGCTTTGTTCTCCTTTATCGCACCGCTTGCTGACTTTATCATTGCAAGCGTCCTGCTTCGTACTGAAACGAAATATACATTAGCTGTAGGTCTGTTTGATATGGTAGCAAAGCAGTTTGGTAATGAGTTTACGACTTTTGCTGCAGGTTCTACATTAATTGCCGTTCCAATCGCTATCCTGTTCTTCTCATTCCAGCGTTATTTCGTTTCTGGATTGACTGCAGGCGGAACAAAAGGTTAATCTTTGATCTCCAATAAAGGGGAGTGCAGAAAAAAGACCATTTATCACCTGCCCTCATCAAATGGGAGGAGCGGAGATGAGCAGGAGTTATAAACGCAGTCAGATCTATCCGTTTCTCCTTTTTTCTTTTATTTTGCTTGTAAAAGGTTACTTGTGAAAAGGTTTACAAAGGATTATCCTAAAACCGATTCTTTAAGAAAGGCTGTTTTCGCAAAGATTGTTGCTATTCGTATAGTCATAGACCACGCATAAAGATTAGCTTGTGGCATCTTTTCATAAAATTTGCAACTGTATTCTTGCTCTATGTTCACTTAAATGGATGAAAAAACAACAAAGTTTAAGAAAAGAGCCTTAAGAAAAATGCTTTTGAGGCTGTCTTGACGCTGAAGATAGAAAAGAAGATGATAGAGAGGCAGTCATCCATAGGCAGGTTTTTAATCTGTAGGATACAATAAATGGTATAAAGTGACAACAATAGGGGTTCACATATAGTAGATGCCGGCAGGAGAGGAAGTGGGATTATGGCAACTATAAAAGACGTGGCAAAATTGGCAAAGGTAGCGCCATCCACTGTATCAAGAGTAATCGCTAATAATCCAAGGATTAGTGAAAGGACAAAAGAACGGGTCCGGGAAGCAATGAATGAGTTAGGCTACCACCCGAATTTTATAGCAAGAAGCTTGGCGAATCAAACAACACAGGCAATTGGAATCATTATGCCGAGTTCAGCAGACAAATCCTTTCAAAATCCTTTTTTCCCTGAAGTAATAAGGGGGATCAGCAAAGGCGCACATCAAAAGCAATATGCGCTCCATATGTCGACAGGGGAATCAGAAGAGGAGATCTTTGAAGGAGTCGTCCAGATGGTGGAGGGAAAAAGGGTTGATGGAATCATTCTTCTATACTCGCGCGTGGATGATAAGCTGACAGAGTTTTTGCTTGAAAAAGACTTCCCATTTGTCATTATAGGAAAGCCATTTAAAAATGTGGAAGAAATTACCCATATTGATAATGACAATTACAGAGCTTCAAAAGAAGTGACAGAGCACTTAATTGAACTGGGACATGACCGGATTGCCTTCATCGGGGGAAATCTTAACTTCGTCGTCACCATCGATCGGCTGCTCGGTTATGAAAAAGCAATCAGCCTTTCCAGTCTGCCATACAGAGATGAGTATATTGTTCATGCGGAATTTCAGGAAGAGGGCGGAAAAGAAGCGGTTCTTGAGCTTTTCTCATTGAAAGAGCCTCCGACAGCCCTTGTTGTAGCAGATGACTTGATGGCTGTAGGTGTCCTGAATACGCTCGACGAAATGGGGATGCAGGTTCCTGCTGACGTGTCTGTTGTTTCGTTTAATAATGTGATGATGGCTGAACTATCAAGACCTCCTTTAACCTCTGTAGATATACATATCTTTCAGCTTGGATATGAGGGAGCAAAAAATATGATTCAGCTGATCGAAAATCCTTCTGAACCAATAAAAAGGGTAATCATTCCCCATACTTTGGTCAAAAGGCATACTTGCCAGGAAAACAATCGAGGTAAGGAGAAAAAAAGAGCGTAAGCACCTTCCAATTGGAAGGTGTTTTTGTATATAAATTCCAAAAAACAGTAGACAAAACCAGTTTATTTCTTTATTGTTAAAAGTGTATTATACGAAATAGTACACTTAATACAAACCTGAATTGAAATGACTATGCAATAGAACATTGGGAGGAAATTACAGATGGCAATAAAAGGGCTGGTGTACAAGGAACTCAGAAACTCGATTTTAATCATTCCTATTACTATTGCTGTATTAGCGCTTCATCTCCCTTATATTATTTGGGAGCATTATGCCTTATTTGATCAACAAAACATCCATGTGTTTGACAAAATGATTATCGGGCCTCTTGTCCTGCTTCCATTTTTTCTTGCGATTCGATTGATTGGAGGGGAAAAACGCCATTCAGTAATGGATTTTACGTTATCACTGCCCTATTCCAGAAGCCATATATTCTGGACAAAGTGGCTGATTGGCGCTTTAAGCATCCTTATTTCTCTTTTACTATCTTTTAGTCTTAGCCAGATTCTGCTTCAGTACGCTCATGCAAGGATAGATGGCAGCCTATTGCATTTTTTATTCTATACAGGAAGCATGCTCCTCCTGGTTTTTACAGTGGTATTCACAGCAGGATGTTTCGCAGGAACCTCCTTTTCTCAAGCTTTTCTATCATGGGGAATATTTATGTTTCCTTCCATTCTGCTTTATCTTGTATGGAGTCATATTCAAATTTTCACAGGTTCAATTCTGCCTAGTGAAGGCCTGCTTTGGGAAATACGGCATATTTTCTCCGGAAACCAGTTTCTATTCTACAATGATCAGCTTACCTATCCCCAAATCGGGTTGTATTTAGCAATAGTGATTTGCTTTCTTCTTGTTGGATATTTCTCTTTTCTTAAACTGCCGGCAGAAAGGAATGGAAATTTCTTTTTATGGAAGCATTGGAATGTTCCTTTTCTGGTGCTCATCGGTATTTTTGGAGTGTTTTGGTTTGCTCTCAAGCTTTATTCTGGAACCGGCAAAATGACCGGGGGTTATATTGCGGGAATATTAATAGGTGCATTCTTGCTGGGGATAGCTGTCTACCGCATTCGCTTCAAAAAAACCAAACTAGTAAAAGCGGATTAATCACTTAAAAGAGGCTTGCCTGAAAGCACTAGAAATCAGGCAAGCCTCCCCATTTTAGCTGTCAATCAGCCGTTCACAATTTTCCCGCCATTTACATGAAGGACTTGTCCAGTTACATAAGAAGAGTCCTCACACGCTAGGTATACATAGCTTGGAGCAAGCTCTTCCGGCTGTCCGGGACGGCCAAGCGGAGTATCATTTCCGAATTTCGCAACTTGTTCCTCATCAAAAGTAGAAGGAATCAGCGGTGTCCAGATCGGTCCTGGCGCCACGGCATTTACACGGATTCCTTTCTTAGCAATCGATTGGGAAAGGGAACGGGTGAAGGAAACGATCGCTCCTTTTGTAGAAGAATAATCAATTAACATCGGGTTTCCGGCATAAGCAGTAACGGAAGCTGTATTAATGATAGATGCTCCTTCTTTAAAATACGGCATGAGCGCTTTCGTTAGATAAAACATTGAGAAAATATTCGTTTTGAACGTCCGTTCAAGCTGTTCTTTTGTAATATCTTCAATATTTTCCTGAGGATGCTGTTCAGCTGCGTTATTCACAAGAATATCCACTTTACTGAACTTAATCATCGTTTCGGAAACGACTTGCCTGCAAAAAGATTCTTCCCCAAGGTCTCCGTCCATTAAAAAGCATTGTCTGCCTTCCAGTTCAATCAATCGCTTTGTTTCTATTGCATCTTCATGCTCATTTAAATAGACAATGACAACGTCTGCTCCTTCTCTTGCAAAATAAATGGATACTGCCCGGCCAATTCCGCTGTCTCCGCCTGTGACAATGGCTACCTTTCCTTCAAGCTTTCCGCTGCCTTTATAAGAAGCCCTATTGAACTCAGGCCTAGGATTCATTTGAGATTCCTTTCCAGGCTGTACGTCCTGATGCTGACGCGGCGGTTTTTTCATGTAGTCATCATTGCTTGTCATTGTAATCGCTCCTGTCAAAATTAGTTAGAAATGTCATTGCTCTCTGTTAAAAGGTTTCCCCAAAGAAAAAAAACTGAAACATGACGTTTCAGTTCATAACATTAAAGTATTTTGCATCAGGGTGGGCTACAACAATAGCGGAAACAGATGCCTCAGGTTCCATCATAAATCCTTCTGTCAATTCGATGCCGATCGCTTCTGGATTAAGCAATCGGAAAAGCTTTGCCTGATCCTCGAGGTCAGGGCATGCAGGGTAGCCGAATGAATAGCGCTGCCCCTGATATTTTGCAGCGAAACGCTGATCCATTGTAAAGTCAGGTGAATCAGGAAATCCCCATTTATCACGAATCAGCTGATGGGTCCGTTCAGCAAGGCCTTCAGCTAGTTCAAGCGCCAATGCCTGTATAGCATGGCTTTTTAAATAGTCTCCGTTTTCTTTATACTGCTGTGCTTTTTCCCGAACGCCTTTACCTGCTGTTACAGTGAAAAGAGCTACATGATCTATTGCCTTTCCTTTTTCTCTTACATAATCAGATATGCATCTGAATGGCATCTTATTTTGTCGCGGGAAATCAAATGTTTCTAGAATACTTTCTCTGTCTGGGGAAAGAATATGCAGCTTTTCGCCTTCGCTATAGGCCGGGAAAAATTGATAAGCTGCTGCAGGCTGGAACCATTTGTTTTCTTTTCCATCCCTAATCAATTCCAAAATTAGTTCATAAAGAGCAGTTGCCTTCTCATCTTTTTGTTCAATCATTTTGTAGATTTTCCCTTTCAGCCCGAGATGATGGCCTAAAAGCATCTGCAGATTTAAATAGGGAAGAATGTGATCCAGTTCAATATTTTTAATAAGATGACGATCGCAATCCTCTGGTATATAAACTGGAGCTTCTTTTATTATTGAACGCCTTTCCAGCAGTTCTGCTACAGCAGCTGATCCGCTGGTGATGATTCGTTCATCTGTCCTGACAGGTTTTCGGACAAACTGGGAAGGATCCTGGCGAAGCCGGTTGGCCAGTGACAAGCCATCCATTGCATCCTTCGCATAAAGGACAGACCCTTTGTACTCAGGAGCAATTTTATTATCCGTAAATTTCCTTGAAAGGGCAGCGCCGCCTACCATGATCGGAACGGATATTTCAGATTGTGTTAAATCCTGTGCAGTCAGCACCATTTGCTGTGCTGATTTGACAAGCAGGCCAGATAATCCGATAACATCCGGTTTTTCCCGTCTGACAGCTTCGATGATCACCTGCGGTGTAACCTTGATGCCAAGGTCCACAACATTGTAGCCATTATTGCTCAGAATGATTTCGACCAGATTCTTGCCGATGTCATGGACATCACCCTTAACAGTAGCGAGCAGAATTTTGCCTTTGCCCCTGTCATCCTTCTTTTCCATATGCGGCTCAAGATGGGATACAGCTGTTTTCATCACTTCTGCACTTTGAAGCACCTCTGCCACAATCAGCTGATTGGCATTAAAAAGGGTCCCAACCTCGGCCATGCCTTCCATTAATGGCCCGTTTATTATCTCAAGGGGATCGGAATAGATGGATAAAGCAATATCAAGATCCTCGATCAGCCCTTGCTTTGTTCCTTCTACGACATAAAGAGCAAGCCTCTCTTCAAGAGTCAGATTTTGAACTGGAATTTTATTTTCTTTTTTCTTTTCCCGGTAAAAGTTTGTAAAATCGGCAAGTGTTTGATCGTCCGTTTTAAAAAGCAAATCGTCGGCCATGGTAATTTCGTCCTCAGGAATACTTGCATAGCGCTCAAGCTTTTCTGTATTTACAATGGCGTAATCGAGGCCAGCTTTTGTACAGTGATACAAATAGACAGCATTTAAAATTTCCCTTCCGACAGGCGGGAGCCCAAATGAAACATTGCTGACGCCTAAAATTGTTAAACAGCGGGGAAGGCGCTTTTTAATCAGTTTGATCCCTTTAATTGTTTCATTTGCAGAACCAATATATTGCTGATCGCCTGTTCCCACAGGGAAGACAAGCGGGTCAAAAATGATATCAGAGGGATCGAAGCCGTGTTTATTTACAAGCAGATCGTGTGAACGTATCGCTATTTCGAGCTTTTTTTCCGCTGTTAAAGCCATCCCGGTTTCATCGATTGTACCTACGACAAGCGCAGCTCCGTACTTTTTAGCAAGTGGCACAACAGCTTCAAATCGTTCTTCTCCATCTTCAAGATTAATGGAATTGATAATGGCTTTTCCTTGCGAATGCTTCAAGGCTTTCTCTATTACTTTTTCATCTGTTGAATCAATAACAAGCGGTGCTTTAATCTTTTTCGCCACTTCAACGATAAAAGCTTCCATATTAGCCTGTTCGTCACTGTCGGGATCAGCAAGACAAATATCAATGACATGGGCTCCGTTTTTTACTTGAAGACGGGCGATTTCGGCAGCTTCTTCAAATTTACTCTCGGCGATCAGGCGCTTGAACTTTCTTGAACCGATTACGTTTGTTCTTTCCCCGACAAATAGCGGTCTCATCGTGTCATCGTATAAGAGCGGTTCGATCCCGGAAACAGTGTGATTCTTGTGTTCAGAAGCAGGTTTTCTTGGAGGCAGGCCATCTACAGCATCAGCGAGCGCCTTTATATGAGCTGGTGTGGTACCGCAGCAGCCGCCAACAACATTGAGCCATCCCTTTTCTGCAAAGCCTCTCATTTTTAAAGCAAGTGACTGTGCTGATTCATGGTAATTGCCTTCTTCGTCGGGCAGGCCAGCGTTAGGGTAACAGCTGACAGCAGTACTGGAAAGATCGGATAAGGAACGGATATGGTCTGTCATAAATTCAGGGCCTGTCGCACAGTTTAGTCCGACACAGATAGGCTTCATGTGCTCTAGTGAAATATAGAATGACTCGATAGATTGTCCGGCAAGTGTCGTTCCCATTGGCTCAATCGTTCCTGAAATCATTAGCGGCAGCTCTTTGCTTGTATTTTCAAAAGCCTGTTTGATTCCGATATAACCGGCCTTCACATTCAGCATGTCCTGGCTCGTTTCTAGAAGGAGAAGATCGGCACCGCCGTCAATGAGGCCTCTTGCTTGTTCTTCATAGCACTCAATTAGCTGATCAAAAGTAGCTCCCCCTGTAACAGAAAGCGTCTTAGTCGTCGGTCCCATTGAACCTGCAACAAACCGCGGCCATTCAGGTGTTGAAATGGCATCAGCTGCTTTTCTTGCAAGTTCCGCAGCTTTTACATTCAGTTCATAAGCTAAATGACCAAGATCATATTCATCAAGCACAATACTCGTGGCACCGAAGGTATTGGTTTCTATAATATCCGCTTTCGCCTGCAAATAGGTTTCATGGATACGCAAAATTGTGTCAGGAGAAGTGATATTCAGGTACTCGTTGCATCCCTCATATTCTTCTCCGCCAAAATCTACTGCTGTAAGGTTTGCATTTTGGATCATCGTGCCCATCGCTCCGTCAAGAACGAGTATTTTCTTTTTTAACTGCTCATGGATGTTAGACATTCAAAAACTTCCTTTCCGAACGAAGCCTTTCCTTTTCGGCAATGTAGTTGCTAAGTTCAACTGTCAGATTGTATTGCAAAAATGGTGTGATTAAATAAATGCCGTTAAATAACTCGAATGCAGCATCAATCAGAGAACGGGCTATAGCCAGACCTTCCTGGTTTGCCTGGATTTTGTCATTTCCCGCAAGCCGCATTTTTTCCCTGATGGAATCAGAAAGCTTCATACCTGGAATTTCATGATGAATAAATTCGGCATTCCGGCTGCTTGTTAATGGCATGATGCCTATATAAATCGGAGCATTAAGATTTCTTGTCGCTTCGTATACCTCCTGAATCTGTTCAATAGAAAAGAGAGGCTGCGAAATAAAGTAATCGGCTCCGCAAGAAATTTTCTTATCAAGTCTTTCAACAGCCTTATCCAAATGGCGGACATTCGGGTTAAAAGCAGCCCCGACTGAAAAATTTGTTTTTTCTCCAAGAGGCTTTCCTGAATAGGAAACGCCTTTATTAAATTGTTTAATCAGGCTGATCAGATCAAAAGCAGACAAGTCATATACGGAAGTTGCACCTGGAAAATCACCGATTTTAGAAGGATCGCCTGTTACGGCAAGAACATCTGTTAGGCCAAGTGTATGGAGTCCCATTAAATGGGATTGCAATCCAATCAGGTTTCTGTCCCTGCAGGTGATATGAACAAGAGAACGTGCTCCAAGCTTTTCTTTAATAATGGAACCTGCTGCCGCATTGCTGATCCTTGGCGAAGCGAGGGAGTTGTCAGCAAGGGTGATGGCATCGATTCCTGTACTTTGCAGAGCTTTGGCCCCTTCAAGAAATTTGGAAAGACCAAGTGTTTTAGGCGGATCAAGCTCTACAATGACAGAGCGCCGGGTTTTCACCAGTTCTTCAAGCGGCGGAGCCATTCTTGTTTCGCTGCCCTGAACATTTACTGTTTCTGTCCGGTAGCGGATCTTTTTTTTCAAAACAGGTGAGAGGTTTGATACAGCTCTTGCCATTGCTGCTATGTGTCTTGGTGTTGTTCCGCAGCACCCTCCTATTAAACGCGCACCCTGGTCTCTCAGCTTGATGGCACTTTCTGCAAAGTAGCTTTCATCAGATTCATAGACCAGTCTTCCGTCGACTAAACCGGGAAGACTTCCGTTTGGATAAACAGAAAGGAAGGCCTTTTTCGGAAGAGGAACCTCTTCGAGCGAACGGATCATATGATGAGGACCGAGGCGGCAATTCAGCCCCACAACATCTGCCCCGATTTCTTCGAGTATTTCAAGTCCTTCTCCAAGCGGTGTACCGTCCTGCAGCACTCCTGTTTCATGTAGTGAAACGTTTGTAATAATTGGAAGAGCCGTTTCTTTTCGGGCAATTTCTGTAACGGCCTTTAATTCTTCAAAATCATAGTAGGTTTCTAATAATAGACCGTCAATTCCTTCGTTTAGAAGAATGTAAAGCTGCTCGCGGAAATTTCGTTTAAGCTCTTCAAGAGAATGAGAGCTTTTTTTAAAGGTACGGACTCCGCCAATCGTGCCCATTACATATACACTTTCTCCAGCCGCTTTTTTAGCATGCTGGACTGCTTTACTATTAATTTGGCGGATATCATCCTCTAGTCCATAGTGTGAGAGTTTAATATAGTTTGCTCCATATGTGTTCGTTTGAATAACATTTGCACCGGCTTCAATATAAGCCTGATGTATGCCTGTAATCTGTTCAGGTTTAGAAAGATTTAATTCCTCAAAACATCGGTCAACGCCATAAGAATACAACAAGGTTCCCATAGCACCATCACCTATTAAAATTTGTTTATTGAGATCTGAAAGAAATCCCATGCTGCTTTATCCCCCATTTCAAAAGTAAACTTCCTGATTTCGCCTGCAAAAGAGTGGTTTAGGTCAAGTCTTTGAATTACAAGTCTCGTAAAATGGTTTCTAAACAAAAAAGCCTTCTTATTAAGAAGAAGACTTGGATGTGCGCGCTTCTTCTTATCTATCAAGCAATAATGCCTGCTGGAATTAGCACCTTGGCACGCTGGATTCTAAAGACCTGCAATGAATGCAGAAACCGGACAAAAAGACCGAAAAACAAGCAGAATGCTTTTTTTGCCGTCTCTTGCCCGGTTTATAAACTCGTTTTCCAAACGTAAAAACCGGTTGCTGAAGCTTCATAGGGCCAGTCCCTCAGCTTCTCTTGATAAGAAAGTATTCAATTTATCCACCTTGCTTTAAAGACAGTGCTTTTTTCGTATTGTTTCTAATTTACCTAAAATTTCGAAAACATTCAAGGGGGTAAAAACTGAATTTTTTGGAATCAGAAGGATTCTATGATATTAAATGGAATATATTGGGTTAAAAGGGGCTGGTGATCATAAAAAAGATAATTGCTGCCATTCTGGTTATAGCCGCTGGTTTTTTTCTTTTTTATTCTCAAAGCTATGGTGAATTTCCGCTGAAAGAAAAACTGAAGCACGCAGACAGCCTGATCCTACGTGATTTAAGGAATGGCAGGGATACTAAAATAACAGATTCAAAACAAATACAGCAATTCTTAGATCATATCGAGAATGTACAAGTAAAAAAGGCTTTTAACCAAAGGGAAAATTACTCTGGAGGCTGGTCTTTTTCAGCCAAATATGGGAAGACAAGCATGGCTTTTGCAGATCGGAAAATCGACATTGACGGGACCGAATATGATGTAAAAGGAAAACTTCCCTATGATCAAATTTATCAGTTTATGAAAGAGCAGACGAATCATAAATAGAGCGGCTGGCCGCCTGAAGAGAACCATTCTCTCCAGGCTTTTTTATTTCACCAAAAGCCTTTTTCTCGATATTTATTTCAATCTTTACATAAGGTTCATGTTTTGGAAAAAAACGAACGGTATAGTTAGGGTTGACCAATTGAATAGAGGAGGAAACATCTTGAAATTGAAAACATCTTTATTAGCGCTCACCTTTGCCATTGTTCCTTTTTCTTTTGCCTCAGCAGCTGATAAGTCTTCCTCCCGTGAATCCTACTTGAAGACTGAGATCTCAAATGATAATTCGTATATTGCAGTTCCATCGCTTCGAGAAGAGAAATATTCAGCTATGGAAGAGTCGCCCTTTGCCTTTTATAGAGCAACCAATCCACTTTATTATCATGATTTAGCGAGCGGCGTTATACCGGTTCCCAGCTCATGGAAAACAGC
Source organism: Chryseobacillus diguaensis (assembly GCF_049220665.1). Lineage (NCBI taxonomy): Bacteria > Bacillati > Bacillota > Bacilli > Caryophanales > Bacillaceae > Chryseobacillus > Chryseobacillus diguaensis. Next base: position 289,877 of record NZ_JBMKNV010000002.1, read on the forward strand.
TCCGAACATCCAAACATTCATTCAGGGAGATGCACACGCAGAAAACATCGGCTTTTTTGATAATGATAAAGGAGACGTCATTTTTGACCTGAATGATTATGATGAATCTTATAAAGGACCATTTTATTGGGATTTAATCCGGTTTTCACCCAGTATTTTTTTAATGGGATGATGAAGCAAAAAATCTCAGCTTGTCGGCTCAGGAGAAAGAGGACCTTGTATCATCTTTTTTAAGTACATACCAAGCAACGATTGAAAGCGTTAACGGAAACAACGGTGAAAATTCAACTCAGCTGGACGAAGGTTATTTAAAGAGCGGGTTCGTCCAGGATGAATTAAGGCACGCCAAGTCTTCTGACAGTCTTGCCAAGCTTTTGGACAAATGGACCATTTTATCGAACGGAAAGAGAATCTTTGATTTGTCCAATTCTGATCTGGCCTCAGCTGCTGCAGTGAAAAGCGAAATCATGAATAATTGGTCCTCATACGTTCAAAGTCTTGGCAGCTGGGCTCAATCAATGCCTGCTGGCTACTTTCAAATGAAAGATGTTGCTCAAAGACTTCACTCAGGTCTTGGCAGTCTTGGGACAGACAAATATTATATTCTGATTGAAGGGAAGACAGCTTCCCCTGACGATGACGTGATTCTGCAAATGAAGGAACAGCGACTTCCGTCGATGTTCAACGAGGGAAGCTTGTCCACTTCCCAGTATCAAGGGTGGTTCCCGTCTCATGCTGAACGTTCTGCAACGGCTGCAAAGGGGCTTGGCATCGAGACAGATAATCACCTTGGAACAATCGCATTCAATGGAAAATCATTCCGGGTTGAACGGATTTCACCTTACAAGGAAGGAATCAGTTCATCTGATTTCAGCAGCCTTTCTGATATGCAGGATTTTGTCAATTACTCTGCGACAGCTCTTGCTTTAGCTCATGCAAGATCTGACAAAGATTTTAATTCGGCCTATGTTTCATATAATTATGAGCAGGGATTTCTTGATGCACTAGCAGCATTGCCAAAGCTGAAAACCACCATTTTAACATTGGGTGAAAATTATGCTAATCAGGTAAAAGCTGATTATCAATTGTATTTGGATTTACGCAGAAATGGTGACCTGTAACAGCCATAAAAAAGCGGAACGATCAGATTTCTGATGTTCCGCCTTTCTATTGTCCAGCTCCAGCACCCAGCCCCTCTAGGTCGCTTCAGAAAATACTTCAAAGCCAAAGACCGGCTTTGCAGTATTTCCTCCAGCGCTTGTCGGGGCTGAACGGGTGCTTCCGCTTTTCTTATTGTCCAGCTCCAGCACCCAGCCCCTCTAGGTCGCTTCAGAAAATACTTCAAAGTTAAAGAACAACTTTGCAGTATTTTCCTCCAGCGCTTGTCGGGGCTGAACGGGTGCTTCCGCTTTTCTTTACTATCTGAAATTAATAAACTGCACATCAATGGATAGATCGGCCTGACGGATTGCCGCAATGATTTGCTGCAATTCATCTTTGCTTTTGCCGGTTACGCGGACTTGATCATCCTGAACTTGTGTTTTCACTTTTAGTCCGGTATTTTTAATAATCGTGTTTACTTTTTTGGCATTTTCTTTATCAATTCCCTGAACAAGCTTACCGCGCTGGCGAACCGTTCCTCCAGAAGCATTTTCGCTTTTTCCATATTGAATATTTTTTGTAGGGACGTTTCGCTTAATCAGCTTGCTGACTAATACATCCTTCAGCTGCTCCATTTTATAGTCATCATCCGAAATAAGTACCAGCTCTTCATTTTCAAGCTTGATGTCACTTTTGCTGCCCTTAAAATCATAGCGGGTTTTAATTTCTTTCATTGCCGTTGTAATCGCATTTGTTACTTCAGGAAGTTCAATTTTGGATACAATATCAAATGAGCTTTCTTTTGCCATAAACAATCCATCCTCCAAACATTTCACTTATAGCTTGATTATAGTAGAATATAACAGGCTAAACAACTTGTATGAACAAGTGGAAGGAACGGTGAATCGATGAGACCAGGAACATTTGAAACATTAACAGCAGATGAACGAGTCGAATACGGATTTTATCTGACAGACGGAGAAAAACGGGTTTTGCTTCATGATAGTGAAATAACAGGAGAAGTAGAAGTAGGGGACAAGATTGAAGTATTTTTATTCCCTGACTTTCAGGACCGCCTTGCCGCAACAATGAAGAAGCCCATTGTTGAAGAAGGGGAGTACGAATGGCTGGAAGTAGTAGATGTGGTAGATGAAATGGGCGTATTTGTAGACATCGGTCTTTCAAAGGATGCTTTAGTGGCAAATGATATTCTGCCTCCTTCTTACGAAATCTGGCCTGAAAAAGGGGACAAGCTCTACTGCACACTGCGCATTACACAAAACGGACGATTCTTTGCCCGTTTGGCAACAGAAGAAGTGATAAAGGAAAAAGTTGTTCCGGCAAACAGAGAAATTTTTAATAAAAATGTCACAGGTCAAGTCTATCGTTCCATCATGGCAGGCTGTTTTATCTTAACGATTGAAGGCTACAGAGGTTTTATCCACTCCTCTCAAATGCAGCAGGAGCCGAGACTTGGTGAAACCGTCACAGGCCGTGTCATTGACGTAAAAGAAGATGGATCACTCAATGTCTCCCTGCTCCCAAGAGTACATGAAGCACTGGGCACAGACGGAGAAAAAATATATTCTTACATGGAAGAAAGAGGAGGCGCTATGCCTTACGGCGATAAGAGCGACGCTGAAGACATCAAACAGCGATTCGGCATGAGCAAAGGAGCATTTAAAAGAGCTCTCGGCTCCCTGATGAAAGAAAAGAAAGTCTATCAGGAGGATGGATGGACTTACTTTGTTAAGGAAGATAAGGAATAGCTAGAAGAAGACTCCAGTTTTACTGGGGTCTTTTTTTATGGATTTAGTTTGTTTTAGTGGTTTGCTGGTTTAATGGTTTACTGTATTGGGGGACAGGAACTGTGAAATGGGTGCCCCAGCTCCTTTAATGCAATAAAGATCTGTCCCCATTTTAAACGAGGCTTTATTTGGCTTGGGGTATCCTCCTATGCTATGTGTCCCCCACTATATTAATGCAGCAGAGGACAGGGACCTGGTTAAGTGGCTCTGACCCCAACTAAGTAAAAGCATTAAAGGTGTGTCCCCGATTCCTCTTTGCTGCTATAAATCAAGGTTAAGAAAAGGCTGCATCTGTCCCCCGATGCGCTAATTGAATAGGGGACAGGAGGCCCCGCCTGACCCCCAGCAAATCACCGCACAAAACCACCACCAACCACCCCCAAATAAAAATTTCACCCTCCCTATAAACATATAACTCCGCAAGTCCGATAAAAGAAATGGAAACATAAAACAGAGGAGAGAATACATAATGCACGCACGCAAAGAGTTTATTTTTTTATTGCTTCTTTTTCTTCTTGCAGGCTGTTCTGGACAAAAGCCTGTAAGTTCAATTGATAATAAAGTGAAAATTGGCATCATGCTGTCAGATGCCGGGCTTGGGGATCAGTCTTTCAGTGATTCTGGTTTTAAGGGACTCGAGAAGGCAAGGAATGAGGGGCGGATTTTATTTGATTACCGTGAGCTGAAAGACAGCGGTACTTACGAAAAAGGATTAACGCAGCTTGTTGAGGACGGGAATGACCTTGTGATCGGGCTAGGTTTCATGGCTCAGGAGGATCTTGAAAAGACAGCCAAAAAGTATCCAAATAAAAAATTCATTCTCGTTGATGCGGTCTCAAGTTTAAAAAATGTGACTTCCATCACTTTTAAAGAGAACCAGGGATCTTTCCTGGCAGGTGTGGTAGCGGCACTCACAACGAGAACCAATACGATAGGTTTTTTAGGCGGTGCTGACGTGCCGCTGATTCATAAGTTTGCCGATGGATTTGTTCATGGTGCAAAGTCTGTAAAACCTGATATTGCAATTAAAATTCAGTATGCAGGAGACTTTGGAAATGACAAGCTCGGTGCAGAAGTAGCAAAAAAAATGATCAGCGAAAAAGCGGATGTTTTATATACAGCTGCAGGGTTTACCGGGATCGGTGCTTTGAAAGCTGCTCAGGCAAATCATATTCACGCTATAGGAGTCGATACGGATCAGTATTACTATGCTGAAAAAGCGGTCGTTACTTCTATGCTAAAGAATGTAGATGTGGCGATTTATGATGTAGTGAGGGATTTTGCGAAAACAAAACAAGTGCCGAGTGGCCATATTGAACTTGGAATGGATAAAAACGGGGTAGGTCTTGCGCCAATTCGAGCGATTGAACTGACACCTGAACAGCAAAACATTCTTGATCAATGGACTCAAAAAGTGAAAAACGGTGAAGTGGAGGCGAGCCAATGACCATCAAAAAGCGTTTATACTTTAATTCTTACGGCTTGCTGATTCTTGCAGTTGCTATGATCTGCTTTATCATCTTTAATATGATTTCCATTCAATCCTCCAACCAGGATTACGTACCTGTTTTAATGGATGTTCAAAAGCTTGATGCAGAAATGAATTCTGTACAGCAGAGCATGAACAATTATTCTTTAACGCTTGCTGATGGACAGCAGGATGAGGCGCTGAAAGGGATACAGCAATTAAGTGCTGAACTTGCAAATGTTGAAAAGCTGATGTCAAATAAGAGTAAAATACAGCCGCTTGAGAAGGCAATTAAGAAATATAAAGAGTGGAAACCTTCTGCTTTAAAAGCGATCCAGGATAAAGAGGGACCTGAAGTAAAGAGAGAATCTGTCCGGATTAAAGGGATTCAAAATGATGTATATGATCTTCAGTTAATGGTGAACGATTATTATCATACTCTAGAGAATAAACTCCAGGATCAAATCAGATTTGTTATATTAGCCGCGGTAATAGGAATTGTCGTGCTTCTGATCATTACAGCCTTTATGGGGCTGCGCTTAACGAAAAAAATTACCGGACCGCTTAAAGCATTGTCCCGTAATGCAGAACAAATTGCTAAAGGGAATCTTGTTTTTGAGCCTGCTGTGATTCATAGCAAGGATGAGCTTGGGGCGCTTAGTCAATCTTTCATCAAGATGACGGACCAGCTGAAAGGCCTTCTTTTCTCGATAGATTCTGTCAGTAAAGAGGTTGAAGGGTTTGCGAAAGATCTGGAAAAAGAAAATATCGCTTTAACGGAGAGCAGCAACCAGGTTGCTGTTTCTACTGAAGAGCTTTCCGCAGGATCTCAGTCGATCTCAATGGATCTTCAGGACACTGTAAACCTCATAGAAACCATGGACAGTGATTTCAGTTTAAACGTGGAACGTTCAGAAAGTCTGGCTGGGCACGGGTATGAAGCGCAAATGGCTGTTCAGGATGGACAGGCAGCAATCAAAGAGCAGGGAAAGCTTATCGACGAAAATAAACAGACAAGCCTGCTGATTGAAGAATCGACAAAAACCTTTGTGAATCAGACAATGAAAATTGAAGATATGGCAAAAACGGTCTCCGATATAGCAGACCAGACGAATTTGCTGGCATTGAACGCCGCAATTGAAGCAGCCCGTGCAGGAGAAGCAGGTAAAGGATTTGCGGTAGTCGCTGCAGAGGTACGGAAGCTTGCGGAGCAATCAAATGTAGCCACAAGCCATATTTTTGATACAGCCAGCTTGATTAAAAAAGGTATTGCAGAAGTGGCCGATGCTGTTCAAAAAGGTGTGGGGATTGCTGAAAGCCAGCAGGTATCCATGAACATGACTACAGGATCCTTCCGGAATATTGAAAACAAAATGGACCAGATTTCGAAGGAATTAACAAACTTGCTTACAGGAATACAATCGTCTAAAGAATTGGGCGGGAAAGTGCTTCAAAATGCGGAAAGTATCAGTGCTGTTGTAGAACAGACAGCTGCAGGAAGCGAAGAAATAACGGCTTCCACAAATGAACAGCTGATAGCATTTGAGAAAATGTCAGAGAAAGTAACAGAACTTCGTCATTTAACAGATGATCTAAATAAAACCGTTGGCTTATTCAAGCTTTCTTAAGTCTCAAAGCCCATTCACGTTTTTTCGATGAATGGGCTTTTTTTGTTAATTTGGTAATTAAGTCCATTTGTTTTCAGGGACTGGTATTAGGGAATATTTAGACGTACGTTTATGTCAACATAGAGGTGAAAATACTATGTTTCTATTGAAATTTATCATGGGGATGTCTTCTGAATTGCTGAGTAAGCTCTTTAGCTTTGCTACAATGAGTTTTTTAGGCAGAGTGCCGTCAAAAGATGATTCAAAAGTGAGCTTTATCGGAGTACTGTCTTTTTACTGGCTGTTAATAGGCTTTTCCATAATTTTTCCTCAATATTTAAGCAATATTATTTTGTTTGCCCCGAAAGATCCGAGAATTGTAAGAATCATATCTATTCTCATTTTTATTCTTATTCCGCTTATTTGCGGCTGGACAACGACGAAAGTCAGCAATTATAACAGACAAAAACGGGTTATGTGGAAGCAGCTGTTGATGGGATATCCTTATGCCCTTGTTCTCGGTTTTCTAGTAATTGGACTGATAATAACTGTGCCAATTGTGAAAGCGCCCTATTTTCTCTATATGTACTATCTGGACAGCATCAAAATGATGATTCATAAAGGCAATTATGATGGTGCCATAAAAGAGATTATGTCTATTTTAAGGGAGCATGGTATTAAGGGGGAAGTTTCTGATCCGCCAAAGCTCCTTTGGTGGCAGTTTATAGCTTTGATCTGGGTTGAAGGAGAGATTTTTCACCATGAAATGTCCAAAGAAATGAAAATGATAAAGGGGACCCATAAAGATCAGCATTTTCAAATCTTACTTCATGCAACAGATGTTGCAATTACAGCGAAAAGGGGTCTTGCCACAAAAATCCGGGCAATTCTCGCCGAAAATCTTTCAGAAGAAAACATGTATTTTTCATGGGATGAAAAAGGGCACGAGATTGAAGATAAAATTAAAGAATATAAAAGAAAGCTTGTAAATGATAAAAATATCGAGTCCGCCGATGTTCAAGAATTGGTTGAAGAGCTTAGAGAAGTTGGTTTATCGCAAGAAGAATGGAGTGCAATTCGAAAGCAAATTTTCAAGTTGGAAGTTCTGAATAAACAAAAACACCCATCCTCCGCAGAAGAATACGGTGGACAGGAGTTTTCGCCATCATCATAAATGATCTGTTTTTTTGGAAAAAGAATTTTCGCCTTTTTGGCGATTTTTTTCTGCCTCCATATTTTTCTCATGGTGTTTGGCATTGTTGTCTTTTGCTTTTTTGTCATTATCGCTGGTATGCGGCATAGGCAGGCCCCTTTCGAAAATGGTACCTATATCTTGCCCTAACCCGTTTTTTATATGGCTCTTTTTTTAAACTTTACTCATGCTCTTTTATAAGGCTCTTTTCTTAAACTTTGTTTTTATCTCTTTTTCAAAAATATACCTGCCAGTTAGACAGGAATTTTAAGAAAAGATGCCACGAAGCTAATCTTCATGCGTTTTCAAAATACATACGAATAGCAACAATCTTTGCGAAAACAGCCTTTTATAAAGATTCGTTAAGAAAAAAAACAGCAATCGTTCCAGGTCCGGAATGAGAACCGACTGCAGCTCCAATCGGGTTTATAATGACTTTCTTTGGACTGAAGGCTTCTTCAATCATTTCCTTCACTTCCGCTGCTGTCTGTTCATCATCACCATGGCTGATGGCAACCGTTTGCTGGCTTAAGTCTTTTCCTCTTTCTCCCATCAATTCAATCATTCTGCGGAAAACTTTCTTTTTGCCGCGGATTTTTTCAAGAGGAATCAGTTTGCCGTCCTCGACATCAAGAAGGGGCTTAATATTCAAAAGACCGCCTACAAATGCTGATGCTTTGCTGACTCTGCCGCCCTTTGCCAAATAATCGAGGTCATGCACAGTAAATAAATGCTCAATGTGTTTGCAAAATGTCTTCACTTTTGCTTCAAGCTCAGCTAATGGAAGTCCTTTTGCTGAAAGCTCAGCAGCACGGACAACAGCTAAACCGTAGCCCAATGAAGCGGCTTTTGAGTCAATGATTGATAGATGAAAATCCGGAAATTCTTCTTTCACTTCGTTTGCAACCATCACAGAAGTCTGGTAAGTTCCTGATAGCTCTGAAGAAAAAGCAACATAGAGTCCTTCCGTACCCTTTTTCGCCATATCGGTGAAAATTTCTTTCAATTTAAGCGGGGAAGCCTGTGACGTTTTAGGGGTTTGTCCCTGTTTAATCGCTTGGTACACTTCTTTTGGATTTATAGCGACCAAATCTTCGTATTCCTGTCCGTTGACATGGACACCTAGCGGAATAAGTGTGACATTTTCATCTTTAAAAAATTGCAGTGGCAAATCACATGCACTATCTGCTAAAATGTGAACGTTCATATGTACACCTCTTTTGATTAAATGAATTCTTTATTGCAGCTAATTTATATGTTTTTTTAGTGCATAGCTGCTGTTTCCAAGTATATAAGGTATGGATTGCAATAATCTTTGTGAAAACAGCTAAGAATAAAAAAGAAGCTTCTTCATTACTGGCTAAAGCCTGTAAAATGCTTTTATTGAGGCGGTAAACAGGGTATGGATAAAGTACTCATTCATGAACCGGATAAAATAATGACCAACAATAGTCTATCACGATTTACCTAAATTACAATCATTGTAACCACTTCAGAAAGAAAAATTGGAGGTTATGCTTATATGGTTAAAGAAGAATCGAAAAGAATTGCCATCGTTATTTTCGGAGCATTACTTAATGCAATAGCACTTAATTTATTTTTAATTCCTGCTAATGTATATGCTTCAGGATTTACCGGGATTGCCCAGCTCGTTTCAAACGTACTGGGGGAACATACTCCCATACATATTTCAACAGGTACGCTCTTGCTCCTGCTGAATGTTCCTGTATTTTTTATGGGATGGAAGATGGTCGGTAAATCTTTTACCATCTACAGTATTATCAGTGTAGCTGGGACAACGGTGTTCCTTGGATTTATTCCTCTTCAGGAGCTTTCAAAGGATATTCTTTTGAATGCTGTATTCGGCGGGGTAATTTCAGCAGTTGGAGTAGGTCTTACCCTTAAATTTGGGGCTTCAACAGGAGGAATGGATATTGTCGCGATGGTGCTTTCCCGTATGAAGGACAAGCCTGTTGGAACATATTTTTTCTCGCTTAATGCCCTTATTATATTTACTGCGGGATTGTTATATGGCTGGGAAAAAGCACTTTATACACTCGTAACGCTCTATGTTTCCACACGGGTAATTGATGCAATTCATACAAGATATGAGAAGCTGACAGCAATGATTGTAACGAAGAAGAGCGAGGAAATGAAACGGGCGATCCACGCTAGACTGGTTAGGGGAATTACAACTGTTCCGGCTAAGGGTGCTTTTTCGAATGAAAGCAGGGACATGATGATTATGGTTATTACCCGGTATGAGCTTTATGATCTTGAGAAAATTATAAAAGACATTGATCCGCAAGCTTTTACGAATATTGTTGAAACAACAGCAATTTTCGGCTTTTTCCGAAAAAGTTAACGAGGTGCTATATGAAAAAGGCTCTCTGGTTATTGAGTCTTGTGTTTTTGTTTGGATGCAGCCATTCCAATAATGCGAAGGAGGTGTCTATGAACATGGATAATGTAGCCTTATCAGCAGATGCTGTACAGCAAAACCATCAAGTAGTTTTTACACTGACGGTTCAAAATCTATCTGATTCAAAAAAGAGTATGGAATTCCGTTCCGGACAAAAATACGAAATTCAAGTTAAAGACAGCAGCGGAGAGGAAATATATCGTTATTCCAAAGGAAAAATGTTTATTCAGTCCCTCAGTCAGCTGGTGCTTGAACCTGGAGAATCCAAAAGCTATAAAGAAACATGGGATTATTTTAAAGAGGGTCATGGCCTTAAGACTGGAAAATACCAAGCTGCCTTTACTTTTTTAGGAAAATGGAAGGAAGATGGTACCTATTTAACAGCTGATAAGGAATTTGACATCTCGGAAAAATAATAAAAAGCTGCGGATTTCACATCCGCAGCTTTTTATTTGGTTATTTTAATTCATTTAGTTCATCTTGCAATTCGCGCAGCTGTCTTCTTTCTGCTTCAGAAGATTGTGCATAAGCAGAAGAAATGGCCTGCTGTGCTTTGCTTGAGGCTTCAGTTTGAGAAGTCTCGGCTGGATGCTCTGCACTTCTGACGGTTTCACGAGCTTTTTGGAAAAGTTTGTTTGCCATAATCAAAATCCTCCAAGAGAATCTTCATCGATCATTTCAGCTTTTCGGCCGCGATCCTCAGCTTCTGCAAGTGTCATTTGATATGGAAAACGTTCGTCGTGTTTTGAAACAGTATCTTTCCCTTGCTGTATAAATCTTTTGGATTTATTGCTTTTGCCCATTGCGAATCCGCCCCTTTTTTCATCGGATAAAGACTGCAGCTGATACCATCACGGTATCTTTTATAGTGTCTCATCCGCGAGCCGGTTTTATCGGTGGAAATTATTACGAAAGGTTAAAAGGGGGCACCAGGCAAATACTACAAGGAAAGGGCTTCTTTTAAATAAACCGCAATCCCGTCTTCTTCATTTGTTTTCGTTTGTTTATTTGCAACAGATTTAAGCTTGTCAATTGCATTTCCCATTGCGACTCCTTGGCCGGCGAATTCAAGCATTTCAAGATCATTGTCTTCATCACCGAAGGCTATAATGCGTTCAGCAGGAATATTGTAGTGGTCAGCAATTTTTTTCAATCCTACTGCTTTGTTAATTCCTTTTTTAATAATCTCGATAACGTGCCACGGGGCTGCCCATCTGCGATGCTCCACAACTTCTGCGTGAACATCTGAAAGATAAGCTCTAATTTTATCGACGTTTTTTTCATCAGAATGGATTAATATACTTGTTACGTCTTCCCCAAGGTTTTCTCTTAAATCGCCTACAGTCATTTCGGGATCCCCCATACTGAAAACATCTAAGAGACGTTCATCATGCTGGTGGAAATAAACCCGGTCTTTTACTTCAGCAAGAATATTATGTACGTGATGTTTTTCAGCTTTATCGATAATTTCTTTTACGATTTCAAGATCCAATGTTGTATGGAAGGTGCCCCAATTTTTATCTTTTGGGTGATGAACGAAAGCTCCGTTAAAATTAACAATAGGAGTATCAAGATTCATCTGCCGGTAATAAAGAGAGCTTGAGCGATAAGGCCTGCCTGTTGAGATGCAGACAATATGTCCTGCTTCTTTCGCTTTTTTTATTATTTCCAATGAATAAGCTGAAATCGTTTTGTCGTCTTTTAACAAAGTCCCATCTAAATCAAGTGCGATTAAATAAGGTTTAGTTTCCATACAATCTCCTCTTGTCCGTTTAATTATGCTGGGCAAAAACATTCATTATGTATAATATCAGGCGGGAATTTTGTTCCTATAGTAAAGAAGCTATATGATTAGTGTATCTTTTTCATCAGATTTTTGTCTACATGTTACACTTAAGTTATTGACAAATTTCATAGGAGGGCTAGAAATTGGTCATCGTAGAAAATCTCAAGATTGACGGCATCCCACTCTTGCATATTGTTCGGGAAAAGGAAAAAAATGATGCACTTCCTTTTGTCCTTTTTGTGCATGGTTTTACCAGCGCCAAGGAAAACAATCTTCACTATGCCTATTTGCTTGCCGAAAAAGGCATAAGGGTCGTTCTTCCTGAAGCTCTATATCATGGTGAACGGTCGGAAAACCTGTCTCAAAACGCATTAAACGCTCAATTTTGGGTAATTGTACTTAATGAAATAAGTGAACTGGAAACTATTAAAAATGCCTTCAGCCAAAAAGGACTGATTGATGAGACTCGGATTGGTGCAGCCGGGACCTCGATGGGCGGTGTTGTAACGCTTGGGGCACTGACACAGTATTCATGGATAAAAGCAGGTGTCAGCTTGATGGGAAGTCCCTATTATGCTGATTTCCTAAAAATGCAGATTGAATACTTAAGAAATGAAGGACAGGTAATTCCAATTTCTGATAAAGAATTAGATGATCAGTTAAACCGGCTTGAACCATATGATTTAAGTATACATAGAGAAAAGCTGGCAAACAGGCCTCTTCTATTTTGGCATGGCGAAAAAGATAACGTCGTTCCATTTGAACCGACTTACCGTTTTTATGAAGAAATAAAAAGGGATTATGACTCTAATCCAGAGGATTTGGCTTTCATTCGGGATCCTGGTGCAGACCACAAGGTTTCAAGGGAAGGGCTGCTGTCTTTAGTGGCGTGGTTTGAAAAACATTTATGAGTCAATCTTGTTTAGTATTAATAAGTATTTCGTTATAATACATGAAAAGGAGCTGATAACATGGAAGAAGCATTGAAAGAAAACATTATGGGAGCTTTGGAGCAGGTAGTCGACCCTGAACTTGGCATTGATATCGTCAATTTAGGTTTAGTATATGATGTGCAAATGGACGAAGAGGGAAAAACCCTTGTAACGATGACACTGACTTCAATGGGCTGCCCATTAGCCGGCACCATTGTTGATCAAGTAAAAATTTCACTTGAAGGAATTCCGGAAGTCAAAGAAACAGAAGTAAACATTGTCTGGAATCCGCCTTGGTCTAAAGACCGGATGTCCCGCTATGCTAAAATCGCCTTGGGTGTTACCTGATATTTTTTTAAAGCCGGGCTTTCCATTGCCCGGTGTACTAATTTAACGAGCATGTTAAGACTGTGAAAGCAGTCTTTTTTTTAGGTTCTTTTCGTAAACTTTACGGTTTTTTATAATAGAAAATTCTAAAAAGATGCCGCGAAGTCTATCTTTAATCGTGTTCTAAATGCATATGAAATACGACAATCTTTGCGAAAACAGTTTTTTTTTTTTTTTTGGATTAAATTATAAAAATACAATTGATTTAAAGTTTATACAAAGTTATAATGGGTAAATAATTCAATGAGACTCGTAGGAGGGATTGGATGAATGTAGGAATTATAGGTGCCAGTGGTTATGGTGGCGTGGAACTTCATCGTTTTCTGCATCATCACCCTTATGTACAAGAATGTATATTATATACATCCTCGGATCAGGAAAAAAGGTACTCTGATCATTACCCTCATTTGACAGGAATTAATCAGGAAACATTAAAAAACCAGGAGGACCTGGAAGGTCTCGATGCATTATTTATTGCTGCACCTCCTGGAGTATCAGCCGCTTTGACCCCTGAATGCATGGAAAACTATCCAAATCTGCAAATCATTGATTTATCAGGCGATCTGCGATTAAAAAATTTAGAAGATTATGAGAAATGGTATAGGAGAAAGCCGGCATCTGGAAAAGCGGTTGAACAAGCCGTATACGGGCTGTCTGATATAAACAAGGAACAAATTAAAGAAGCGAGAATCGTCGCAAATCCGGGCTGTTACCCAACTGCGACATTGCTCGGACTTGCTCCATTGCTTGCAGCAGAAGGAGTGATAGAACCACATTCCATTATCGTTGACGCAAAATCTGGGGTTTCTGGGGCTGGGAAAAAGGCTTCTCAAGCTTCGCTGTATTCCGAGACGAATGAAAATTTCCGTATATACAAAGTTGCGGAGCATCAGCACACTCCGGAAATTGAGCAGGCATTAAGTTTATGGGCAAAAAAAGAAATTATGATTAGCTTTAATCCTCACCTTGTTCCTATGACAAGGGGAATCATGGCTACCTCATACGCATCTTTAACCAAAAATTGGAGCACTTCCGATCTTCTTGAGCATTACCGTGCGTTCTATCAGGATTCTCCTTTTGTGAGAATAAGAGAAAAAGGGAATTATCCTTCTACAAAAGAAGTCACAGGCTCCAACTACTGTGATATTGGCCTGAAAGCGGATGAGAGGACTGGAAGGGTAATCATTGTGTCGGTTATAGACAATCTCGTAAAGGGAGCTGCAGGCCAGGCAGTTCACAATTTTAATTTAATGAATGGATATGAGGAAGCAACGGGACTTAACGCATTGCCTATATATCCTTAAATACCAGGAGGGATCAGCGTGCAGGAAACAATGACTCAAGCGGTAATCAAAAAGATTGCCGGGGGAACGGCTGCAACACCGGCTGGATTTTCAGCAGATGGCGTGCATTGCGGCCTGCGTTATGAAAAACGGGATATGGGTGTCCTATTCAGCAAGGTACCTGCAAATTGTGCGGCAGTTTATACCCAAAGCCACTTTCAGGCAGCACCTCTCCTTGTAACGAAAGAAAGCATTGCAAAGGAAGGTAAGATTCAGGCGCTTCTTGTAAATAGCGGGATTGCAAATGCCTGTACCGGTAAAAAGGGGCTTTTGGATGCCTATAAAATGCGAAGCTCTTGTGCAAATAAATGGAATCTGAAAGAAAATCACGTAGCCATCGCCTCAACAGGGGTTATTGGCGAGCATTTAAAGATGGATCTGATTGAATCAGGGATTGGAATGCTGAATCCATCAGTAGAAGGAGCCGGCGGAGAAGCTTTTCAAAATGCGATTCTGACAACTGATACGGTAGAAAAAAGCAGCTGCTATCAATTTCAGGCAGACGATAAGACAATTACAATCGGCGGCGCAGCAAAGGGGTCAGGAATGATCCATCCTAACATGGCTACCATGCTCGCCTTTATTACGACGGATGCCAATATCGATTCAGCTCTGCTTCAGGAATCACTCAGAGAAATAACGGACAATACTTTTAACCAGATCACGGTTGACGGAGAAACATCAACAAATGACATGGTGCTGGTTATGGCTAACGGCTGTGCCGGCAATGAATCGTTAACAAAGACTCATAAGGATTGGCCTGTCTTTCAGGATACGCTTCAGATGGTTTGTGAAGAACTCGCTAAAAGTATTGCAAGAGACGGTGAAGGGGCAACAAAGCTCATTGAAACAACTGTAAAAGGAGCAAGAACGAAGGAAGAAGCAAGAAGGGTTGCAAAAAAAATAGTCGGCTCAAGCCTTGTGAAATCTGCGGTATACGGAGAAGATGCCAACTGGGGAAGAATTATCGGAGCAATGGGGCATAGTGATGCTTATATGGAACCGGCGAAAATTGATATCTTTCTTGGAGGCATTTGCATGCTGGAAGAGGGAGAACCGAAACCATTCAGTGAGAAAGAAGCAAAGGAATATTTAAAAAATGAGCAGATTCTAATCACAGTTGATCTTCATGTAGGTGAAAACGAAGGAACAGCATGGGGATGCGATTTGACTTACGATTACGTCAAAATAAACGCGAGTTATCGTACGTAAGGAGAGCAAATGATGAAGAAAACTTTGGTATTAAAGTGTGGCGGAAGCATTCTGAACCAGCTTTCTTCAGAATTTTTCCGTTCTGTGAAACAAATGGCTGATGAGAACTGGAATATTGTAATTGTTCATGGCGGAGGGCCTGATATCAATTCACTGCTTTCGGAACTGAATATTGAAAGTGAGTTTTTTGAAGGGCAAAGGAAAACTACCCCGGAAATTCTTGAGGTTGTAGAGATGACTCTCGCCGGCAAACTGAACAAAAAGCTGGTCCGCAAGCTTTCTGAAGCGCAGCTTAATGCTGTCGGAATTACAGGACAAGATGGCGGGTTGCTGACAGCAGAATTCCTTAGTCGGGAACATCTGGGTTTTGTAGGAAGAGTAACAAGCGTTCAAACAGAAATTCTTCAGATGCTGCTGGATAAGGGATTTATCCCGGTAGTTGCACCGCTTGCACGGACAGAGGATTATCAGGCTTTGAATGTGAATGCGGATCTTGCAGCTTCAGCCATTGCGAGAGCGCTTCAGGCAGACAAACTGCTTTATGTGACGGACGTAAAAGGCATTCTTCAGGAAAAGAAACTCGTTGATGAAATTAATCCGGAAGAGATTAATGGATTAATAGAAAAAGGAGTGATTACCGGAGGGATGATTCCAAAAGCCAAAGCTGCATCCGGTTCTCTTTCTGAGCATTTAAAGCAGGTCATGATCGTCAGCGGTAAACAGACATTTTTCAAGGAAGGCAAATTTATCGGTACGAAGGTATGCAAACAAAAGGAGGCTGCCGAAAAGTGAGTTATTTATTCCCGACTTATAGCAGATGGGATGTATCCATTGTTGAAGGTGACGGCGCTCGGGTGAAGGATGCTTCAGGCAAATCGTATCTGGATTTTATTTCAGGCATTGCGGTAACTAATCTTGGCCATCGTCATGAGAATGTGAAGAGGGCTCTTGAAAATCAGCTGGATAAAGTGTGGCATGTGTCCAATCTTTTTCAAAATGATCTTCAAGAAGAAGCGGCAAAGCTGCTGTGCGATAACAGCTGCGCTGATGCGGTTTTCTTCTGCAACAGCGGTGCTGAGGCGAATGAAGCGGCGATTAAGCTTGCCAGAAAGCATACAAATAAGGAAAAAATCATTACGTTTAAACAATCCTTTCACGGCAGAACCTTCGCTACAATGGCAGCAACAGGACAAGAAAAGGTTAGAGAAGGCTACGGTACAATGCTTCCTTCTTTTGATTATTACGAATACAACGACACTGAAAGTATGAGAAAGCTTGATGATCATTCGGTTGCTGCAATCATGCTTGAAGTTGTTCAAGGAGAGGGAGGAGTCAGGCCTGCAGACCCTGAGTTTTTAAAAGAAGCTGAAAAAGCGTGCAAAAGAGTTGGGGCGCTTTTAATCATTGATGAAGTGCAAACAGGAATTGGGAGAACAGGCTATTTCTTTGCCCATCAAAAGGAATCCATTCAGCCGGATATCATTACTGCTGCTAAGGGACTTGGGAGCGGTTTCCCTGTTGGAGCGATGCTGGGAAAAAAAGAACTGGCTTCTTCGTTTGGACCAGGTTCTCATGGAACCACTTTTGGAGGAAGCATGCTTGCGATGGCTGCTGTTAAAGCGACTATCGAAACGGTCCTTGAAAATGAATTTTTAGAACAAGTTGTTGAAAAGGGATCTTATTTGATGAACATATTAGAAAAAGAGCTGCAATCATCAAACAAGGTTGAAGGGATACGCGGAAAGGGACTTATGATCGGCATTGAATGCCGCGAACCTGTTGGTTCCATGATTACAGCTCTCAGAGAAGCTGGAATTTTAGTTTTGCCTGCTGGTGAGAGGGTAATTCGTCTGCTTCCTCCATTGACTGTATCGAAAGAGGAAATAGAGGAAGCTGCAGAAGGATTGAAGCAAGTGCTGAATTCAGCAGAAGTAAGTGTTTGAAGCAAGTACAAGAACTGAATAAATTGATGCATCAGAAGAGGGTGAAAGAGATGGAAGGGTACTTAATTTTAGAAGATGGAACGTCATTTGAAGGAAAAATAAGCGAACATACTTCAGAAGAAGGCGAAATTGTTTTTTATACAGGAATGACAGGCTATCAGGAGGTTCTAACGGATCCTTCCTATACAGATCAAATCATTGTTTTTACCTATCCCCTTATTGGAAACTACGGAATTAATCAATATGATTTTGAAAGCAAAGAGCCTACTGTAAAAGGAGTAGTGCTGTATGAATGCTGTGAATCCTTCTCCCATTACAAGGCTGTTTCAAGTGTCAGAGAATATTTGGCGAAGTGGAATGTTCCGATGCTTGAACATGTGGATACAAGATCCGTCGTGAAAAACATCCGGGAAAATGGAACAATGAAAGCGTTGATTAGCACAAGTGCTGAAGAAAAACTTTCTGATCTGCCGATTACCATTCGCCAGCATTCTGCTGAAAGAGGAATCACTGCATACGGAAACGGAAAGAGAAGCATCGCTCTGATTGATTTTGGATATAAAAAATCGATCGTCACATCCCTTGTTAAAAGAGATTGTTCAGTAACTGTTATTCCTTATAAAGAAATGGAAAAGGTCTTTTCGAAGAAATACGACGGGGTGGTGTTCTCTAACGGGCCTGGTGATCCGAAAGGACATAAAAACTGCCTGGAGCTTATAAAAAAAATAGCAGATGCCTATCCTACGCTTGGTATTTGTCTCGGGCACCAGCTTCTTGCACTTGCTTACGGGGGAAATACGAAAAAACTCAGATTCGGACATAGAGGGGCAAATCATCCGGTATACGACCTCAATTCCCATATGGTTTTTATGACTTCCCAAAATCACAGCTATGTGGTTGATGCCTTTGAACAGAAGGATTTTGCCGTCCGATTTAAAAATGTAAATGATGAAACGGTTGAAGGTCTTGTTCATCAAAAGCTGCCAATTTTATCTGCGCAATTTCATCCTGAAGCGAACCCGGGCCCATCAGACAGCGAGTGGATTCTGGATGAATTTCTGGAAATGGCAGAAGAGAAGGGCGTGAAAAAGCTGTATGCCTAAAAAGAATTTCAAATGTGTTCTGGTCATCGGATCAGGGCCCATCATCATCGGCCAGGCTGCAGAATTTGATTATTCCGGAACTCAAGCATGCCTAGCTTTAAAGGAAGAGGGCTGCCGGGTAATTCTGGTGAATAATAACCCGGCAACGATTATGACTGACGAAAGGACAGCCGATGCGGTTTACTTTGAACCATTAACGGTCAAAAGCCTTGAAAAAATCATTCAAAAAGAAAAGCCTGATGGCCTGCTTGCAACGGTCGGCGGCCAGACTGGATTAAACCTTGCATTTGAATTAAATGAAAAAGGAATTCTCGAGAAATATCAAATAACATTATTGGGAACATCAATTGAATCAATTGAACAAGGCGAAGACAGGGAAAAGTTCCGCTCTTTAATGAAAGAATTGAATGAGCCTGTCCCGGAAAGTGAAATTATCACAAGTTTAGAAGAGGCAAAAGCATTTGCTGAAACAATCGGCTATCCTCTCATTATCCGCCCTGCTTATACACTTGGAGGAAAAGGAGGAGGTATTGCGGCGACAGAAGAGGAATATCACGACCTAGTCGTTAATGGACTTCAGTCGAGCCCAATCCGCCAATGCCTGATTGAACAAAGCATTGCAGGCTTTAAGGAGCTTGAATATGAAGTGATGCGTGATGCGGCAAATACGTGTATTACGGTTTGCAACATGGAGAATATTGATCCCGTTGGAATACATACAGGAGACTCGATTGTTGTCGCGCCATCCCAAACGCTCATTGACAGAGAGTACCAGATGCTTAGAAGTGCCGCTTTAAAAATTGTGTCGGCCCTTGGCATTATCGGAGGCTGTAATATTCAGTTTGCTCTCGATCCAAAAAGCAATCAGTATTATGTGATTGAAGTAAATCCGCGTGTCAGCCGTTCTTCAGCACTTGCGTCAAAAGCTACTGGCTATCCTATTGCAAAAATTGCAGCAAAGCTAGGTCTTGGCTATACGCTGAATGAATTGAAAAATCCGTTAACCGAAAATACATTTGCAAGCTTTGAACCTGCACTTGATTATGTGATCGTGAAATTCCCGCGCTGGCCGTTTGATAAGCTGAAAGGAATCGACCGGAAGCTTGGTACGAAGATGAAAGCTACAGGCGAAGTAATGGCTATTGCCAGAAACATGGAGGCAGCCCTTCAAAAAGCTGCTGAATCTCTTGAGCTTGAAAACATTGGGATTTTCCTGCCGGAACTTGAAGCTTCTTCCGATCAAGCATTACTGCAATTAGTGAAGGGAGCAGACGACCGCAGGTTTTTTGCCGTGACGGAACTGTTAAGAAGAGGGGATTCGGTCTCGAATTTACATGATCAAACAGGAATTGACCTTTATTTTTTACATGTATTTGCCAATTTAATCAACATGGAAAAAGAAATCAGACAAAACCCTGCTGGGATTTATTCAAAAGAACTTCTTCAGAAATATAAAGAAAAAGGTTTTTCTGACAGAACGTTAGGATACCTGACAAACAAAAGCGAAAAAGAAATCTGGGAAGAAAGAAAAAAAGCTGGAATACATCCTGTTTTCAAACATGTAGATACCTGTGCAGCTGAATTTGATGCACGGACGAATTATTTTTACTCTTCTTATTATGGAGATCACGATCTTTTGCCTGGCAGTTCTGAGAAGAAAAAGGTTCTTGTGATCGGTTCCGGACCAATCCGGATTGGCCAGGGAGTAGAATTTGATTACAGTGCTGTTCAAGGGATTAAAACGCTTCAGTCAATAGGGTATGAAGCGATTATGATTAACAATAATCCGGAAACCGTCAGTACAGATTTTGAAACAGCAGACAGACTTTACTTTGAACCACTGACACTTGAGTACGTAATGAATGTTGTGGAACATGAAAAGGTGGATTCGGTCGTTGTTCAATATGGCGGACAAACAGCCATCAATCTGGCTGAAGAGCTTGAAAATGAAGGAATTACGCTTCTTGGCACAGACAGCAGAACACTGGATTTGCTGGAAGACCGCCAAGCCTTTTATAACCTGCTCGATTCTTTAAGAATCCCGAGGATGGAGGGAGGAACTGCAGCAAACAAGGACGAAGCACGAAGAGATGCCTTGGAGATCGGCTTTCCCCTTCTACTGAGACCATCCTATGTTATCGGCGGAAAAGGGATGGTCGTCGTTCATACAGAACAGGAGCTCTCAGCACTTTTGGAAAGAATAGATGAAAGTGTTTATCCTGTATTGCTTGATCGTTATTTTACAGGAGAAGAAGCAGAAATTGACCTGATATCAGATGGCCGTGAAGTCTTCATTCCAGCAGTAATGGAGCATGTTGAAAGAGCGGGTGTTCATTCAGGTGACAGTCATGCGATTATTCCTGCTCAGAATATTTCAAGGGAAGCAGAAATAAAAATGAAATCTTTTGCTGAAAAAATTGCTTTGGAAATTGGATATAAAGGGGTAATGAATATCCAATTTTTGTTGAAGGATCAGGAAGTATACGTACTGGAAGTAAATCCGCGGGCAAGCAGAACAGTTCCCGTTATCAGCAAAGTGACTGGTGTTCAGATAATTGACCTTGCTACAAAGATTTTATGCGGTGCCGCCCTTCATAAGATGATGCTTTCTTTCAAACAGCACAATTATGTTGCGGTAAAACTGCCGGTTTTTTCTGTGCATGCTATTCCTGATATGGATATGCTGCTTTCACCTGAAATGAAATCAACTGGTGAAGGGATGTATATTGGGCAAAGCGCAGAAGAAGCCTTCAGGAAAATGTTTGATGACACAAACTTGCTGGAGAAACCGATATTTATAGATGCTGATTTGGATGATATACAGATGCCGGAACTTGCGGTGCTGAATGTTTTTGATGAGAGATTTGAGGAACATTTAAAAGAAATCGGGATTCTATACAGTCCTTTCAATACGGAAGAAGCAAAAATGAAAAGAAAAAAAGCTGCTGCTTTTGGAGTTAAAGTCATTACGGAAAAGCCTATTCTAAAAGCCTTTTGCAAAGCATTTAAAGAAAAAGATTACAATGTTTATGCCATTCAGGAGATCCAGGGAGGGGAAAAGACCAATGAATACAGCAGCATCTATTCATAAGCTGAATAACAGCTTTGCGAGGAAAGATTTTTTGACCCTGCTTGACTATAGTGCAGATGACATCCAAACCCTAATAAAGACAGCAATTGAGTTGAAAAAAAATCCTTTGCAGCCTATTTTAAAAGGGAAAATTCTTGGAATGATTTTTGAGAAATCCTCTACTCGCACAAGAGTATCGTTTGAAGCTGGGATGATTCAGCTTGGAGGGAGCGCCCTTTTCTTAAGTACCAGAGACCTTCAGCTTGGAAGGGGAGAGAGCATTTCGGATACCGCAAAGGTGCTGTCATCTTATCTGGATGCTATTATGATTCGCACTTTTGATCAAAAGGTGCTGGAAGAATTGGCGGAGCATTCATCCATCCCGGTTATAAACGGATTAACAGATCAATTTCACCCATGCCAGGCTCTTGCTGATCTTATGACCATCTATGAATGGAAAAATACATTTAAAGGACTGAAAGTTGCCTACATCGGGGACGGAAATAATGTGGCTCAATCTCTGATGATTGCCTGCAGCAAAATGGGCATCCATTTCTCTTTTGCAGGACCAGAAGGCTATATGCCTGATGAAAAGATCACTGCAGCAGCACAAAAAGAGGCCGTTCAGTCAGGATCTGTGATTGAACTAGTCAACAGTCCTGAAAAAGCAGCGGAAAACGCCGATGTCATTTATACAGATGTATGGACCAGCATGGGTAAGGAGAAAGAAGCAGAAAACAGAATTGAAAATTTTAAGCCTTATCAAGTGAACAAAGCTCTTTTTGCCTTAGCTAAAAAGGATTGTATCTTTTTGCATTGTCTTCCAGCTCATAGAGAAGAAGAAGTAACCGCGGAAATTATAGATGGAAGCCAGTCTGCAGTATTTCAGCAGGCTGCCAACCGAATGCATGCCCAGAAAGCATTGCTGAAAATGCTCCTCATTTCATAAGTGGTTCTTAAGTATTCATGAATTTTGCCTTTACGAGGCATACTATCATGAAAGTTTTTGGAACAGGAGGGAAAGCAATGGGTCAGCAGCATCGATTCAGACCGGGCCAAAAAGCACCGAATAATGGTGTATATATTGAGATTGGCGAAACAGGAGATAATGTGAAAAATCCTAAAATGATTAAGCTGAGAGCAGGCGATGATTTCCCGGAAACGGCAAATCATAACCGTCAATGGACTTATCAGCGGAAGCCATAAAAAGAAAGAAACCATCTAATAAGATGGTTTCTTTCTTTTTTGGCAAATGGGTTTTCCTTACGATTCTAACGTTTTAACCAGCTTGTTTAAGGAATGGAAAAACAAAAAAAGTATCCGGGATACCTTTTTCTGTAAGAGTTTAATGGCTTTCTTCACCAGTCTTATCAGGCACTACCGCAGCAATTATGTAAAAGAGAACCGTTGCAATAACTGCAAGCAGCGAAGCTGTTCCGAAGTTATAAGCTGTGCCAAGCATGGCTGTGCCAACATAGCCTGCCATATTCATTAATAGAAAAGCCCAAATAAATGTCCAAATGAAACGCATTAGTTTCACCCCGCTTACATACAATTCTACACCTATCTTATCACATGAAAGCATGATAATAAAAGATGCAGTTATACAAATCCATGTCAATTTGATGTCCAAATAGGCGGAAAAACCATTCGTCAAAGAGGACATCTACATAATATATAGAAATCCCTAAAAGAGAAAGGTGGTGGGCAAGCGCTTGGAAATCTACGATCGTTTTTTTCAATTGGAAGAAGAGTGGAGTGTGGTGCACATTCCATACAAACCCAATGGCATTGGTGTTCTCATTCTTGGGGACCGGCTTCATTTTGTTGAAGAACAAACGAGCTTTTGGATGCAGCATCAAGGGCGAAAACAGCTGTTATCCAGACTTCGAAACGAGGGATACACACTCTTTCAGTCAAATTTAACAGGGATTCATTGGGGCTCCCCGAAAGCATCCGCATTATCTAAACTGCTGATTCATACCGTTTTGAAAAAAGAAATCCTCAATGGGAAAGTTCATCTTTTGACAGAAGGAATGGGCTCTTTAACAGGTCTGGAGCTTATGGAAAGCATTCCGGATAAAATCAGGTCTGTAGCCATGTTCAATCCTTGCCTGGACCTTCAGGCATATATAGAAGATGAAAAAAACAACAAGTTTTTTTATAAGCGTCTGATTAAAGAAATTGCAAAAGCGTACGAAGTGGAAGATGGAGAAGTGCTGAATTTACCTTTTGTGAGGGTTGAAGATACCGTTTCAGATCTTCCGGTCAGGATTTGGCAAAGAATGAATGGGAGCTCTTATCCATATCAGCAGCACAGCAGAAAATATGAAGAATGGAGAAACTCACGGGGATGTCCAATTGAACTTAGTCTTCATGTTGGGGATCATTTTTACAGACTTCATGATAAGGTGATCAGGTTTTATAACCAAAATGAAAAAATGCTGTAATGTCATTATTGTCCTCTTAGGAATAAGGGGACTATTTGTATTTTAAAAAGCATATTTTTCAAGTATCGCTTTCATTAGGAGGACGTTATATGAAAAGTATTTGTATTTTTGGCATTCATACATTTTTAGGCTACGCTTTATGTGAAAAATATTTGCAGGAAGGAATTCCTGTCTATGGTATATATGAGCCTCCTCGGACAGAGCAGGAAAAAGAAGAATTTGAAGAAAAAATGATGCTGATCGGAAGAAACGCCCTTCTGCAAACAGCCTTATATGAAAAGGACTTTCCCCTTTACGATGAATCACCAACACTTGTATACTACGTTCCAGAAGATAAGGAAAAAGCTGATCAAGTGAATGAAAAGAAATTGTCAAGGTTATTGGATTGGGTGAAATCAAAAGAACTTGCCTTTATTCTTATTTCATCATTAGAGGTATTTGGAAAAAAGCAAAAAAAAATAGCTAAAGATACCATCCCTGTTCCGGATACTGACCGAGGGAAACAATACTTGAAACTGGAACAAATGGTTTCCTCAGCCTTTGAAGAAAAGGACTCTCATTTTGTGTCTTTCCGTCTTCCTTTATTGTATGGGCCATGGCAGCCGAAACACTATGCGTTCCAGTCCGTTTTGCTGAATGAAACGGCTGCGATAGAGGAAGATACGAGGGAAATCCTGTTTATAAAGGATGCTGTAAATGCTATAGTAAAGACGGATCTTTTTTCCTTTGATAAAGGAGCACATTTGTATGTGAGTTCAGGAAAAGAGAATGAGTGGGCAAAAGCAGCAGAAATTTTGGACATTGAGTCTAGTCTGTCTCAAAGTATTGACCTGCCTCAAGATCTGGTAATCCCTTTACAGGAAACGACCCCGGTAGAAAAAGGAATCCAGCTGCAGAGAGTTCATAATGAGCAATACAAAATGCTTTACGAAGGAAAATAAAGAAAGGCTCTTTTCTTAAACTTTGTTGTTTTTTCATCCATTTAAGTGATTATAGAGCAAGGATACACTTGCGAATTTTAAGAAAAGATGCCACGATGCTAAACTTTATACGTGTTCTAAGACAATTCGAATAGCAACAATCTTTGCGAAAACAGCCTAAAGAAAAGTCAGGAGGAATGAAAATGGAACAACATCCAAAAGCAATGGAATTTATGCAAGCAGCGATGAAATACTTTCCAGAAGCGCAGGCTCAGCTGGAAAAAACGGGAATCGAGCTTACAATGGAACGAATTCAGCCAATGATGGAATTGTTTTTAAAAGTAATGGGCGATGCATATGACATGGGCAGGGAAGATGCTCTGAAAGAAAAATAATTGCAGAATTAGAAATATAGGAATAGCCTCATTTGTTAACGATAAATGTAACAATCAGAGGCCATTGCAAGTATTTCTGCTTGAAAAAAATCGTTTAGTCATGGTTTAAAGGGATAGCCCCCTTTTAAACTCCAGTCCTTTTTCTCTCATTAAATACTGGAGGGCTGTTCTGAAGGTAGAGAACGTTTGCAGCTCCTGAATAATATTTAACCCGGATTGAACAAGAACTTGTGTTACAGCAGGTGTAAAACCGGCGTATAACGTTTGAATACCCATCATATCAAGGGCTGAAGTCAAGTTCCTGATGTACTTGCCGAAAACCTCAATATCACCTATTTCTTTTTTAGAAATAGCTGTGAAATCAATGATCACATTGCTTACTTCCTCTTGATAAGAGGCTTCAAGAATTTTGGCTATAATCATTTCAAACCGTTCAGCGTACAGTCTTCCTGTAATAGGAATCAAAATGGTTTCCGGAACAATAGAGGGGATAATCGGTGCAGAAATATCTTTAATTAAGCTTTCATATTCTTGAACTTGCTTTTTTAACTGTATGATTTCCTCATGCAGCTGATCTGTATCATTTAACTTATTGTCCATACATAACCTCTCGTTCGATATTTTAGTCCGATTAGGATTTTTTTATAAGCATTTCTCATTTTATCATTTAAATGGTTATATATCTTCAATAAAGCCAATAAGACTGCAAAAAGGATTACTTTAGTTTTTTCTTAATGATATCCACGATGGGGGAAAACTCTTTTAGGACAGGTTTCAGTTCTTTAAGAGATATCATGATTTCATCAAGCTGACCCATAATGTGTAAATAATTCACTTCTTCTTTATTCTCTGAATTTACCGTGATATCGTCAGATGAAGATCTGTTTTCCTGTCTTTTTAAAGAAGAATTTCCTTTGCCGAACATCAGCTGATCAAACTTATTCCCTGTATTAAGCGGGCGTTTGGGCATTGCTTCCGAGGGGGCTGCTTGATCACTTTCTTCTTTAATCGGAATTTCTTCCCCAAGTTCCTCATTTAGATCACTCATGTGTTCACCGCCTTAAAAAAAATGTACATCTGTTACCAATCTATGAAAAAAATGCTGTGCAGGTATGGACACTTGTCATCAACTTTATTGATAAAAATCATAAAATGAGCTAAAATTAGTACCAAGTCATAATAATTGATGACAAATTCTGTATTCCAAGCTTTTAGAGAAAGCAGATATTATAAAAACTGATTAAGAGGGGTTGCGTATATGAACGCAGGTATTATAGGTATAGGCAGGTATGTCCCTGAAAAGGTAATTACCAACTTTGACCTCGAAAAACGAATGGATACTTCCGATGAGTGGATCCGCACTCGGACTGGTATAGAGGAAAGACGGATTGCGGCCGATGATGTGAACACTTCTCATATGGCTCTCGCAGCAGCGGAAAAGGCAATTGCAGATGCGAAAATTGAGCCGGCAGATTTGGACATGATCCTTGTGGCAACTGTAACACCTGACAGGCCGTTTCCTTCCGTTGCTTGTATGATTCAAGAACAGCTTGGAGCAAAAAAAGCGGCGGCAATGGATATCAGTGCAGCATGTGCAGGCTTCATGTACGGCCTGATTACAGCGAAGCAATTTATTGAAACAAATTCCTATAAGCATATTTTAGTAGTCGGAGTGGAAAAGCTTTCTAGAATAACTGATTGGGAAGACAGAAATACAGCTGTTTTGTTCGGTGATGCTGCAGGTGCTGCAGTTGTTGGACCGGTAAGCGAAGGAAAGGGCATTCTTTCATTCGAACTAGGAGCAGACGGAACGGGTGCCAAGCATTTGTATCAGGATGAATATATTATCATGAATGGCAGAGAAGTATTCAAGTTTGCTGTCCGCCAAATGGGTGAATCAAGCTTAAATGTCCTTCGCAAAGCAGGTTTGAAAAAAGAAGACGTTGATTTCCTGATTCCGCATCAGGCAAACATCCGGATAATGGAGGCAGCACGCGAACGCCTTGAGCTTCCTGTTGAAAAAATGTCCAAAACAGTTCATAAATATGGTAATACATCAGCAGCTTCCATTCCGCTTTCACTTGTAGAAGAACTGGAAGCTGGTAAAATAAAAGATGGAGATGTAATTGTAATGGTTGGCTTCGGCGGCGGTTTAACCTGGGGTGCCATTGCAATGAGATGGGGCAGATAAGCCTGTATATAAATTAGATACGAGGTGTTTTCCATGGAAAAAAGAAGAGTAGTTGTAACAGGAATTGGAGCAGTTACGCCAATAGGCCTGGATGCCAAGAGCAGCTGGGAAAGTGCACTGAACGGGGTTTCTGGTGTCCGTCCGGTAACACGCGTAAACGCGGATGATTATTCGGCCAAGGTTGCGGCAGAAGTACAGGATTTCGATGTTGAGAAATACATTGATAAAAAAGAAGCAAGAAAAATGGACCGCTTTACACATTTTGCTGTTGCGGCTTCCTTAATGGCAGTAGAAGATGCCAAACTTGAAATCACTGAAGAAAATGCTGCAAGAGTTGGTGTATGGATTGGCTCAGGAATTGGCGGAATGGAAACATTTGAAAACCAATTTCAAACGCTGCTTGAAAAAGGCCCTCGCAGAGTAAGTCCGTTTTTCGTTCCAATGATGATTCCGGATATGGCAGCAGGACAGGTTTCAATCGCTCTCGGTGCAAAAGGATTTAATTCTTGTACCGTTACAGCATGTGCTACTGGAACGAACTCCATTGGAGATGCTTTCAGGGTTATTGAGCGCGGTGACGCAGACGTAATGGTATCAGGCGGAGCTGAGGCCCCGATTACACGTATGTCGTTTGCTGGTTTTTGTGCCAATAAAGCACTTTCCACAAACCCGGATCCGGATTCAGCAAGCCGTCCATTCGATAAAGACCGTGATGGTTTTGTTATCGGAGAAGGTGCTGGAATTATCGTATTAGAGGATCTGGAGCATGCCCTTGCAAGGGGTGCTGAAATTTACGCAGAAATTGTTGGTTATGGGGCAACAGGAGACGCCTATCATATTACAGCTCCAGCTCCAGAAGGAGAAGGAGGCGTCAGAGCTATGAGACAGGCCCTTGAAACTGCTGGTCTAAAGCCTGAAGATATTGATTACATTAATGCACATGGAACAAGTACTCCATATAATGATAAATTTGAAACGATCGCGATCAAAACAGTGTTTGGCGATCATGCTTCAAAGCTTGCCATCAGTTCAACAAAGTCCATGACAGGACATTTGCTTGGTGCAGCTGGCGGAGTAGAGGCGATCTTCAGCGTTATGGCTATTAAAGACAGCGTTGTGCCGCCGACTATTAACCTTCAGAATCAAGATCCTGAATGTGATCTTGATTATGTACCGAATGAATCCAGAAAGCTGGATGTAAAAGCGGCTCTAAGCAACTCACTAGGATTCGGCGGACATAACGCTACGATTATCTTTAAAAAATACGAAAAATAATTCAATCAGGCTGCCTTTTGGCAGCCTTTTTGTTTTTCTTCATATTTTCACCACCCTAAAGACACTTGGAAAGGGATAGGTTCATATCCTGTTATAAAGGGTGTGAGAAGATGGGTGTAATAGCGACCGATAAATGGCTAGAGGAAGGCTGTCAGCACAGGAAAATCGGGAAAAAGCTGAAACCATATTTTCCGGGAAGAAATGAAAACCTGATTTTCAGCAAGCTGATTGACCATGGCATATACAGAAGCACGAGCGGCTGCCAGGAAATGGTGAAGCTTTTACAAAAGCAGAAAACATGGGAGTTTATTAATACCGAAAGTGAAAAACTAAAAAAAATCTGGGGCGGACCTGATGTTCCTATCTTTATTTTTCCAAGCGACAGTTCAAGCTTGAGGCTACAAAAAGAACATGGGGGAAAATCCGGTCTTGCCTATAGTGACAAACTATTTTTGTTTCTGACGCCTGAAGTGGGCCCGACAGACATAAAAGCTTTGCTCATGCATGAATACCATCACATTTGCAGGATTCAGAAAAACCCGAAGCCCGAACCTGAGTATACTCTGGAGGATGTAGTCATTCTTGAAGGAATGGCAGAAAATGCAGTAAGAGAATCTCTAGGAGAAAAGCCTGTTGCAAAATGGGCGAAGCTCTATAAAGAGGATCAGATCAAGCATCTTTGGAAAAAACATATTGAACCTAACCGCAAAATCGCACAAAACGATCCAAAATATGAAAAAATATTATATGGAAAAGGATTTTATCCGGCTATGGCGGGCTATGCAGCAGGTTATTATATTGTAAAAAAATACATGTCTTCCTCACAATCCACTACAAAGGATATACTTTCAATTCCGGCAGTAAAAATCATCCAAACGGTTTTTCCTGATGTATAGCATATTAACGAGTACAACGTTGAAAGGCTAAGTAAATTCCTTGCATTCACTTAGCCATATTGTGTTTCTAATGGAATATTTTTTCTCTCCTCTGCCTATACTGAATGACAAAAGGCTGCAAAGTGAGGGGTAAAAAATGTTGTTTCTTCATGATGTTTGGGTAAATTGGTTCGAAGGTGAAGAGAATGGATACAATGTCTGCCATTTCCATGAATGGAGAAAGGATGACAGTGTAGAACTGCTTGATCAAGTGCCTTTGATTAAAGTGGATCATCTTCTGTTTGATTACATCGAGAATGATTTAGCTGAATTGCCGCAAAGTCTACTGAAGGACGTTCATCAGAAAGCCTATATAAGGAAAAATCATGAAAGAATTCAACTGGATTATTGCTTTGTGATAACGGACGGCCAGGGCATTATTGCAATAGATACTATTGGCTACAGTATTCCAGTGCGGAAAAGCCGGATCATTCCAAGACAGGAACAGCTTGTTTATGACATGGTAAAGGATATTGAAGCGGATGAATATACATTCAAGCATCCATTCCATGAAGAGAGGGAACATCATATCCTTTCCCTGTCTCCGCTGTACATGAGAGGGCTG
Organism: Chryseobacillus diguaensis; assembly: GCF_049220665.1. Classification (NCBI taxonomy): domain Bacteria; kingdom Bacillati; phylum Bacillota; class Bacilli; order Caryophanales; family Bacillaceae; genus Chryseobacillus; species Chryseobacillus diguaensis. The sequence continues at coordinate 319,982 of NZ_JBMKNV010000002.1, forward strand.
ACCCGCAAAGAAAGACAGCTAAAGCAGCTGCTTTTTATGGCGCTTGATCAGCTTCAATCAGCGAAGAACACAGCTGCTATTCGCTATTGGTACACAGAATGGAATCCAGCGAAATACAATGAAATTCAAAGTCTGGGCTTTGAGGAAATATGGCAGCAATTATATGAAGACACTCTCTTCGGATGGTCACCTAAACATTTGACACTGTGCGAGCACCTTGTAAAAGGACAACCCTTCTTCGAAAGGCTTTGGGACATGGAACAGGAATCAAAAGTGAATTAATGCAGAAGACTTAATTGGCTGGACAAGCAGTAAAAGGGCAGAGCGCTAGTATCGCGCATCTGCCCTTTCTTATAGAAGAAAAAAAAAGCTCACCATTAAAGGCGAGCTGCTGCATTTTATGAATTATTTACGTTTACGGCCAAGTCCCATCGCATTTTCCATTTTCTTAAGCATCTTTTTCGCAGCCCGGTTCGCACGTTCTGCCCCATCATCAAGAATCCGGTCAAGCTCTTCAGACTCCATCAATTCATAATAACGCTCCTGAATAGGAGCAAGCTCATTGATGATTACTTTTGCAAGGCCGGTTTTAAAATCGCCATAGCCTTTACCGTCGTATTTTTGCTCGATCTCTTCAATGGTTTCCCCGGAAAAAATGGAATAAATGGACAGAAGGTTAGAGATCCCTGGACGATTTTCTTTATCATACCGAATCGTACCCTCTGAATCTGTCACAGCACTTTTGATTTTTTTCTCAATCAGCTTCGGATCATCGAGCATTGAAATAAAGGATTTTGTGTTTGGATCCGATTTGCTCATTTTTTTAGCCGGCTCTGCTAATGACATAATTCTTGCGCCTGTTTTTGGCAAACGGATTTCCGGAATCGTGAAAATATCATTATATTTTTTATTAAACCGCTCGGCAAGATCTCTTGTCAGCTCAATATGCTGTTTTTGGTCATCCCCTACAGGCACTAAATCCGTTCCGTATAAAAGGATATCTGCTGCCATAAGCGGAGGATAGGTTAATAAGCTTGCAGAAACGGCTTCACGGCCTGAGGACTTATCCTTGAATTGTGTCATTCTCTCCAGCTCGCCGATGTAGGATACACTCTGCATCATCCAGCCGGCTTGAGCATGGGCTGGAACCTCAGATTGAACGAAAAGAATCGCCTTTTCGGGGTCAATTCCAATAGCCAGATACAGCGCTGCAAGGCTGCGGATATTTTGACGAAGTGCCAAGCGGTCCTGTGGCACCGTAATGGCATGCTGGTCAACAACGCAGAAATAACAATGATAGTCGTTTTGGAGCTCAACAAATTGCTTCATTGCCCCAAGATAATTGCCAAGTGTAACAGATCCGCTTGGCTGAATGCCAGAAAATATCGTTTTCACATGAATTCACTCCCAGTAAAATAGTAAAAGGCCCATTCATCACTGCAAAAATGCAGGGACGAATGAACCGTGGTACCACCCTAATTGCTTTCATAAGAAAGCCGCTAATGTTTTGTAACGCAAACGGACGCCTTTTCCTACTGGCCCCTAATAAGGGAAGTTCAGAAAAGAAGCTAGGAAGTCCATTCCACGATCATCATTATCCGCTTCCCAGCAGCCGCGGACTCTCTAAAAATGATGGGCATCGTGTACTCTTCTTCTTCATCGCTCATTATAAGTTTTTTTTATTATATGAAATATTGTTTATATTAGCAAGCGTGGAAGTAATGAAATTAGATGTAATAAATGCCAAGGCAGATAAGCATGATGACAGCTAATGCACCGCCAGAAATAAGGAGAGGATGATAATCCAGTGAAATCAGCTCCGACAAGGATTGCATCTCATTCACTTCTTCCTTGGCAAGCTCCTTGCCCTGGGACTGAAAAACGCGGCGGAACCCGTATGTAATCGCATCAAAAAAACCGCCTTGGGTGACATAGACAAATAAACCGCAGAACAAAAGGGCAAAGCTGATCACAAATGAGATATTGATAAAATAGAGAAACGTAATACTATGGTAGCGGACAAGTGAAACGATAAATGTGAGCAGGAAGGCGATCAGAAACAAACGGATGGATTTTTTCACTCTAAATAGACCTCGCTTTAATGATTAAGGAATTTTCAAACATGCAGAAGATTTTCCTAGGAGGCTGCTAAAGATCAGCTGGAAGATTTCTTGCAAGTTCTTCTATGTATATATTCTGAAGAAAGTAATGGCTCTTTCATTATTCCTCTGATTATATAGAACAAAGAGCTTTAGTATAGGATTTTACTAGTAAATAGATAATAATTCAATATAAAAACACTATATAGCAAAAACGGAATCTGTGTGAATTTTCCTACTTTTTCAACATTTATAACCTGTGCATATTACATATGTTAAGAACTTTACGAAGAGTTTAATATAGATTTACAAACAGCTGGAAATAGGATAAGAGTCGGCTATAGACGAAGAAGAGGAGAAAAAAACCTGACGAAAAAATAGGTAAAAAGGACTATTTTAAGAGGCTTAATTCTCAGTTTTATTGCACTTTTGTAAACTTTCTTAAAAAAATGCATGTACAATTATTCAAAAAATTGTATAATAGTCCTTGTAAGAATTCTCAGAAAAATAACGGGGAGGTCAACTAGGTGAAAAAGTCTAAATTTTCTTTGTTTTTAGGTTTAATTCTTGTTCTGAGCTTATTCCTTTCAGCTTGCTACGGAGGAAAAAGCCAAACTGAAGGTAAACCTGCAGGTGGAGACAGTAAAGGATCAACTTCTGAAGAAACTGCTAAGCCATCAGAACCACAGGAACTAAAAATGCTTACTACTTCTGAAACACCGACAATGGATAGCGTACTGGGACAAGACCAAGCTTCATTTACAATCTTGAACAATACAAATGAAGGTCTTTACCGTCTGGATAAAGATCAAAATGCGATTCCAGGAGTAGCAGACGGAAAATCAGAAAATAAAGATAACAAAGAATTCACTGTAAAATTGAAAAAAGATGCTAAGTGGTCTAATGGAGATCCTATTACAGCACACGATTTCGTTTATTCTTGGCAGCGCCAATTGGACCCTGCGGTAGCTTCACCATATGGTCCATATATGATGATCGGCAAAGTAAAAAATGCTAACGAAGTTTACACGAAAAAAGTAAAACCAGATCAATTGGGTATCGTTGCTGTTGATGACTATACTCTAAAAATCACATTTGACAAACCAATTCCTTACTTCGAAAAATTGATGTCATTCCCATCCTTCTTCCCTCAAAACCAAAAGTATGTTGAAAAAGAAGGCAAGAACTTTGCGAAAGATGACAAAAACATCCTTTACAACGGCCCTTACAAATTAACGAACTGGGAAGGCCCAGCAGATACAGAGTGGAACCTTGAGAAAAACCCTTCTTACTGGGGTGCTAAAGATGTAAAGCTTGATAAAGTAGACTTTACTGTACAAAAAGACGGCCAGGCTGCAGCAAACGCATTTGATGCAGGCGAAGCTGACGTAACTGGTAAACTTGCAACACCTCAGGTTATTTCTCAATATGAAGGTTCTCCAGAACTTTCCCGTTACTTAGAGCCATCTGTATGGTGGATCAAAATGAACGAGAAAAATCCTGCACTTAAAAACAAAAATATCCGTAAAGCGATCGCAATGGCGGTTGACAAAAAATCTCTAGTTGATGATGTATTGCAAAATGGTTCTATTCCAGCAGACTTCATCGTTCCGAAAGAATGGAAAGGCGGTATGACGCCTGATGGAAAAGACTTCCAAAATGGTGCGAAATACCTTGAAACGAACAAAGCAGAAGCAGCTAAGCTTTGGGCACAAGGCTTGAAAGAAATCGGCAAATCCAGTTTAACATTCACTTACGTTGGACAGGATACGGCTTCTGCAAAAGTTACAGATGCATTCATCAAAGATCAGCTTCAAAAGACTCTTCCAGGGTTGAAATTGAAGGTCGTAGGTGTACCATTTAAGATTCGTCTTGACCGTGAAGACAAGCAGGATTATGACTTGCTTCTAAGCGGATGGGGTCCTGACTATGATGATCCAATGACATGGCTTGACCTTTGGATTACAGACGGCGGACAAAACCATATGAGCTACTCTAACCCAGAGTATGACAAACTCATCCAATCTGCGGATAAAGATCCAGATACCGCTAACCGTTTCAAAACTCTTCAAGCAGCTGAAAAATTAGCTCTTGATGGAGATGCAGCACTTGCTCCAATGTACCAGCGTGCATTGAACGTGCTTCAAAAAACTTACGTTAAAGGTCTAGTTCATCATGACCTTGGCGGAGAGTACAGCTTCCAGTGGACTACTATTGAAGGTAAAAAATAATTTTTGAAATTCAATAAGGAAGCTCTTGGAAGTTAATAAGAAGAGAGTATTTTATATACTCTCTTTTTACCTGTTTAACATTTGTCGAAAAAAGCAAATTTATGGTATTTATCAGGAGGTGTTTACACCGTGGCAAAATATATTCTGCAACGAATTATCTTCATGGCTATAACTCTTTTAATCATCATAACAATATCGTTTTTTCTTATGAAAATCCTTCCAGGTACTCCGTTTAACTCAGAAAAGCTTTCTCATGAACAAATCGAGATGATGAAAGAGCAATATGGGCTAGATCAGCCTGTTCCAGTTCAATTCGCTTCTTATGTTTCTCACTTGGTGCAAGGTGATTTTGGTGTTTCATTCCAATTCTCGAATGTTCCGGTAAGTGAGCTTCTATCATCCCGTATCGGACCATCAGCGATGCTGGGCTTCCAAGCGATGCTTTTTGGTGCAATTGTGGGAATCCTGCTAGGTGTTGTGGCTGCACTTCGCCAAAATACATGGGTGGATTACACAGCTACATTCATTGCAGTAATAGGTAAATCTATTCCTTCATTCGTATTTGCTGGTCTTTTGCAATTGTTTATCAGCGTTAAGCTTGGATGGCTGCCTGTTATGGGCTGGGATGGATTTGACACCAGTATTTTACCGACGATTGCTTTAGCTATGTTCCCGATTTCCATTGCGGCACGTTTTATGAGAACAGAAATGATTGATGTTCTTGGCTCGGATTATATTACTCTAGCAAAAGCAAAGGGTGCCAGCCGCTTTCAGATTTCTGTCAAACATGCACTGCGGAATGCGCTTATTCCTGTAATCACTGTGCTGGGACCATTGGCAGTAAGTTTAATGACAGGTTCTCTCGTTATTGAAAACATTTTTGCCGTTCCTGGGATAGGAGAACAATTTGTCAAATCGATCGGGGTCAATGACTACCCAACGGTTATGGGTACAACCATTTTGTTTGCCATATTGTTTGTTGTCATTACACTGGTTGTAGATATTCTTTATGGAATAATTGATCCGCGTATCCGTGTTGCAGGAGGGAATAAAGGATGATAAACACTGAAAAAAACTTTCCAAATGGAATGTTTGAACCAGTTCACGTTGATTCTGCCCAAAGTGAAAGAATCGAAAAACCAAGCCTGAATTTTTGGCAGGATTCCTGGTATCGCCTCAGAAAAAACAAAGCTGCAGTAGTAAGCTTAGTGATACTTGCGATCCTGGTGATTATGGCGTTTGTTGGACCGCTGCTTACTCCGTATAAATACGATGATCAAAATGCAAAGCATAATAACTTTCCTCCTAGAATTCAGGGACTTGAGAATGTAAGCTGGCTTCCGTTTACTGGAACTTATGAAAATAAATTTGGCGCTACTATTAAACCTTACGAAATGAAAAAAGCATTAAATGAATATCACTGGTTTGGGACAGACGGCCTTGGAAGAGACTTATTTGCCCGCACATGGGAAGGTACGAAGCTTTCTCTTTTCATCGCCTTTGTAGCAGCACTTATTGATATGCTTATTGGTGTGGCATATGGAGCTTTATCAGGCTATTTTGGCGGCAAAACCGACTCTGTCATGCAGCGGATTATTGAAATTCTTATTGGGATTCCGAACTTGATTGTCGTGGTCTTGATGATTTTAATTCTTCAACCTGGTATTTGGCCAATCATTATTGCACTGACCGTTACCGGCTGGACAAGTATGGCGCGTGTTGTCAGGGCAGCTGTACTAAAAATGAAAAATCAGGAATTCGTCCTTGCAGCAAGAACGCTTGGAGCAACGAATGGCACGATCATTTTCAAGCATATGATTCCGAACATGTTTGGCGTCATTATCATTAACACGATGTTTTCAATTCCAAATGCGATCTTTTTCGAATCATTCTTGAGCTTTATCGGCTTGGGGCTTGACGAATCACAGGCATCACTTGGAACATTAGTTCATAATGGATTCAATGCCATGAAAGCATATCCTTGGCAATTGATTATTCCAGCGATTATGATTTCATTGCTAATGGTAGTATTTAACTTGATCGCAGACGGTCTGCGCGATGCGCTTGATCCGAAAATGCGTGATTAATAGGCAGGTGACAATTAATGGAGAAAATATTAGAAGTTAAAGATCTTAATATATCCTTTCATACCTTTTCAGGTGAAGTAAAAGCTATTAGAGGGGTTTCGTTTGACTTATTCAAAGGGGAAACGTTGGCAATAGTAGGGGAATCAGGTTCAGGAAAATCAGTTACAACAAAATCTATAATGCGCCTGCTTCCAGAGAGCAATTCCGAAATTAAAAGCGGAGAGATTCTTTTTGACGGTAAGGATCTTACGAAATTAAAAGATCAGCAGATGCAAAAAATCCGCGGAAAAGATATTTCGATGATTTTCCAGGATCCGATGACCTCCTTAAACCCGACGATGCCGATTGGAAAACAAATTACTGAGCCAATCATCAGACATCAGAAGCTGAGTAAAGGCGAAGCTAAAAATCGTGCGATTGATCTTCTCAAGCTCGTAGGTATTCCGATGGCAGAAGCTCGTTTCAATCAATATCCTCATCAGTTTTCAGGCGGAATGAGACAAAGGGTAGTTATTGCAATCGCCCTTGCCTGCAACCCTAAAGTATTGATAGCTGATGAACCAACCACAGCCCTGGATGTTACCATTCAAGCTCAAATCTTGGAATTAATGAAAGATCTTCAAAAGAAGATTGATACGTCCATTATCTTTATTACACATGATTTAGGTGTGGTAGCAAACGTTGCAGACCGCGTAGCCGTTATGTACGGCGGTAAGATTGTTGAAATCGGAACAGCAGATGAAATTTTCTATAATCCTAAGCATCCATACACATGGGGCTTAATTAGCTCAATGCCTGACTTGGATACGACAGAAGACGAATTATTCTCTATTCCGGGTACACCGCCTGATCTATTGAACCCGCCAAAAGGAGATGCATTCGCACCGCGTAATCCTTATGTATTGAAAATTGATTTGGAAGAGCAGCCGCCTTTCTTCCAAATTTCAGATACTCATTACGTTGCTTCATGGCTCTATCATAAAGATGCGCCAAGAGTTGATCCTCCTGAAGCAGTAAAGAAGAGAATGCGCCAATTTCCTGCAATGAAGGAGGGCAACTTGAATGTCTAAAAAAGAAAAGATTTTAGAAGTAAAAAATTTAAAGCAATATTTTAACATGGGGAAACCCAATGAAGTAAGGGCGATTGATAACGTGTCATTTGACATTTACAAAGGTGAAACCCTTGGTCTGGTAGGAGAGTCCGGGTGCGGAAAATCTACAACAGGCCGTACGATTATCCGTTTGTATGATGCTACAGATGGCCAGGTCATCTTTAATGGGGAAGATGTTCACGGCAAAAAATCAAGAGCTCAGTTAAAATCATTAAACCGTAAAATGCAAATGATTTTCCAGGATCCTTATGCTTCCTTAAATCCAAGAATGAAAATTTCCCAAATTATTTCCGAGGGAATTGACATTCATGGACTTGCTAAAACGCCTAAGGAACGTAAGGACCGTGTTTATGATCTTCTTGAAACAGTTGGGTTAAATAAAGAGCATGCGAACCGCTATCCGCATGAATTCTCAGGCGGGCAGCGTCAGCGTATCGGAATTGCCCGTGCCCTTGCAGTAGAACCAGATTTTATTATTGCAGATGAACCGATTTCTGCACTGGACGTTTCCATCCAGGCACAGGTTGTTAACCTGCTGAAAAAGCTTCAAAAGGAAAAGGATTTAACATTCTTGTTTATCGCCCATGACCTTTCAATGGTTAAATACATCAGTGATCGAATTGGTGTTATGTATTTCGGACGCCTAGTCGAACTTGCGGATGCAGATGAGCTTTATAAAAATCCAATCCATCCATATACAAAATCATTGCTGTCAGCGATTCCTCTCCCAGATCCGGATTACGAAAAAACCCGTGTCAGAAAAGTTTATGACCCTTCCAAGCATAAACTGGAGCAAGGCGAAACGATGGAATTCAGAGAAGTAAAACCAGGGCACTTCGTCATGTGCTCAAAAGAAGAATTTGCGAGATATCAAAAAGATGCTGTTACTACTTCATAATCACAATGTAAAAAGCACCGGCCGCTGAAAAACGGCCGGTGCTTTTTTGCATGGTCTCTATAAGTATCCTATCCTTTTTTAGCCTCAGAAAAAGCATGGGAAGCTGCGGAGTCTCTTATTAGCCATGAGGATGACGCAGCGATACAAAAACTGCCCAGCTTTGACTCTGCCGCACAGCGCGTACAAACAAGTCTCCATAAAGCTAATGTTCACATCATATTTTAAATAATATTATCCCTATCAGTTAAGTAAAGTCCAGCTAGCTTCTATTAAAACTAATATATTCTATTAAATTCCCTTAATAACCAACAAAAAGCGGAGAATAATGGGTATAAAAACTCATATATCAAACAGGAAGATTCGCTACAATGTCATCTATCATAAATAATGAAAAAATTTTATAATGAAAGTTGTGGCAAGTCGTTTTGGATCGAATTTTCAGTGAAAAGAAAAGAACATGTCTCAAACAGTTGTGTAAGGGATCATTTTTACATTCAGGGACGGGGGAACTGTAGCGTGAAGGTTAGGAAGAGTGCAGGAAAGATGCTGCTTATAGGTGGGCTTGCAGGATTGGCTTTGGTATCACCAGCTATATCTCAAGCAGCTTCTGCAAGCGGAGATGTGATCACAAATGATGTCAGCTTTTTTAATAAAAAGCTTCCTGAGAATATGCCGAGGTTTAACGATACGAGTTTAAATATTCCATATCCCGATGCAGTCCGCGGTATATATGTGACAGGGAACTCAGCAGGCGGGGCACGCTTTCCAAAGCTTATAAAGCTTCTGGATGATACCGAATTAAATACAATGGTCATTGATGTGAAGGATGACAGGGGAAATTTAACGTTTCATCCGGATAAAAAATCCCCGTTTTATGACATCAGCAAAAACTACATAAAAGATCCAAAAGCGATGCTGAAAGTACTTGAGAAGCATCAAATTTATCCTATTGCAAGGATCGTTGTTTTTAAGGATTCCGTTTTGGCGCAGAAAAAACCTGAGTGGTCTTTCCTTGATGGCAATAAGCCTTGGAAAAACGGAAAAGGTGATTCCTTCGTCAGCCCGTTTGAAAAAGAGGTATGGAAATACAACACTGATATTGCCATTCAAGCCGCAAAATTGGGCTTTAAGGAAATTCAATTTGATTATGTTCGATTCCCGGAAGGCTTTGAACATATGGACAAAAAATTAAAGTACAATTTGGGTGACTATAAAAATGTAAAACAGGATAACGTTCAAAAAAGGGTAACAGCTGTGACCGATTTTGTGAAATATGCCCATACGAATCTAAAGCCTTACGGAGTAAAAGTGTCAGCTGATATTTTCGGCTATGCTGCAACACTTCCGGAAGCACCTGGTATTGGACAGAACTTTACAAAGATCGCAGATCAGGTGGATATTATGTCGGCCATGATTTACCCCAGCCACTGGACGCCTTATTTTGGTATTCAAAAACCGGATAAAGAACCTTACAAGCTTGTATCAGCTTATGCAAAGCTAGAGAAGAAGAAGCTTGCTGCTTTAAAAACTAGACCGATTTCCAGACCTTGGATTCAGGATTTTACAGCATCCTATCTTGGTACAGGGAACTATATCCAGTACGGGAAATCAGAGGTTGAAGCTCAGATTAAGGCCTTAAATGAACAGGGAATAAATGAATTCTTATTATGGGATGCAAGCAACAGCTATACTCCAGGTGTTGATTACACACCTTTAAAAAAATAGGCGATCCCTTTCGGCAGAATCAAACACGATTCTGCCGTTTTTAGATTCAGAGCTTTCGTCATTCTTCTCTAATTGTTCTTTACATACTTATAACTGAAACACGCAGCTAGAGGAGGAAAAGAGAATGACGTTAAAAGAAAGGCCTTGAAAACAACATACAGGGTACCCCCGTCCGGGCTGAAAAATATCCTTACAAAAAAAGAGCCAAAAGGACGCACTTTTTTTGCTCCGAAAAAATATGTTCATAAAATGGGGAGTGCTGGAAATGATCGTCTAGTTACACTGCATCTTTATTCTCTGCTTATTACAGGCATGAAGGTTTATGATTTGGAGAAGTGTGCAGCATGTATTGTTGCGGATGATTGCGGTGTCTGGTGGCCTGAGGAGCAAAAACAAATAATGATGGATCTAAAACTTGAAAAAGTGAAACCATACTCAGGCAGGCCCGTATAAATAAAAGAACTATCTTTTCACTTTGTTCCAGCCAGCCTGGACTTTCTGGGAGTGATCAAAGCTCTGTGTCTGTTTTTTTCCTTTGAATAGGGTCTGGCTGATTCCGTTTGCAAATACACCCATCATGGCTGTAAAACCAATAACTAATCCAGACACGAGAATAAAATCAATCACATACTGCTGCATGATATCAGCTCCCTGCTCTTTTGTAATTCCATTGTACTGAATGTTTATCCATATAGAAAGAGGGTAAATATAAACTAGACAAGAAAGTGAAAAAACAAATACAGGAGACGAATATGAATTGGTATGAGAAGCTTAGCCGTTACTTTCCTACAGAGGAAATGAAATCCCGGGAACACATTGAAGCTCTTTTAAAAGAAAGAAGTGATATTTATTTCAAAGATGAAGGTGAACACCATGTCTTAATGTATGCTGAACTTGAAGACTTCATTTTTGTCGATTACTTATTTGTTTCAAAAGCTTCAAGAGGCCAGGGGCTGGGCGGTAAACTCCTTTCAAGCCTCAAAGAAAAGAAGAAGCCGATTATTCTTGAAGTGGAACCTGTTGATGAAAATGATGAAGATACAGCGAAAAGGCTGAAGTTTTATCAGCGTCAAGGATTCCACCATGCAACTTCGATTGGATATAAACGCCGTTCTTTAGCTACAAAAGAAGTAAACAAAATGGAAATTTTATATTGGTCGCCAGAAGACAGTTCAGAAGAAAGTATTTATGAAGCAATGAAAAAAACCTATGAGCTGATACATACTTACCGGGATATAGAGTGGTACGGTGAATCTTATGAACAGGTTCATGAGGTGCTGGAATATGAGAAAACGAATAGAGACAAAACCATTTTCGATGATCTCGACTAACTGAGAATAGGCTGGTACTTAATAAGACTGGCTGCAGGTTTTGAAGCTTATAGTTTTGTACAAGCCTTTTTTAAAAAAAGGTTAGAAAAAACTCAGTTTAAGTCAACAGTTTGTACTTGTTTTGACAAACTTTTGATAAAAACATATATGCGAACTTACTTTTTTATAGTATAATACTCGATAGATATTACTTTATTAAAGTAATTTTTATCTAGGATATGCAAATGATTTACTCATTCTATAGATGGAGGAGTGAAGATTTATGGTTACATTATATACATCACCTAGCTGTACTTCATGCCGGAAAGCAAAAGCATGGCTTGAAGAACATGAGATTCCTTATACAGAAAGAAACATTATGGCTGAGTCTTTAAGCATTGATGAGATTAAAGAAATCTTGAGAATGACTGAAGATGGCACTGATGAAATCATTTCAACACGCTCAAAGATCTTCCAAAAATTGAACGTAAATGTTGAAACGATGCCCTTGCAGGATCTATATCAATTGATTCATGATTATCCAGGATTGCTTCGCCGTCCAATCATGCTCGATGAAAAACGTCTGCAAGTTGGATACAACGAAGATGAAATTCGCCGTTTTCTTCCAAGGAAAGTTCGTACTTATCAGCTGCGTGAAGCTCAGCGGATGGTTAACTAATAAGATTAAAGCCTTCCTTTTTAGGAAGGCTTTAATTTTTTACACGGGGCATCATTCTGTAAAAAAGCCCGCCCATTACCATGACAATGGCTGCAAAATAGGGCATTGCCTCGAATATTGACGGGTGGGTGTAATAATAATGCTGAAGCTGTTCTTCATTAGATATCATTTTGCCGGCAGTGAAGGCGAGCATTCCCCCTCCTAAATAAATTAGCGGCGGGAACCGGTCGATTAGTCTTAAAATGAACTTGCTTCCCCAAATGATAATAGGGATTGAAATGAGGAGTCCAAGGACTACCAGGACAGCATGGCCATTAGCCACACCCGCTACAGCAATCACATTATCAAGCCCCATCAAGATGTCTGCAGCGACAATTGTTCGCACAGCCTTCCAAAATGAATGATGGCTTTCGATTTTTTCGTTTTTTTCCTCTTTTCCAACGATTAGCTGAAAGGCAATATGGAGAAGGAAAATGCCCCCTGCGAGCTGAACAAAGGGGATTCGAAGCAGGAAAACAGCTCCCGTAGTTAACGTCGTGCGAAGAGCAATGGCAATAACAGTTCCCCAGACAATAGCCTTAGTCCTTTTTTCTTCAGGCAGATTACGGCTGGCCATTGCAATAACAATGGCATTATCTCCGCCGAGTATTAAATCAATCCCAATTATCATGACAAGCGACAGCAAAAACTCCTGCTCCATGCAGTACCCTCTTTCGATTGGACTATTCCTAAAAAGCATATGGGCAGCTATTTAAGTATTTGTGGCAAGCTGCTTGTACAAAATATATGAAAGGCGATTTAAAATATGACCGATAATTAGGTTGATAACTGTTTTCTGAAATTCCCAGGTATTTTTATTTCCTTTGAACGCTTTTTATCATAAAATAGGAGTACAAGGTCCTTCGAAAGGTATAGAATAGAGGAATCCACTCTTACGAAGGCTTGCGATTAAAGACTGCTGATATTGGGTAAAGTGTAGGAAAGCGCACTTATACGGGGGTTTAGTTGTCCCTTCAACAATTATTAAGAAGGGAAGTGTAATCCATGGAAATAGAACGCATTAACGAACATACTGTAAAATTTTACGTATCGTATGGTGATATAGAGGAACGCGGATTCGACCGGGATGAGATCTGGTATAACCGGGAGAGAAGCGAAGAATTGTTTTGGGAAATGATGGATGAAGTCCATGAAGAGGAAGACTTTATGATTGAAGGACCCCTTTGGATTCAAGTTCAAGCATTGGATAAAGGACTTGAAATTATCGTAACCCGAGCGCAGCTTTCTAAAGACGGACAAAAACTTGAATTGCCAATTCCTGGAGAAAACGGGGCTGACGACGAAGATATAGACTCTCTTATAGACCAGGATGACCCAAAAACCAGTGAAAGCGGCAAGGAAGAAAAAGAAGAGATTCAGCTTCAATTTGTTATTAAATTTAATGACTTTGAAGACCTGATTTCCCTTGCTAAAACAAATACTGGAAGCTTTGAGAACCGGCTTTACGCATTGGACAACACCTATTATCTGTATGTTGAATTTGACGAGCAAACAGATGAAGAAATTGAAAATACCTTAAGTATCCTGCTTGAATACGGGCAGAATTCCAAAATGAGTATACACCGGCTTGAAGAATACGGCAAAGAAATCATGAATGAGTATGCACTCTATACAATACGGAAACATTTTGGATAACGCTTTGATGCCGATTTCATCAATATGAAATCGGCATTTTTTTGGAAAACAGCAACTGAATGCAGTTTATGTTATTATAGGGTATTAAGTCTAAATAATAGGTGAAACAAATGAAGAATTTTATCCAAGTAATCATATTTACTTTTTTTATTGCACTTATTGTTCTTGTAACTAACAACTTTTGGGGCGATTGGATTCTGACAACCGTCAGTATTATTACTACTTTATCCATAGTATTTATAGGAGTCGTTATTTTTCTTGAAAACAGACACCCAACCCAGACCCTTACATGGCTCGTTGTACTTGGGGCATTTCCGCTTGTTGGATTCTTTTTCTATTTGTTCTTTGGCAGAAATGTGCGGAAAAAACGTTTGTTTGAAAAGAAGGCACTTATTGATAAAAAAGTTTTCAAAGAGGTCCAAAGCGGCCTGTATACTTCTGATAAAGAACTTCAAAGAATGGGGGACCATCAGCAGCTGCTGTTCAAGCTTGCCCAAAAGCTCGGCCATAGTCCCATCTCATTTTCTTCTCAGACCAAAATCCTTACCAATGGGGATGAAACCTTCACTTCTATCATAGAAGAAATTAAAAAAGCCAAAAATTATATCCATCTGGAATATTACATAGTCCGGCATGATGAAATTGGCCTTGAGCTTCAGGAAGTGCTTATTGAAAAAGCAAGAGAAGGGGTCGACATTCGTTTCCTGTATGACTCTGTCGGCAGCTGGAAGCTATCTGGCCAGTATATTGGAAAAATGACTCGCGCGGGAATAAAGATGATTCCTTTTCTACCTGTAAAATTACCTTTTTTAAGCAACAAAATTAACTTCCGTAATCATAGGAAAATTGTCGTAATTGATGGGGAAGCAGGATTTATGGGCGGGCTCAACATAGGTGACGAATATCTTGGGCGTGATAAGCATTTTGGTTTTTGGCGTGACACTCATATGTATATTAGCGGGGAAGCGGTAAGAACTCTTGAAATGATTTTCCTTCAGGATTGGTATTATATGACAGGCGATAAACTTTCAACAGAGCGTTTTCTGCACCCTGTAGAAAAGAAAATCGGACAAACAGGCGGTGTTCAGCTAATCGCCGGCGGACCAGACAACAAATGGGAAGTTATTAAAAATTTGTTCTTCTCAATGATCATATCCGCTGAAAAATCAATTTGGATTGCGTCTCCTTATTTTGTGCCTGACCAAGATATTTTATCAGCTATAAGAGTTGCGGCACTTAGCGGCATCGACGTGCGGCTGCTGGTCCCGCAACGTCCTGACAAACGACTTGTCTATTATGCATCACACTCCTATTTTCCAGAGCTTTTAGAGGCAGGAGTAAGAATCTACGAATATAAAAAGGGGTTTATGCACAGTAAAATCATTATCGTTGATGGCGAGCTCGCATCCATCGGTACATCTAATATGGATATGAGAAGCTTTCATTTGAATTTCGAAGTAAATGCCTTTTTATATAAAACAGCAAGTACCCACACACTTGTTGAGGAATATAAAAACGACATGGAAGATTCAGTGGAAATATTAACTGAATTATTTCAGGAGCGGCCATTTTATAAAAAGGTATTTGAATCCTTTGCAAGGCTGCTTTCGCCGCTTCTTTAAACAGATGACATCCTCTAAAAAATGAGGATGTCTTTTTTCGTGGCTCTTTTCTTAAACTTTGTTGCTCATGACCCTATATTGTGTTCAACAAATCATCGATAAGGCAAGATTCTTTAAGAAAAGATGCCCCGAAGCTAGGCTGAATGCGGTATAAGGGCTTGACAGAAAAGCAACAATCTTTTGCGAAAGCAGCCTTTTTTGTTGAAAGATGGAGGGATTTTTGAGATGAATATCGAAATGAATAAGAACAAGGGGGGTGATAAGAGGGCTAGAAAATGTCAATGGGGTGAGTAATGTATATGAAGGATAAACCTGCGCATAAACACCGAAAAGCCGATCATATATCCATGAAACATGATCATAAACCAATGCTATTATTTGCTTCGACAAAAATTCTACTCTCCCTGGAAGAAAATCTTTTCAAAGACAAAAAACTCTCTATTCAATTCAAAATCTTCTCAATATCAAAATTCTCTCATCCACATCCATCATCTTCCTGCACCAGCACCAAAACAAATATGTAAAACAAATTCCATCCACAGAAACCATCCCATCAATTTCAAAAATTCATCCATTTAAAAATCTGCATCTACAAAAAATTCATCCCAAAACCCTAAAAAGGAGACCAAAAATGCTAACTGCCCTTCTTAAAAATGGCCAGCCATTTGTTTTATCGGGCAATCGCCTGGCCTTTGAACATTTGTTACAGCTTCGTAAGACAGAGATGTTTTTTTGCCCTGTTTGTAAAGGTCCATTGGAACTTAAGCTTGGATCAATTAAGGTTTATCATTTTGCGCATAAAAGAGATTCTCATTGTGCTTGGCAAGGTGAGCCAGAAACAGAGAGGCATTTGAATGGAAAAAGACAGCTTTATGAATGGCTGTCAGGCCAAGACTTGAGAAATGTTCTCCTAGAGCCGTATCTGGAAGAAATAAAACAGCGGCCAGATATTTTAGCAGAAGATGAATCTCGGCGTCTGGCAATTGAATATCAATGTTCCCTTTTAAATCGGAGCATCTTCTTCAAGCGAACTCTATCTTACCTCAATGCTGAAATATATCCAATATGGATTCTAGGGTCAAACCAGTTATCGAGAAGATCAGCATCTGCTTATCGTTTTTCGCCGTTTCACTGGATGTGCACTTGTCATGATAAGGAGAGCCAGGATCCTTTTCTTTTAAGCTATGATCCAGAAAGCCAGTCTTTTCTTCGATTAACAGGCCTCATACCCTTTACTAAAACATCCGTATTTGCGAATCAGCAGTTTTTTCCTCTTTCAAAGACATCCTTTTTGGATCTATTATCACCGGTTAAACAGAAGCTCTCCGTCCCTGATGGATGGGTTCAAAAAGTAAAGCAGCACCGATTCTCTCCATATCCACATTTGTCCGCTGAATCTAAAAATCTCCGCAATCTTCTGTATGAGAGAAAGCATCTTTCACTGTCATCTCTTCCTTCTGCTGCATTCATCCCTTTATCGAAAGGATTTCTAATGGATTCACCGGTATTTATTTGGCAAACGAGAGTACTCCTATGGCTTGATAACATTCCGATTCATAAGCCATTTCACTTAAATGCGATTTGCCATCATATCCAGGAACTCATTATAAAGGGTCGGCTTTCATTGAAGGAGATAGCTCAATGGCAGACTGTGGAGTCATTTCATAAGACAATAGAAGAGTATTTAAGCTGCCTTACTTTCCTGGGAATGGTTACGAAAACAGATCATGGAACTTATATAAAAACTCAGGCGATTCACTGGAGGAACAATACCGAAAATCTTTTGAGAGAAGACAGGGTCCAGTTTGAAAAAATGAAGGGAAAGACCCTGCATATCAATTGACTTATCATTCAGTCTTCTTCAAGATAAAATCAGGGCTTTCAACCATTGTCTGAATTGATTTATACTAAGAGTGAAATGATATGTAATAAAAAGGAAAAAGGGGAGCTGAATATGTCCGAACAATCAGCAGTAAAAAAATTGCCGGCTAGAAATGAAGTGGCAGCTGAAGATACTTGGAAACTGGAAGACATATTTGAAAGTGATGAAGCTTGGAACAAAGAATTTGATGAAATAAAAAATGAACTTCCGAAAATCGCAGATTATCAAGGAAAGCTTGATGAATCTGCAGAAACTCTATTTGAGGCTTTATCATTCCAGGATTCGCTAATGGAACGATTAGGGAAGCTTTATACATATGCCCACATGCGCTACGATCAAGATACCGGCAATTCGTTCTATCAAGGTTTGAATGATCGCGCATCAAACCTTTATACACAGGCTTCTAGTGTTTCCTCCTATATGGTTCCCGAAATTCTTTCCATTGAGGAAAGCGAATTGAAAGGCTTTATTGAAGGAAATCAGGATCTTAAGCTTTACGAGCATGCTCTTGATGAAATTAACCGTGAACGTCCTCACGTTTTAACAGCAGATCAAGAAGCCATCTTAGCTCAGGCCTCTGAAGCTCTTGGTGCTTCAAGCAATACCTTTGGCATGCTGAACAATGCGGATCTTGAATTCCCGTCCATAAAAGATGAGGAAGGCAATGAAACTGAAGTAACGCATGGACGCTATATCCGTTTTTTGGAAAGTGAAGACCGCCGTGTCCGCCGTGACGCATTTAAGGCGGTTTATGAAACTTACGGGAAATTTAAAAATACATTCGCAAGCACGATCAGCGGAACTGTTAAGAAGGATAATTTCTATGCGACTGTCCGGAAATACAAATCATCCCGCGAAGCTGCGCTTAGCAATAACAATATACCAGAAGAAGTATATGATCAGCTCGTTTCAACTGTAAATGACCATCTTCACCTTCTTCAGCGCTATGTAGAGCTTCGAAAAAAAGTATTGAAGCTTGATGAAGTCCATATGTATGATTTGTATACGCCTCTAGTGAAGGAATCCAAAATGGATATTACCTATGAAGAAGCGAAAGAGCATATATTAAAAGGGCTCGAGCCTCTTGGTAAAGAATATTTAAGCATTCTAAAAGAGGGTTTTGAAAATCGCTGGGTGGATGTGCATGAGAACAAAGGAAAAAGAAGCGGGGCGTATTCTTCAGGTGCTTATGGAACAAATCCTTATATCCTGATGAACTGGCAGAATAATGTGAATGACATGTTCACGCTTGCTCATGAATTCGGGCACTCCGTGCATAGTTACTATACTCGGAAAAACCAGCCTTACCCTTATGGAGATTATTCCATTTTCGTTGCAGAGGTCGCTTCCACTACAAACGAAGCTTTGCTGAATGAATATATGCTAAAAACGATTGAGGATAAGAAAAAACGCCTGTACCTTCTGAATCATTACCTTGAAGGCTTCAGAGGCACGGTATTCAGACAAACGATGTTTGCGGAATTTGAACATCAAATTCATACAAAAGCACAGGAAGGGGAGCCTCTTACTCCTGAATTGCTGACAAAGCTTTATTATGAATTAAATAAAAAATATTTCGGCGAGCATATTACAGTTGATGAGGAAATTGGACTTGAGTGGTCAAGGATTCCTCATTTCTACTACAACTATTATGTTTACCAATATGCAACAGGCTTCTCTGCAGCAGCATCACTGAGCAAACAGATCCTTGAAGAGGGACAGCCGGCAGTAGAACGCTATATTGAGTTCCTGAAAAGCGGAAGCTCTGACTATCCGATTGAAGTTTTGAAAAAAGCTGGAGTCGATATGACATCTTCTCAGCCAATTGAAGAGGCGTGCAAGGTTTTTGAGGAAAAGCTTGGAGAACTGGAAGAACTGTTAAACTCAGTTGAACAGTAAAAGAAGAAAACAGGAGAAGCGTTCTGCGCTTTTCCAGTTTTTAAAATCCTCTGAACGTTTTTTTATGATTCATGCGAAAAACCAAAATGAAAATCGAAACAAACAATAGAGGAGCCGTCAAATAAAGAGGCATCAGATGCATTAGCCCCAGGATATTAAGGAAAAAGGCAGCGATTATAAATAAAACAGCAAGCAGGTAAGCAGCTTGTTTCATAACCATCCTCCTGTCCGGTGCTATTCTTCTTATATGAAAAGCAGGAAGAGAATATGATATGTGACAGATTTGTGAAAAAAGAACTAACCACTTGTCAAAAGTCGACATAATTTGATATAATCATGATGTGAAATTGATCACATTACAAACATTTACCCCTTTGTTTGACCGTGAAAAATTTCTCCCATCCCCTTTGTTGTCGTTAAGACATAAGAAAATCCATGCTTATCCCGGCATGGATTTTTTCGAAGTACTTATGTAAGCGCAAACATAATTTATTAAAAAAACCGGCCATAAACTATGACCGGTTTTTTAGTGTCCAGTATATTTCCAGAATGTTCCGTATTTCACCGGAACTTTTACGACTTTTTGAGCAAGGACAAACTCTTTCATTGTCTTTTCAACTTCTTTAGGCGTCATATCGTATACAAGTGCAATCTCTTGTTTCGCTACAAATTTAAAATAATATAAGAAGATATCAAGCGGCGGAAGCTCAGATGCAGGAGGTGTTTCACCCAGCATTTCAAAGAGCACCTGCTCGTACATATCGTATGGATAATAGCCAGTAACCTTTAATCCTTCATCTTCGACTCGTTCATTAAAAAAGGCGATCGTCGGGATTTCGCTGACTTCCATTTCAGAAGTGATTTTTAAATCACATTGAAGCGCCTTGGCTGCACTCGAAGAGTGAAGATCCTTCAGAAATTCATTCGCATCAAGTCCTACATCCTTTGCTATTTCAAGCAGTACAGCCTCTTCGGAAACATTTTGTTTCTCAATAAACAGAACTTCCTGAAGCTTTCTCAGAAACCGGATTCCCGCTCGTCTGCCCTGAAGCTCTGCGCTTTTGATCGCTAAAGAAGCGATATAGGGAGAGGAGATTGGGTTGTACACTTCCATATTCCCATTGCAGGACATTCCGGTTCGGCTCGTTGTGTGGTTCCAAATTTTAGCCAAATCATCAGGCTTTTTTCGGTACTTCATATTGAGTGTTGCAAGTTTTCCGCTGATAATATGACGAAGTGTAAAAAAGCGGCCATATCTCATCAGCAATTTTTTCAAAATCGGTTCAAGCGCCCAGCACTCAGCGCATAAAGGATCGACAAACAGATAAATTTCCAGCGGCTTTTTAGCATCGCCATGGCAATGGGAGAAGAAGTGGCCGGCTTTGTCATTTCCGCATTGTTTAAGCATCAACTCTTGTCCCTTTTTTGCCCAGAATCTTCATCTGGAGTATTAATCATGTGCTGTGCTGTCAGTTCAAGGCGTTCATATAAAAAATCTCTGATATCCCCGTGAAGCGCTACTTCATCCATTGCCTCTCTCATACAGGACAGCCAGGCTTCTGCTCTCTCTGAAGTCACAGGAAATGGCAAATGCCTTGCTCGAAGCATAGGATGTCCATGTTCTTCAGTGTATAATGAGGGGCCACCCAAGTATTGTGTTAGAAATTGTTTCTGCTTTCTGGCTGTTTCCGAAAGATCATCCGGAAAAATGTCAGCCAACAGAGCATGATTGTAAACTCTATTATAAAAAGCATCAACAAGCTGAGAAAGAAGCTCTTCACCAATTGCTTCATACGGAGTTGAAAATGATTCTGCCATGTTGATAACTCCTTTATGTTCGTTTAGACCCATTTTAACAACCGTTTCACATAATCTCAAACAAATCGCACTGCGAACCTTGTTTAACAAAGGCTCATTTCTTGAATTTTTGTTGCTTTTTCATACATTTCATTGACTTTAGAGCAAGAAACCATCTGCGTATTGTAAGAAAAGATGGCACGAAGCTAATCTTTATGAATGGTATAAACCCATATGATTAGCAATGAAATGATCATCTTTGTGAAACGGCCATAACAAATGAAAAGCCAGCCCAATTGATGGACTGGCTATTATTATGCGTAATAATAAGATGAAACTTTCTGCACATAATCTTTTGTTTCCTTAAACGGAGGAATACCGCCATGCTTGTCAACATTTCCGGGTCCAGCATTGTATGCTGCAAGTGCCAATGAAATGTCGCCATTGTATTTTGTCAGCATTTGCTTCAAATACTTTGTGCCGCCTTCAATATTCTGAGCCGGGTCCATGGCATTTTCAACCCCAAGGCCTCTTGCTGTTGCAGGCATCAGCTGCATAAGTCCAATGGCACCAGCACCGCTTGTTGCATTTGGATTAAAATTTGATTCCTGTTTTACAACCGCTCTAATCAGTTTCTCATCTACTCCATGCTTTTCTGAGGCCTGTTTGATGATATCAGCGATATTTGAAGGTGTTTTAGACAATGATTGAAGTACTGGGTTCTTCGTTAAGACAGGCGGCTGCAAAGGCATTGGAGCAGAATCCGGCGGCATTAGCTGATCAGATGAGCTTGCTTCATCGTCCTGTGATAGCAGGCTTGCAAATGACTCGAGAATTTGGCTGAAGAATGGATCAGCTGACGATTTGGCTTCAGTTTGTCCGGAAGAAGGAGCCTGCAGATTTTGAATCGCCTGAAGTTGAAGCAACGTCTGGTATTGTCTGATATCCATGGTACTCTCCTTTATACGCTGCGTGATGGGTATTTCTTTTCATAAGACTGCTTACCGAAAGGCTGGTGCTATTTAGGAATAGAGCCTTTCATAAAAACGTCTGACTTTATTTTTTGTTTCCCTTATTGGTATATGAAAACGTTCGAGCAGCTTTTCAAAAATAATTTTTCCTGTTGCCTCATCTGTAACTTCATATTCTAATTCGTAGTCCTCTACTTCTAAATATCGGCTATGATCCAGAACAATTAAGCCATTTTGAAAATTTTTTTCTGCTCGGATCGTGGTGAGCGAGCCGAAGTATTCCAGTTTTTCAAGTGAGATAGAACGTCCTATTAATTGTTCTTTTACAGGACCTTCTGGTATTAAACCGTTCTCTTTTAACTGATTTGCTTCCTGAATCGTAAGAAGCTGTTCTGTTTCAAGAAGCCCAATTTCTGCTGGTTCTTTTAAAGTGAGAATCCGTGTTTCTCCTTTTTCCCGAATGCGTAAAGCTGCATGTTTTTCTTTTATTGCAAAATCAGGAGTATCAAAGTAATGATTGATCTGTTCCTTAAAGTCGTTCTCTTCAAATTGAAAATGATTTTTTAATGTAAGAAATTCATTTTCTTTAAGCATATTTTTAAATTCAATCTCGATTTGCTGTGCCATTTGTCATTCCTCCGTGGAAAAAAACTACCTTCATTATCCCCTGACTGTTCATTCATATCAATGTTTATGATGTGAACGGCCATTGTGGTAAAATGAAATTGGATAACTTTGCTGAGAGGAGATACATATGAAGAAAATACTTGTAACTGAAGCGAAAATAAAAGATGGCAAAGTCATCTTTCATACTCAAGCCTATGAAGGAAATGCAAGCGAGCTGACTCCTAAAGGACAAATATTGGCGGATTCCGACCAATTATCCTTAGTATACATACTTGAAAACACCGAAGATTTTATCTATTTAAGCATGCCTCACAGTGTCTGGGATACGCTCCATGAGGCTCGCAAACAGGAAGTGGATGCAGCTGCTGTCATTAACGGTACAGAAATTACTTTGCCTCACTTCTACGAGGAGCTGAATGCATTGCTTGTAAATATAAAGGATAACGCAAACTATGGGGAAGATATGGAAAGGCAAGTTTCAGAGTCTTTTGCACTGTAGATAGCTTGGGTGTTTCTTTCATGTCTTTGGCAGGGGGATTATGATGAACTATAAAGATTGGAAGCTGCTTCTTGGACCTTATCATCAGGCAGTTGAAGAGTTGAAGGTGAAACTTAAAGGGATTCGGACAGAATATGAACGAGAAAACGTTCATTCGCCGATTGAATTTGTAACAGGAAGAGTCAAACCGATTCCAAGCATCTTGGACAAAGCAAAAAGAAAAAATATACCGTTTGATAAACTTGAAGAAGAGATGCAAGATATTGCAGGCCTTAGAATGATGTGCCAGTTTACGGATGAAATTCCGTCAGTAGTCGAGATGCTTCGTAAACGGAAGGATTTTGAGGTCGTGGAAGAGCGCGATTACATTTCTCACAAAAAAGAAAGCGGATACCGCTCCTATCATGTTGTAGCAAAATACCCCGTACAGACTGCAAAGGGCGAAAAGAAAATCCTTGTAGAAATTCAAATCCGGACGCTCGCTATGAACTTTTGGGCAACGATTGAGCACTCATTAAATTATAAGTACGGCGGCATTTTCCCTGAGGATATTCAGCTCCGTCTGCTTCGGGCAGCTGAGGCTGCATACCGGCTGGATGAAGAAATGTCATTGATTAGAGGGGAAATACAAGAAGCACAGGTCATTTTTTCACGAAAAGATTCTGATTGACAAAGGGGCCCATAAAAAATGAAATTTGCCATAAAGTCAAAAGGGGACACTGCATCCAACACGATCTCCCAAAAGATAAGATCTTATTTAATGGATTTTAAATGTGAATATGATGAAGATCAGCCTGATGTTGTTATTTCAGTTGGAGGGGATGGAACGCTTCTTTATGCTTTTCATCGCTACCGCAGCAGGCTTGATAAAACGGCATTCGTTGGTGTTCATACTGGACATTTGGGATTTTATGCAGATTGGGTTCCGGATGAAATAGAGAAGCTTGTAATCGCCATAGCCAAAACACCATTTCAAGTTGTGGAATATCCCATCCTGGAAGTCATTGTACGGCATAATGACGGCGGCAAAGAAGCACGGTATTTAGCATTAAACGAATGTACCGTAAAAGCGGTTGAAAATTCTCTTGTGATGGATGTCGAAATCAAAGGTCAGCTCTTTGAAACGTTCAGAGGTGACGGTCTTTGCCTTTCCACTCCAACCGGAAGCACAGCTTATAACAAGGCACTTGGGGGAGCAATTCTGCATCCATCCTTGCGTGCAATCCAGCTTGCAGAAATGGCATCGATCAATAACAGGGTTTTCCGCACAATCGGTTCCCCGCTGATACTGCCGGAACATCATACTTGCAACTTAAGGCCTGTAAATGACGCTGATTTTCAAATTACCATTGATCATTTGACCCTTCTTCATAAAGACGTCAAATCGATTCAGTGCCGGGTAGCAAAAGAAAATGTTCGATTTGCCAGATTCCGTCCGTTTCCATTCTGGAAAAGGGTGCAGGAATCATTCATTGGAAAATAACAGCGAGAGGGCCTTAAGCTTTGAAACAGTTTAAACTGCAATGGAAAATTCCGGGTGAGGAAGAAGGAAGACTGATCAGGGATTTTCTAAAAGAAAAGCAAATATCAAAAAGAGCTCTTACAGACATAAAGTTTGCTGGCGGGGACATTCTTCTTAATGACAAGCATGCAACGGTCAGGCAGGTATTAAAAGAAGGGGATATGCTTACCGTCCTTTTTCCTGAAGAGGCACCAAGCGAATCGATGAAAGCGGAGGATGTGCCGCTTGAAATCATATACGAAGACGAGCACTGTATTGTTTTAAACAAGCAGCCGGGCATTCCGTCTATTCCATCTAGGGAACATCCAGGTGGAACATTGGCGAACGGACTCCTTCATTATTTTCAGTGCACAGGGGTATCCTCCACTATTCACATTGTCAACAGGCTTGACAGGGATACATCCGGTCTAATGCTTGCTGCAAAACACCGGTTCAGCCACTCGCTCTTTTCTGCACTTCAAAAGCAACGGAAAATCAGCCGTACATATGAAGCTGTAGCAGAAGGCATCATAGAAGAAGAAAACAGAACGATTGATGCACCGATTGGAAGAAAAGGAGACAGTATAATTGCACGTGAAGTCCGCCCGGATGGACAGCAAGCCATCACTCATTTTGATAAAATTCAATCTTACGGGAATAAAACCCGCGTACGGCTTCAGCTCGAAACAGGCAGGACTCATCAAATCAGGGTACATATGCAATACATCGGTCACCCTTTGTGCGGGGATACCCTTTACGGGGGAAGCCTTGCAGAAATTAAACGGCACGCCCTTCACAGCAGTATACTGACATTCTGGCATCCTTTTTACGAAAAGAAACTGTTCTTTACTAGCGGACTGCCGGAGGATATGAAAGCTTTATTAAAATGAAAAGCAGTGATGCAGCTTGTTCTTAGTCTGGGACCGGCTTGTTAGATTGCAGGTTTGGCATGTTCAAGTCCGAGGGTTTGGACAGTTTGGCTTAAGAGCCTGCCAGTAAGCAGAAGGCTTGTTAGACTGATATCCCGGACAGTTAGGGTAAAAGGCTGGCCAGTAAAAATAGGCTTAGCTTGTTAGAAAGGCAATTTGGCTATTGGAAGTCCTAGTTCGGACAGTTAAAACGGCATATTCGCCAGTTAGAGAGCGGTTTCGGCTTGTTAAAACTCAAATTTGGACAGTAAGCCTCTTAGCCCCCTCGTTTTAAGCTTGAAAATTGAATGATAGAACCTTAAGATCTATTTTTCGCAGCGTCCCCTTTTAGCGAACTCCAGCAACATGCTATTTCAGCCATTTTTTACAGAAGGCTTTTTCGCATAGATTGTTGCTATTCGTAAAAGTTCTCATCACGCATTTTGAATAGCTTCGGTGCATCTTTTCTTAACGTTTTTGTCAATCAAGGGTCGTTCAGGAGAAATTTAGAGTGAGGAGCAACAAAGTTTAAGAAAAGAGCCTTACAGAAAATCTCTATTCAAATTCCTTGAAACGCGAGGAATCAAAGGGCATAGACGATGGAACACTGACTGTTTCCATTTCAGGATAGCGGAAGGCGGTTAGCTTGCCGCCGAAAACAGCTCCTGTATCAATGTTAATTGTATGATGAATGATTCGGGGTTCCTTCACAGGTGTATGGCCGTATACAATCCACGCTTCCCCTTTATAATGCTTCGCCCAATCCCTTCGTTCCGGCCGTCCGTCATCCAAGGTATTTCCTGTTATATCTCCATATAAAACGAATTCTTTCACTTTTTTCGAATCTTTACCTATGTCGCTTTCTTTTATGCCGGCATGAGCAACGATAACTCTCCCCTCATCAAGGACATGATATAGAGGAGCTTGATCAACTAGTTTCATGAATTTCTCTCTGATGGTTGTCTGTTCGTCTGATGAGAGGGACTCGTATTCGGCTGCAGTTGTTTCAAGGCCATGAGTTACGTGAACTTTGTTCCCCCTAAAATAGCGATAAAGTTTATCACAATGGTTTCCAGGAGAATAGATTCCTCTTTTCTTCTGAACGAGTTTGGCTACAGTTTCAATAACCTTTAATGATTGGGGACCCCTGTCAGTAAGGTCTCCGACAAAGGACAGTACTCGACCTTCAGGGTGCAGCGGAATTCCGGTTTCCCAGGAATAACCGAGCTTTTTGGTTAACTGTGAAAATTCTTCGAAGCATCCATGTATATCACCGATAATATCTGCTTTCATTCTTTCTCATCCTTTTTTTTTATTTCATTACCCTTTTTAAGATAATTTCCCATTTCTTAACCTAAACTATAACCATAGGATCCGGCTCTTCAGCCTAAAAAAGGTAATTTTGGGTATTAAAAAGTTATCAGTGGAACTAACTCTTTAATTAAGGTATTCTAGGCACTGTGTATTTTACCTGTTTGTTCTCTTTTTGCTTTTAGAAATGCTGTTTTCGCAAATTGTTGCTATTCGTATGAGTATTGAAAACGCATGAAGATTAGCTCGGTGCATCTTTTCTTAAAATTTCCATCTTACTGGCAGATATATTCAAGTTACAGAGATTGGAAAACAACAAAGTTTAAGATAAGAACCCTTAGAAAAGAGGCATAAATAGTCCTTTATGAAAGGCGGCTTACGATGAGGGAATATCAACAGGCTGTAGAGTATGAAGAAGAGCTGCTTTTTGAATTTTTAAAAGCTGAAGATATTGATTCCTTCAGGAAGGTTTTTACAAATCTTTACCCTTTCGATCAGGCAAAGTGGTTTATCAAGCTTGAGAAGGAAGATAGATTGAGGCTGTATGAATATCTTTCACCAGAAGAAATGGCAGCTGTTTTTGAAAATATAGAAGAAGACAGTGAAGATTATAAAGAGTTTCTTTCCGAAATGGATCAGGTTTACGCAGCTCAAATGCTTGAGCAAATGTACGCAGATGATGCTGTTGACGTTTTAAATGAGCTCGATCAGCAAGAAGCACAAGGCTACTTGAACTTAATGGAGGATCAAGCGGCTAAAGAGATTCGAAACCTGCTGAATTACGAAGCATATACGGCAGGGAGCATTATGACGACTGAGCTTGTAGCTGTTTATCCTCACCAGACAGTGAAAAAGGTTCTTCAGCTGCTGAAAAAAGAGGCGCCGAATGCTGAGACGATTTATTACACGTACGTGGTAGACGAACAAAGAAGGCTTGCTGGCGTCATTACCTTAAGAGATCTGATTGTCAGCGATGACCACGATTTGATTGCAGAGGTTATGAACAAAAGGGTTTATTCTGTTACTGTTGATGAGGATCAGGAAGAAGTGGCAAGAAAAATGAAAAACTATAATTTTATGGCTGTTCCTGTTATTGACCATGATGATCATCTGGTAGGGATTATAACGATCGATGACATTGTGGATGTAATTCATGAAGAAGCTACAGATGACTATTCAAAGTTTGCAGCCGTTTCTGACGAAGAATGGACTGAATCAGGCTTTTTCTCTTCCGCGAGAAGGCGTCTTCCCTGGCTTTTTGTTCTTCTCTTGCTTGGGATGGCAACAGCAGCAATGGTCAGTTTGTTTGAACAGTCGCTAAAGCAAATAACCCTATTGTTTATATTTGTCCCGCTTGTTGCCGGTATGGCAGGGAATTCAGGGATACAGTCGCTTGCAGTAGCTGTACGAAAAATTGCAGCAGGCAAAGAAGAAGACGCCATTCTGAAAAATGTAATGAAAGAAGCGGGAACTGCTGTTTTTACCGGAACGGCTACTGGCCTTATTGCCTGTCTGATCATTTTTATATGGAAAGGAAGCTTTATACTGGGGATCCTTGTTGGTCTCTCGATTCTTTTAGCGCTTCTTGTTTCCACTATTTCCGGGGCGCTAATTCCTTCTGTAATGAATCGGCTGAAGCTTGACCCGGCTTTCGCTTCAGGCCCTTTTATTACGGCATTGAATGATTTTATCAGCATTTTGATTTATCTGGCTTTGGCCGTATTATTTACAGGTAAGCTGCTTTAAGGCGTTATGCAAAAGGAGGTATAAAAATGGAACATCAAGCATCTGTTGCCTCACTCGTCATTGTCATTGTTGTCGCCTTTTTAACCCCCATTTTTATGCATCGTTTCAGGCTGAATTTCATGCCAATCGTGGTTGCGGAAATTCTTATGGGATTGGTAATAGGAAAAAGCGGATTTAATTTGGTTCATGAAGATACGTGGCTGACCACTTTATCAACACTTGGCTTTATTTTTCTTATGTTTTTAAGCGGTCTGGAAATTGATTTTAGCGCTTTTTCCAGCGGAAAGAAGAAAGAAATTCTGCCATCAGGCAAGGAAGCGCCATCCACATTTGCTGTTTCCCTTACAATTTTTGCAGGGATTTTTGTTCTATCACTAGCGCTTTCCTATATATTTGTTCTAACAGGCTTTATTAAAAATGCCTTTCTGATGACGCTTATTATTTCGACGATTTCTCTTGGAGTGGTTGTGCCGACTTTGAAAGAAGCCAATATCATGAAAACCAATATCGGCCAGATTATCCTGCTTTCAGCTGTTATTGCAGATCTCGTTACCATGATTTTGCTCGCTGTTTTTGCAAGCATCTATGGGGACAATAACAGTAATATTTGGCTGCTGCTTGTATTGTTTGCTGCAGGTGTTGCTCTGTACTTTATCGGCAGAATTTTTCAAAGCAGGCCGTTTGTTGATACGATGTCAAAAGGGACCGTCCAACTTGGCACAAGAGCTGTGTTTACTTTGATTATGCTTCTTGTGGCAGTATCTGAGACAATCGGGGCAGAAAGTATTCTTGGCGCCTTTTTAGCAGGGGTGCTCGTTTCTCTGCTATCTCCGAATAAAGAACTTGTGCAAAAGCTTGATTCCTTTGGCTATGGATTTCTTATTCCGATCTTTTTCGTCATGGTAGGGGTAAAGCTTGAGATTTGGGAACTGTTTAAGGAACCGAAAATTTTACTATTAATTCCGCTGCTATTAGTGGCATTATTTCTGTCGAAAATTATTCCTGTTTACTTGCTGAACAGATGGTATGATAAGAGGACAACATTGGCAGCCGGATTCTTGCTTACGTCTACTTTGTCACTTGTTATTGCTGCTGCAACAATTGGTGAAAAAGCAAAGGCTATTGACTCCAATATGTCAGGGGCTCTCGTTCTTGTAGCTGTTTTATCAAGTATTATTGCACCGATTGGTTTTAAGAAGCTTTTCCCTTCGCATAAAATACAATCAGTTAAGCAAAGCGTAGCTTTTATTGGGGCCAATCAGATGACGCTTCCGGTCACAAGGGAGCTTGAAAACAGTTTATACGAAGCAACGGTTTATCATACTCAGCAGGATAAAATTGAGAAACAAATCGCAGAATCCCTTTTTCAAATCGAAGAATTGGAAGATTATTCGATTGAGAATTTAAAAGAGAACGGGGTTTTTGAAGCGGATATTCTTGTTGTCGCGACAGGTGATGAAGAAAAGAATACAGCTATTGCCCTGAATGCGAAAAAAGCTGGCATTTCAAGAGTTATTGCTTTAATCACATCTCCTGAGCTGGAAGAAAAGGCAAAGGGAGCAGGAGTCGAAATTTTTTCCGTCTTTTTATCTACAAAAACCTTGCTTCGGGTTTTGATTGAGTCACCGAACGCGATGAATATCCTGTCAAATCATGATTCAGCTCTGTATGAAATCGAGATGAGAAAGTCAAGATATCATAATATGATGCTCCGTTACTTTCCATTTACAGGAGATGTAGTGTTTGTCCGCATTTTCAGAGGGAAAGATTCGATCATACCGCATGGCGATACCGAGCTAAAGCTGGGTGACCGCCTGCTCGTTTCAGGCTCGAGGGAATATGTGAATGAGCTGAAAAGGGAATTGCAGTGGTAAAGGATACTGGCTCTTTTCTTAAATGTTAGCTCTGTTAAAGCTGAAGGTTGATTTTGTCACCATTTTGATTGGAGCGGAAGGATCGAGACGCCTGCTTGCTGCAATCAACAGCCAAAGTTAACAGAGCCTAAATATTATAAAGCAGAAACTAAGTTTAAGAAAGACTGTTTTTAGCAAATATTGTTGCTATTCGTATGCGCTTAGAGCACGGACAAAGATTAGCTTCGCGGGAACTTTTCTTAAAATTCGCAGATGTATTCTTGCTCTTAATTCACTTATGCAGATAAAAAAATTCAAAGTTAAGAAAAGAGCCTTATTTACTGCTGATCATGTTATAATTATAACCAGGTACTAATAACTTGTATTAAACATAGGAGGCTTTTAAAATGAAATTTTCACTTGAGGGCCGTAATATCATTGTTATGGGTGTTGCGAACAAGAGAAGTATAGCTTGGGGAATTGCTCGTTCTTTGCATGATGCGGGCGCTAAACTTATTTTTACATACGCGGGGGAGAGACTAGAGAAGTCAGTCCGAGAATTGGCTGACTCACTTGACCGCAAGGATTCCATTATTCTTCCATGCGACATCACAAATGATGAAGAAATCAGTAAATGCTTCATTGATATTAAAAATCAAGTGGGCGTTGTTCATGGTTTGGCACATTGCATCGCATTTGCCAATAAAGAAGACCTTGCCGGCGAGTTTGTTGATACGTCAAGAGAAGGCTTCCTGCTTTCCCATAACATCAGCTCTTTTTCCTTAACAGCAGTGGCGAAAGCTGTTCGTCCTTTAATGACAGAAGGAGGAAGCATCGTTACCCTTACTTACCTTGGCGGTGAACGTGTCGTTTCAAATTACAATGTAATGGGCGTTGCGAAAGCATCCCTTGATGCGAGCGTGAAATATCTTGCTGCAGATCTTGGAAAAGAAGGCATTCGTGTCAACTCTATTTCTGCAGGACCGATTCGCACCCTTTCCGCGAAGGGAATTAGCGATTTCAACTCTATTCTAAAAGAAATTGAGGAACGTGCTCCTCTTCGCCGTACGACAACTCCTGAAGAAGTTGGGGATACTGCCCTATTCTTATTCAGTGATTTATCCCGCGGCATGACAGGTGAAAACCTTCATGTTGATTCCGGCTTCCACATTATCGGGCGCTGACCATTTGCTAAATAGCCTCATGCCTGCATTGGCATGGGGCTTTTTATTGCAGAAACTTTGCCCCATTCCTGCAAAGCGCTTGTTTAGGCTAAAACAGACTCTTTCCTATTGGCTGTTTTCGCAAAGATTGTTGTTAATCGCAAAAAGATTAGCTTCGGGGCATCTTTTCTTAAAATTCGCAATGTGTATGATAGCTCTAAATTCACTTAAATCAATCAAAAAACAACAAAGTTTATGAAAAGAGCCATAAGAAAAGAGCCTTCCGATTTCTTATTGGTCATGTTCAGGCTGTTTCGGGCATAAAATGGTTCGGAGAAAAGGCTACGGGGGTGGAAGCATGATAAAGTCAACTAAAGGGTATGAGGGTAAGCCTCTTATGTATATCGTTCAGCCAGAAAATGTTCAAGTAAAAGCAGAGATGCAGACACTTGTGATTAAAAAATCCGCAAAGTACAAAGCCGCAGAAAAAACTCCGGAAATTAAAGCTGCAGCTGAAAGGGAACTGGAAAGTAAGCCTTCTGAAGCCGCTGAAAAGCTTCCTGAAGCTGCTGCAGAAGCTGAAACACCGATTGTAACGGAAGCTGCATATCAGATCACAGAATCCGCTGAACCGGTGAAAAAGGGGATAGAGCAAGCTTATAACAAAGCAGACGGTGTGCTTAAGGCTGAATTAGTTGAAGAGGCCTTAGAAGAACAAGAGCAAATGGTGGAAAGAAGACCCCGAAAACCGGTCAGCCAGATGAATATCGCTGAAAAAGTGGAATTTGTCACAAACCTCCCTGTCAATATTCCAAGAACACTCTGCCATGTGGAATTTTCAGACGGGGCACGGAGAGGTATTATTCTCTCAGAAGAAGACGGCATTGTAACAATCCAGGCTACAACCAGCTCACAGCCGATTAAAGTCAGGATGGAAGAAATTAAGGCCATCCATCTTCTTGGATTTTAATTAGGCACTTTTTTGACGACTTTCCTGCTTTTTTATTCATTCAGCATGATTAAATTAAGGCTGTTTTCGCAAAGCTTGTTGCTATTCGTATAGTCTTGGAACACGAATAAAGATTAGCTTATTGGCATCTTTTCTTAAAATTCGCAACTGTAATTCTTGCTCTATATTCACTTAAATGGTTGAAAAAACAACAAAGTGTAAGAAAAGAGCCTAAATTAAAAAAAATGGTTCCTGACTTCCAGGAACCATTTTGCATTAATGTGTTCTGTTGATTAAGCGAGGATTCAAGCATTGGATAGCACTGAAGCAGTTCAGGTCAGCTTCAATGCAGAAATCTGATTTTTCAAGGCGGAATACCTGGCAGGCATCATCTTCGCTAAAATCAAGTACATGACGGTGTTCGTCAAATGCAATCAGCAAGCGAAGGGTTGCGCAGCAGCCTCTAATTTTTTCAACACGAAAGAAAATTGTAGTAAAACAATCGCCGGCTTGAAGGCCTCCTACGTTTCCGAAAGCTTTGAAGGGTTTTCCTTTTTGAGTAAAAAGAATGAACGGAATGGTATCACCCAATGTATTTGAAGGAGAAAGCAGGTTTGAAAAACAGCTAGTCGGGCAATT
Organism: Chryseobacillus diguaensis; assembly: GCF_049220665.1. Classification (NCBI taxonomy): domain Bacteria; kingdom Bacillati; phylum Bacillota; class Bacilli; order Caryophanales; family Bacillaceae; genus Chryseobacillus; species Chryseobacillus diguaensis. The sequence goes on from NZ_JBMKNV010000002.1 coordinate 353,185, forward strand.
TTCTTCTACAGCATTTTGAAGATCATTAATGTTTTCCACTGCTTCGCATACGCAAGTAAAATGTGTTTTTGAGCTCATTTATTTCCCTCCCATTTAAGTAATTTATCCCTAATAGAATAGGCAGGTACAAGATTAAAGGTGCTAGGAAGAATGCCTATCTTATAAAAAAGACTTTTTTCATATGGTCTTTGGACAAATAAAGAATAAAGAGCATAGCATCAATTTATTAATTTAAAGAATTTACTTCATATATATGAAAGGCATTGCATGAATGTTTAAGAAAAAAGCCACATGAAAAGAGAAAAAAAGACTACCGGTGCCGGCAGTCTGTTTTTTTTTAACCATGATGATGATGTTTTTTCATTTGCGGTGAAACCCGGTTCACCAACTCGGGTGACAAACATTGGATCGCACAGAAGCAGTTAAGGTCTACTTCGATGCAGAAGTCTGTTTTTTCGAGTCCGAAGAAATCAGGGTCACAAGGATCGCAAACGCTGATTGTTTCTCCTTCAACGTTAACCGGTCTTAAAAGGGATAGTGTTGCACAGCATCCTTTTAAGTTTTCCACGCGGAAAAAAATGGTTTGGAAGCAGTTCATGTCATCTGTAAATCCGCCTACATTACCGAAAGCGCTGAACAAATTTCCTTTTTTGTCAAACAGCAAGAAAGGAATTGTATCTCTTCCTGGTGCGCTAGCCGGGCTAAGCAGATTGCTGAAACAGCTGGTAGGGCATGATTCCTCAACAGCATCCTGTTCAGCTTTAATATTTTCAACGGCTTCGCAAACGCAGTTTTCAAAACGTTCATGAGATTTGTGTCCGCAGCTCATGCTTTTCAACTCCTCAACTATAGATAATTGACCTTGGTCTTTAACAACATATGTGTTTATGCCTTGATTGGTGTGGGTCAACGTCACGGTTATGTATGGGCAAAAAAGAAAAAGCAGGGTAAATTCCCTGCTTCTTCGGAGTTCTTACAAAATGCCAACTGAGACAACAAGCGCCAAAAGGATTTGAAGCAAAGCTTGAAGGGAAAGGGCAACTTCTGTGTCTGTTGTGATTACTTCGACATTGCGTGAATTTTCGATAACCAATTTTTGGTTTTGCGATTGTCTGATTGAAGCTCTTTGAAGAAGCTCCTGTGTTACAGTTTCAGCACGCTGAGCGTCAGCAATTGTCAAGTTGATAACAAGGGCAATTCCCACTTGAAGAGCAGCCTGCAAAGATGTAGCTACTTGAGTTTCAGTTGTAGATACTAAGATGTCGCAAGAATCTCTGATGATGATGACTTCGTTAGAAGATTGATCTGTGGTAGACACTTGGTCTGCTTCCTGCTCAACTCCTCTATTGAATTCGTTGCACCATTTGTTTGGGGAATATTCTGCACTTTCAGTCGGATGACATGAACCTTTATCAAGAGCTACCCAAGAATAGGATCTAGTTTCCATTTATTTATTTCCTCCTTTCAATTTACTACATTAAATGATGGTCTGCCGTCTTTGGTATGAGACAAACAACTAAATTTGAAAACCCATTTTTAGTTTATTTGTCATCCTTCTTGTCCTGAAGCATTTCTCTTAAGGTTTTGTTCTTAGGGGCTTCGGACACTTCCTTCGTATCTTCAGTCACTTTTTTGGTTGGGCTGGCCAGAAAACTTTCCACTTTTGTTTGAAGATCCAAAACAACACTTTTCAGCTTTTCCTTCTGTTCATCAGAAAGCTTGCGGCGGGATTCTCCGTCAACATTGTTCTTAGATAATACATCAGAGACGAAAAGCTGCATAAGAGTTGAAGAAATCTCAGTCAGTTTATCCTTGTTCTCAGACATGTTAATTCACTCCTTTTTATAAGTTTAAAAGGGTCAAAGGATTCCAATTTGAACTAGAAGTGCCAGCAAGATTTGAATCAGCAGCTGCAGAGACAAGGCAGCATCTGTATCTAATGTTTGAACCGTTACGTTGTTAGAGTTGATAATAATCAGTTTCTGATGCTGAATTTGCTTAGTAAACGTATTTTGCAGCAGCTGTTCTGTAACCTTTTCAGCTTTTATACTATCTGCGATAGAAAGATTGATTGAAAGTGTTATAGCAACTTGTATGGCTGCCTGGAGAGATACTGCCACTTCATTATTTGTGGTGATAACGGTTATATTGCTGGAATCCTTTATATGAATATATTCTTCAGAGACCTGGATGGTTTCTTCAGCCTGTACAGCTGTTTCAGCTATCTGATCCTCATCTTCATGTGCTGACCTATTAGTAGGCAAATGATTCACTCCTTTCCCTTATATAGTTATTTAATGCAGGGACAGTGCATTTGGAATGGGAAATACATACATTCTTAGCACCCATTTTTGAGGCAAATATGGAATTTGAGCACAAACAGAAGGAAGGCAACATATTTTGAAGGTCTTTTCATACCGTTATAAAGAGACAAAATGGATGGTGAAGCTGATGGAAAACCAATGGTTTATGCTGATTGCCTTTTCAATTGCTGTGTTTCGGCTTACAAGACTATTTGTTTATGACAAAATTACAGCCTTTATCCGGGAGCCTTTTCATCGGGAAGTCATGATGAAGGATGAATCAGGAGAAGAAGCGGTCTACATAGAAATAAAGGGGAAAGGAATTCAGGCATTTATCGGTGAGCTATTGAGCTGTTACTGGTGCACAGGGGTATGGTGTTCGCTGATTTTATATATCGGCTGCAGACTATGGCCAGGAGGGTTTGAGCCTGTTATTATCATTCTTGCCATTGCAGGGCTTGGAGGCATTCTGGAAACTGTTGTTTCAAAGTTATTAGATTAGGACATTCGTGTAGAGCGGGAGTGAGCAATTTTCATAAACTATTTCATATCCATAAGCAGGAAGGTGGGGAATAGTATGGACAGACCAAAAATGAATCCTGCCTCAAATCAAGTTCAATCCAATCAGGGAACGACTTCATTTAAGAAACAAGCATCAGCTGTGAAAAAAAAAGGCTGCGGGTGCGGGAAGAATAAATCAGCAAATTCGTGGAATCGTTAAATCCATAGGGAGTAAAAAGACCATGAAAAAAATTAGCTTCATGGTCATTTTTCATGTAACGGACATTCTCGCAGGCTCAAGTATTATTCAGAACCTGCATATATTATTTTAGCCCGTAAAGGAGTGAAGATGATGGCAAAGCTTGATGAAGAATTCGAAAAAATGTTTGGTAAATTTATAGGAAGACATGAAGGTGTAACAGATAAGAATGAAGACTGGATACAAAAAACTGAAAAAGAGATGAAGGAGCTCGAACAAAACGGAGCAGGTTTTGAAAAGGAAATGGACCGTCTCGCATCAAGCATTGAAGGATGGATTTTAAAAAATCATCCTGATGGAAAAGGATTTTGAAGGGAAATTGCAGGATAAATTCCGCTTATGCCCTATGTGTTTGTCCATACCTTTTATAAACCCCTCACATATATTGTTAGGGAAGAACGAAAGGGAGGTGCTTCGCACATGGGTTATGGATATGGATGTGGTGGTTACGGCGGCGGTTACGGCGGCGGCTACTATGGTTCAACTTTCGTATTGATCGTTGTATTGTTCATTTTGTTGATTATTGTTGGTGCTTCTTTCTACAACTAATGATTTTCCCTCCTTCAATGTTTGTGAAATATGAAAGTACGGGCAAGCGGCCCGTACTTTCTTTACTTAAGGCTCTTTTCTTAAACTTTGTTGTTATTTCTTTCATTTATGTGAAATTAGAGCAATAGGACATTAGAAATTATAAGAAAAGATGCCACGGAGCTAATCTTTAAGCGTGTTCTAAACCCATACGAATTGCAACAATCTTTACGGAAACAGCCTTTATTCAAGACATCAGGAGGCAAGGCTGCACACATTCTAGGCGGCCTCATATGATATACCATCAAGTTAGGAGGTTTTATAATCATGGATAATGGGTTCTTTAAAAGCCTTGAAAAGAAAACCGGCGTTAACATGAAAGAAGTTATTGAACTGGCAAACTCCCTTCAAAATGCTAATTTTAAAGATGAAAAAACGGTTCGTGGTGTTATCCGGAGAGTTTCGCAAATTGCTAACAAACAAGTGCCGAAGGAAATGGAAGATAAAATTGTCAACTCAATTGTAAGCGGCAAAGAAAAGCTTGATTTTAATACTATTTCGAAAATGATGAACAAAGGCAAATAAGGTGCGGGGCATCCTGCCCCCCCGTTTTCTTTTTGAATAAAAAAGTGGTAAATTAATGAATAGATTTCAAATTGCAAGAGGAGTATCCGTGTGAAAAAGTACTGGTTTTTGATTGTTCCCCTGATCTATTTTATTCCAGGGGCTATTGTAGATTTCAGAAACAAATTTGGCAATCCGAATTATGAAAACAGCCATTATTTAATTGGAGCCATGTTAAATTCCTTTCTTATTGAAGGACTCCTTTTCTTTTTAATAAAGAAAACATCCGTGAAAAGGCCTTTAGATGGGTTCATCTTTTTCTTTTTCAGTTTTTATATTGTACAGCTATTCGGAAATGCGCTGAGCTTTCCGCTTACCTCTTTGCTCGATCACCCATTCAGGGGAAGCAGCCTGTTTAGTGAAGGATATCCAATGGCCATAAACCTTGCTCCATTTGTCTTAACGATCCGGACAATTGGAGAAGAGGGAGCACTGACTTTGCTTATTGGAAATGCTTTAATGCTCACCCCGCTTGCCTTCAGCTGCCTCTATTTTGGATGGATAAAAAGCAGTAAAGCTGTCATAATCGCAATGATACTTCTCAGCTTCGCTGTAGAGACAGTTCAATTTATCGAGATGCTCATTTCTTCTTTTTTCTACATAAAAGATTTAAGAACTTCTGATATTGATGATGTGATCCTGAATTCCTTAAGCGGGTTAATAGGTGTGTGGCTATACAAGCTTTTAGAGCCCTATTTTATGAATGAAAAAAACCGGTCTGACAGATAAGTCTGACCGGTTTTTGGGTATTTATACTCTTTTTTAGCCAGGACTGACAGGAGAAAGCAATCGGGATGGTGCGGCTTTTCTTCCGCGCCTGAATAGCGGTACAGATAAAAACAGCTCTTCCTTCGCCCTCGTCATCGCCACGTATAGAAGGCGGCGTTCTTCTTCCAGCACGGAAAAATCTCCGTTTCTTGCAGCCTCTAGCGAGTAATCGTGCGGAATGCTGCCATCGACTGTTTCTAAAACATAAACATATCTGAATTCAAGACCTTTGGCTCTGTGGATGGTCATCAAGCGGACGCCTTCACCGTCCATCTTTCCATCCTTTTTAACAGCTGCAGCAAGTGCCTTCATATGTTCAGCATGATCAAGAAGGTCTGAGACGGTTGTGAATTTTTTAGCGATGACCTTTAAATCTTTAATATCATCTGATCCTTTTTCAATGGAATTGCCTTCATTGCCGCGTTTTTTCATGTAGTCTGCAAAGCCCATCTTTTTTTCAACGGATGCGATCGCCTCGAGTGGAGGGAGATTTTTCAGCCGTTTGAAAATAGGTATGATTTCTTGCAATTTCTTTTTTTGAAAAGCATGAATGTGTTCAATTTTCAAAAGGGCTTCAAGAAGGGAACAATCTTCCAAAATGGAAAGCCCTTTTACTTCGTTCAATATGCTTTGTTTTAAAAAGAGAGAGAAAAGCAAATCATGAAGGGCAGCTGCATCATCCGGGTCAAGGGAAAGTTTGAGGTAAGCAAGCAAGCTTTTTACCATTCTTCTGTCATAGAACGAGACACTTTCTTTTTCAACAGTAAAAGGAAGGCTGGATTGGGATAGCCGTTCAAAAATTGCCCTTCCTGATGAATGAGTTCTATATAAAATGGCAAAATCTGAAGGGTTTTCGCCATTTTTGATTTTTTCCTTCATATCATTCACAATTAGCGTTGCTTCTTCTTCTTCGTCATATGGATAGAAAAAAATAGGTTTTTTACCGTTGTCGAAATGCGGATTCATTTTTTTCTCATATCTGGTTTTGTTTTTATCAATGACTTTGTTGGCAGCTGCCACAATGGCATGGCTTGAACGATAGTTAGTTGAAAGGTGAATGGATGCGGTGCCCGGAAAATCCTTTTCAAACTGCAGCAGATAAGAAGGGTCGCTGCCCCTGAAGGCATAGATGGATTGATCGTCATCTCCTACAGCAAAAACGTTTGCCGCATCACCAGCAAGATTTTTAATCATTTCGTATTGCACTTTGTTGATATCCTGAAACTCATCAATCAGAATGTGCCGAAAGCGGTTCTGGTACTGCGAGAGCAGTGACTCGTTTTCCTCAAGTAAATGCAAGCATTGAAGCAGCATATCATCGAAATCAAATTGGCCGTTCTCTGACTTCATTTCTTCATATCGCTTGTATAAAAAGAGAGCATCTTCTTCAAATTTGTCTTCGCATTTAATATTTTTCGGAGACAGCATGGAGTTTTTCCAGAAGGAAATTTGCTGCAATGCCTGGTCGTACGGAAATTCCTTTTCATCCAGATGCCGTTCTCTTCCAGCGTGCTTTACAAATTGTTCCTTTTGCCAATCCCACTTTATCAGATTCTTTCCATCCCATTTTTCCCTGTCATGGTGAAGAAGAATTTTATAAAAAATACCATGAAAGGTGCCGATCACGATTTGACTAATGTCTTTAGGATCTAATCCGTAAAGTGCAGTCATCCGCTCTTTCATTTCCTTTGCTGCTTTAACAGTAAAGGTAACGAGCATAATCGACTTTGGCCGTACACCTCTTTCTTTTATCAGATGAGCAGCCCTGGCTGTTAACACTCTTGTTTTGCCGCTCCCTGCACCAGCGAGTACAAGGAGGGATTTTTCTTCCGAGGTAACGGCATTGTATTGTGCTTGGTTCATCGTAATTCCCGGCATCACTTCAAGGGCAGGTTCAAGGATTTTTTGGAAGCTTTCGATTACCTTTGCTGCTTGAGGAGATTTCCATGCTGGAGAGGGGAGTGTATCCGCTGTTATAGCTCTTCCTTTAGGAATGCGGAAGCCCCCTGAGCGTTCTTCATTAACAGGAGCATGTTCTTTCTCTAAATGGCGGCATTCTTCTATACATGCCGAATCCTTCTGAACCCCTGGGTGATAAAAGGAGGGCGACTGATGGATTTCCATTTGAAGCCTTAAAGCTTTCCCGCAAGAGGGACATGATAATCTTCCTGTTTGTCCCAATTCATATATACGCTGATACTCTTCTCTAGGAAGAGAGGACAAGCGAATCAGTTTTTCATCGTTTTTAGCAAAAAACATTTGGAGTTCACTCCCATAAATTGCCTATGCGCATCGTATTAATTTAAAAAATAGATATATGTAAAATTAAAAACAGACAAAGATAATCTTATCAAAAGGATTCGAAAAGGAAAAGCAAGTTTTGGAGAGAGCGGAAAAGGGTAAGAATCTTTAAGGAGTGTGATCAGGATGAGTTTTGTAGCGCCAATTCAAATGGATCAGTACATTCAATATGCGAACCGGACCGTAAATGATAAAGCAGATTATGCCTCAATTTCTAAAGTTTCCAGGATTCAGTTAAACGGAAGACACATTGAGGAAGACCGGAAAGAAGAAACAAGAAAATTTGCCCATATTCTAGAGAAAATAAAAAGAGAACCCTTTAAAAAAGTTCCTTCAACTGTAACAGGAAAGGGCTTTGTGATTCACGAGATCATTTAACCAGTTCTTTATACCTAAAAATGTCAGAATATTAGGATTATTAGTTCGGATGCAGCGGGAGAAAGGATGCAGTTGACCTGTGGCAGAAATTAAAGATTTTTTAAAATTGGATGTCAGGATTGGTACTGTATTAAAAGCTGAATTTTTTCCAGAAGCTAAAGTACCTGCGATCAAAATGACGATCGATTTCGGACCTGAGATGGGGACAAAACAAACAAGCGCTCAAATTACAGAGCGGTATACACCTGAAAATGTTGTAGGGAAACAAATAACGGCGATTGTTAATTTTCCTCCAAGAAGAATCGCTGGATTTAAATCGGAAGTGCTTGTTCTTGGCGGTGTGCCTAATAAGGGGGATGTTGTTTTGCTGTCTCCAGATGAAAAGGTGCCGAATGGAACACCTATTGCATGATACATAGAAAAGGAGTGCCCCTAGTTACCGGGCGCTCCTTTTTCATCGGATTCCTGAACATGAAGACCTCCGTCCTGCCGCCATTCAGCAAAAAAGACATCTTTTGAGGAAAAGATCTTTTTCTTAGCTAATTCAGCCATGAGCCACTCTTTTGTCAAGTTCGCTTCATCAAGATTATCTTCTTGAAGCTCGCCATCCAGAATCAGTGTATAGGGAAGAGAAGGCTCTGCAGGATGAAAAGAAAAATCTTTTCGGACAGGATAATCATACTGTGCTTTTTTCATAATGCTGATGCTTCCGTCAGTTTCAAGAATGGCATGTTGAATTTCTCTCAAGGAAAAAACACCTTTTGACCGGACCATATGCTGCACCTGGTTAATATCTATCTTTTCTTTTTTTAGATTTTCTTTTACAAGTTTGCCATCTTTAATAATAATGGTCGGACATCCTTCCAGAACACTTCTCGTTGCATTAAATTTCTGGGTAAGAAATTCCACCATGTAGATGAGTAATCCCCAAATAACAATCGCGAAAATGATTTCTGAAATTCCGATATCTTTATCAAAAACCGCATTTCCGACGAGTTCTCCTAATACTAGGGCTGAAATAAAGTCAAAGGTTGTTATCTGGGTTATCTGAGTTTTTCCAAGTATCCTGGATATAATGAACAAACAAATAAAGCCGAGAACCAGTTCTAATGCTATTCGAAAGAAATCCATTCATATCACCTATCCATAGCGTGTACGATAACAGGATATTTAAACCAGTTTTTTAAACAGGATGGAAAAATAAATGAAGCATTGTTTAAATAAGTGTTTAACTACTGGAAAAGAGGGAGTATTTTTGAAAGGGAAGGGAGAGAACCTATATGCTGATCAAGTGGATACAGTGCAAAGTTAGCAGCGGGCAAAAACAGCTTTTTTCAAAAGCTCAGGAGGAATGGGCAGCATTAGAAAAAGTAAAGGGGTTTATTGGACAAGCTGGCGGATGGAGTCTGACATCTCCTGATGAGGCTTGTATCGTTTCATTATGGCAGAGCCAGGAGTCCTATGAATATTTTATGAAGCAAGAGCATGATGAAATCTTCCTGAATAGCGGCCAGAAATCAACCTATAAAAGGATCTCAGTGTCTCTATTTGAAGGACCATCCTTCACCCAATTGAGCTCCTTTGAACATTTGAATTTTTTATTCCTATCAGAGGAAAAGACTGATTTAGATGAGACAACCCTCTGTTTAAACGGAAAAAATAAAAAGAACGGAAGAAATATCTATATTTCGATCAGCGAGTTTCCCATCAATCCAATTGAAAAGGGAACGTCAGTTGAAATCGAAAAAAGATGGACCGTTCTTAAAATGCACTAATAAAGTTTTTTAGTGTAGCTTTCAGCCAAATTCTTCTCAATATTTTTTTGAGAAGTGTTCGAAAGTCTGGCATGATGAAACAGAATTTCTGGTGCAGATGGAAGGGTATCCCATATGTAGTAAAGAGCGCTAGCAAAGAGTAGCTTCGTGGCACCTTTTATTAAAATTTGCAGAAATAATCTTGCACTGAATTTGCTTATTTGGATGATAAAAAAGTTTAAGAAAAGATCCTAAAAAACAAAAGACAGCACAATGCTGTCTTTACAGTTTAATTGAGGCGCTTTTTTGTCATTGTTACATGAGGAATGCCGGCATCCATGAATTCATCTGAGACGACCGTGTAGCCAAGCCGTTCATAAAATGGAACAGCCTGCGTTTGTGCATTGAGCTTGAAGGCTGGGAGATTCGGTGCGGCAATATTTTCGAGTTCGTTCATGATCATTTTACCGGCGCCTTTTCCTCTGTACTCTTCAAGAATACAGATGCGTTCAAGCTTGCCATAGCCGTCTGCTTCCCGAATTCTCCCTGTGCCTACCGGCATATTTTCATCATAAAGGACTACATGAACGGCCCTCTCATCATGTTCATCCAATTCTTCTTCTCTTGGCACATTCTGTTCCTCTACAAATACCTTGAAGCGTACATCAAATGCATCTCTTAACTCTTTTTCATTTTGTACAACTGAAACGCGCATTAAGCTTCTCCTTTACCAAGAATATAAGTCTCGTATACTGTCCAAGACCCGTTATCCAGCTGATAAAGAAGATGGAAGCGGTCAATTGTTTCTTCGTAATGAACCTCAGTCATTTTCAAGCTGCCCAAAACATCTGAATGCTCCTGTTCAGAAAGATTTTGGCCAATGGTTATATGAGGAACGAAAGAATATTCTTCTTCGCCTTCAAGGGTTCCCTGATGAAGAAGCTGACGCAGTTTTTCGAGTTCTTCGGTCGGTTCAACCTTAAAATAAATCACACGGTTAACAGGTTCAAAGGAGCTGAACTTTTTAATGGTGATTTCAACAGGGTCTATCTGTTTCCCAACTTCACGGAGCTCTTTTGAAATAGCATTAATGTCCTCGTCATGCGCTTCAAAAGGGGCTCTTAGAGTTAAATGCGGCGGAATCAAAGCATAATGAGGGTCATAGCGTTTTCGATAAGAATTCGCCAAGTCTTGTAATTTTTTTGATGGGAATAAGGCTATCCCGTACTTCATACGTGTTCCCTCCTAATGTAGAAATTCATGTAATGTAAAATTTAGCCTGTCTTTTTTATAGCATCGCTTTTAACGTTTTTTCCAAAAGCGGCTGCCAGTAAGTCCAGGTGTGATCCCCTTCAAATTCTTCATAAGTATACGAAAATCCTCTTTTTTCGAGTAATTTTTGCAATTCCCGGTTAGGAGTCACAAAATCTTCATGAGTTCCCTTTGTTGTTGGCACATTGGTTTCCCTTTCCCCTATTTGGTGATAGATCGATAATTTCGGTTCCCCTTTAAAAGAAGAAACGGCTTCAAGCACTTCGGCGTTTACTAGAGGGGACTGCAGGATCACTTTACCGAAAATATTCGGATAATCAAGTCCCGTCATTAAGCCAATAGTAGCTGCGAGGGAATCACCAATAAGTGCCCTGCCTTGACCAACTTGATAAGTAGGAAACTCCTTATCCAGAAATGGAACAAGTTCATGTGCAAGAAATCTTTTGTAAGCGGCAAACTGGGAACCATCGGGATGATATTTTTCCCACCGGTTGTTCCTGTCGATGTAAGGTACACCTACGACAATCACATTATCAATTTCTTTGCTTTCCATCAACTTTTCAATCAGCCGGGGAACCCTTCCAAGCCTGAAATAATCCTGGCCATCCTGGGCAATCAGGAGGGTATATTTATAAAGCGGGGAGAAGGTTTTCGGCAAATAGGTTAATATCGTCATCTCTTCGTTTAATGCTCGCGAAAATAATGAAGTCTCTTTTACAATTCCTGTCTGCTTCTCCATTCCAAATCCTCCAAGCTGCAAATATAGTATGAAACGCTTTCAACATTTTAACATGAAATAATAAAAAATGCTTTTTGCACCATCATCATAATAGAAAATAAAGAATCTTTTCATGAAACACTTGAAAAAAACATAGATTTCCTGTAGAGTTATACAAAATTCATATTTTTCTAAATGTTACATCTTATCAAGAGAGGCAGAGGGACTGGCCCTGTGAAGCCTCAGCAACCGGTCAAATGAAGTAAAGATTTGCTTATTTTGCACGCGCAATGCGTCAGAGTATAGATCTCACTTCATTTGCCAAGGTGCTAAATCCAGCAAGCAGATGCTTGGAAGATAAGAGGAAGCCGCCTTGTAAATAAAGCCTTCTTCTTAATCGAAGAAGGCTTTTTTGATTTTTGAATGAAAACAATGAAAAGGAAGAGGGATATTTATATGAACCAGCGTATTGAAACTATTCTTGCACAAATCGGAAACAGAAGTGATCAGGTAACAGGTGCTGTGAATCCTCCCATCTATTTAACAACCGCATATCGCCATACAGGTATTGGAGAATCCACAGGGTATGACTATGTAAGAACAGGCAATCCGACAAGAAATGTAGTGGAAAAGGCGATTGCAGAGCTTGAAAATGGAGATAGAGGATTTGCCTTCAGTTCGGGGATGGCTGCTATTCAAACGATTATGGCCTTGTTTAAGAGCGGTGATGACCTGATCGTTTCTTCTGATCTTTACGGCGGCACTTATCGTTTGTTTGAACAGGAATGGCGAAAATACGGTTTATCCTTTCAGTATGATGACTTTTTCGATCTTGATGAAACCGAAAAAAAGATCACAGCTGACACAAAAGCCATTTTCCTGGAAACACCAACAAATCCGCTTATGCAGGAAGTTAATATAGAAAAAATTTCACGTCTTGCGAAAGAGCATGATCTTCTGGTGATTGTCGATAACACATTTTATACACCAGTCCTGCAAAAACCAATTGATCAAGGCGCCGACATTGTTATTCACAGTGCAACAAAATACCTTGGCGGCCATAACGATGTTCTGGCAGGACTTGTAGTTACAAAGGGCGCAGAGCTGTCTGACGAAATGTATGTTCATCAAAATGCTATTGGAGCTGTTCTGTCTCCTTTTGATTCCTGGTTATTAATCAGAGGGTTGAAAACATTGTCCTTGAGAATGGAGCAGCATAACCGGAATGCCAAGGAGCTTGCAGCGTTTCTTGAAAGCTTGCCGGAAATTGCAGATGTTCTTTATCCAGGAAAAGGCGGAATGCTTTCGTTCAGGGTTCAGCATGAAAAGTGGGTAAATCCTTTTCTGAAAAGCTTGAAAACCATTACCTTTGCGGAAAGTCTTGGCGGTGTTGAAAGTCTTATTACTTATCCTGCAACGCAAACCCATATGGATATTCCAGAAGAAGTACGCATTGCAAACGGAGTCTGTAACAGGCTGCTCAGGTTTTCAGTAGGAATTGAACATATTGAAGATTTGAAAGCAGATTTACAGCAGGCATTTGAGAACATAAAGGAGGCTGAAAAAATTGAGCAATACTGATTGGTCTATGCAAACCAAGCTATTGCACAACAAACATAAATTTGACAGTGAGACAGGGGCTGTAAGTGTACCGATTCAGCATGCCTCAACCTTTCACCAAATGGACTTTGATTCTTTCGGGAAGTATGACTACAGCCGTTCAGGAAATCCAACAAGGGAAGCGCTGGAGCAGGCGATTGCAGAATTGGAAGGGGGGGCACGCGGTCTTGCTTTTTCCTCAGGAATGAGTGCTATTTCCACTTCATTTCTGCTGCTTTCGCAAGGGGATCACGTTTTAGTATCAGAAGATGTTTATGGAGGGACATTCCGGATTGTGTCAGAGGTGCTAAGCCGCTTTGGCATTGAGTATACGTTCACGGATATGACGAATTTGCATGATGTGGCATCTAAAATCCGTCCGAATACGAAAATCATCTACATTGAAACACCATCTAACCCTCTGTTAAAGGTTACAGATATAAGAGGCATCGTGAAGCTTGCAAAAGCAAATAACTGCTTAACTTTTTTGGATAATACGTTTTTAACACCAGCGCTGCAGCGGCCGCTTGAGCTTGGTGTCGATGTTGTCCTTCATAGCGCTACAAAGTTTTTATCCGGGCACAGTGATGTGGTGGCAGGGCTTGCTGTTGCACGAGACGCCGAACTGGGCAACAAGCTGTATAAGCTGCAGAACTCTTTTGGAGCAATTCTAGGGGTACAGGACTGCTGGCTTGTCTTAAGAGGATTGAAAACATTGCATGTGAGACTGGAACAATCAACGGCATCAGCAAGGAAGGTAGCGGAGTACCTGTCAAAGCAACCTGCAGTTGAAGAGGTTTATTATCCAGGATTAACGTATCATCCCGGATATTCCATTCAGCGTTATCAGGCTGATGGGCCGGGAGCTGTGCTGTCATTCCGCCTTGAAAATGAAGCTGCCGTAAGAACTCTTGTTCAAAATGTAAAGCTTCCTGTTTTTGCAGTTAGCCTTGGTGCAGTTGAAACGATTCTTTCCTACCCGGCTAAAATGTCACATGCAGCCATGCCGAAAGCAGAGCGGGATGCAAGAGGAATCACAGATGGCCTGCTTAGACTGAGTGTCGGTTTGGAAAAAGCTGAGGATCTCATAAAAGATTTTGAAGAAGCATTAGAAAAAGTTCCGGCGAAAAAGGCTCATTATCTCGCAAAAAGCAGATGACCAATTGGTTGTCCGCTTTTTTTTTTGGCTCAGTTAAAGCTTAAGGGTGATTTTTACACCTTATTGTTGATTGGAGCGGTTGCTGAGACTCCTGCTTAGAATAGCGTGTCAAGGGAGACACACAGCAGGAGCAAAGCAACGAGGAGGCTCTAAGGTAAGCCCTCTAAAGCTTGAGTGCCTGCTAGCTGAATCAGCAGCCAAGTCTAACAGTTTTTTTTAGAAAGGCTGTTTTCGCAGAGATTGTTGTTTTTCGTACATGCTCTTATCACGCATTTAGACTAGCATTGGGTCATCATTTCTTAGAGTTTTTGCCATACCAATGGTTTCGAGTACTAAATATAGGGTCATGAGCAACAAAGTTTAAGAAAAGAGCCTTTAGAAATAAGGGAAGCAGGGGGAATGGAAGCTGCCTATTTGTGCTAATTGCAGTCATGCAATTAGCTCTGTTAATGGACGTTGTTGATTTTAAAGCATAATTAAGAAGGAACGTTCAAATTTTTCGCGAATGATCTAATATACAATCAACAATTAACGATTAGGTGGTAGTTATAGGAGAGCAAAATAAATTTTATATGGATGAACAAACGGGAAAAAGTATAATCTATAGGCTTCGAAGCTCTGGTTGTGTTTTTGCAGAAGAAGAGGCTCGGCTGCTTATTTCTGAATCACGGACATTAGAGGAACTTAAAAAAATGGTTGAAATCCGCGCAGAGGGTTTACCTCTGGAACACGTCATTGGGTACACAGAGTTCTGCGGTTTGAGGATAGAGATAGACCCTGAAGTCTTTATACCTCGCAAACGAACCGAGTTTCTTGTCCGCCAGGCAAAATCCCTGACTTGTATAGGGGATATCGTTATTGACCAGTGCTGCGGGTCAGGAGCTGTGGGTGCAGCTCTTGCAGGAGTTTTAGGAGGGGCCGTTTTGTACTCTGTTGACATCGACCCTGCTGCAGTACGCTGTGCCGCCCGCAACACAGCTGCTTTCAATGGCCGCGTTTTTCAAGGGGATCTGTATAAAGCTCTACCCCACTCCCTTAAAGGCCGTGTGAACATCGTGGTTGCTAATACTCCTTACGTACCAGCCGATGCGATCAAGCTGCTTCCTAGGGAGGCAAGACTGTATGAACCGAGGCTTGCCCTGGACGGAGGGAAAGACGGACTTGACCTTCAACGCAGAGTGGCGAAAGAAGCACCTCTTTGGCTAGCACCGGGTGGGCATCTGCTGGTAGAGACGAGCGAACGGCAATCATCCGAAACTATTGAAATTTTTTCTAGTAATGGGCTTATCACGAAAATAGCCAGAGACAATGAATTGGACGCAACCGTTGTTATCGGAACCAAACCTAACTACTAAAATAATCTTTCAGCTAGTCCTAACTTCCAATGATAAATGGTTGGCATTATGCTACCTAAAAACACATTTCAAAAAGATGCTTTCGTATTATAGAGTTAACCAGTTTTTACTGGTTGCTCTTTTTTTTATAGGATCTATTATTTCAGTAGCCAGGGTAGAACGTACGGGTGCGTGGGAGTTAGATCTCGTCAACTAAACTGTTCGCCCCCTACTTGTAGAACGATGTTTGAGGCTGGTTGGGACATATGATCTCGTATAACAAGCGAAGCTGTGGAACTACAAGAAGGTATAGGGGTTACTGGTGAGTACATCAAAGGGAGAGATAATTATTGAATCCAGTAGTTGGCCTAGATGTGGCCAAGGGGGAAAGTGAAGCTCAAGCCTTTTTAGATAAAGATCAGCCTTTTAGGAAAAGCTTCAGTGTGAAGCATACTAAGGAAGATTTAGATTCATTTGTTTCTTTCTTGAGAGGATTAGAGAGAGATACTGGGGTTCGGCCAGTAGTTATTCTTGAATCTACAGGACATTACCATACACCAATTATTCAATGTCTGGAGGACAGCCAATTTCTTTATATCTTGGTAAATCCGATTATTTCATATCAAGCAAAGAAAACAAGCTTGAGGAAGGTAAAGACGGATGCCGTTGATCATATCATCTTTGTGTTCTTTATTACAAGGAAGAATTTGAGCCTTATAAGAAAAGGGGACTAAAACTTCTAAACCTGAGAACCTTATCAAGGCAATACGAAACCGTTACGAACCTTTACATTCAGGCAAAGCTTCAGTTCCATACTATTCTTGATCAGGTATTTCCTGAATACAGGGGAGCTTTGGGGATTTATTTTCGAAAGTTTCACTTCAAGTATTAAAGGAGTTTCCAACCTCCGAAGATGTTCTAATGGCAGGTAAAGCAAAGATAATGGAACATATTGAGGAAATGCGTATTAAACGATCCACAAGTTGGATGATGGAGAAGGCAGCCAAATTAATGGGTTCGGATAAGCGGAATCCTTTTCAACAAGGTGTGTTGAAAGCCAGTTGTTCAGTTTGGATTTGTACATCACTATACTTCTTCAATACCAAGAACACCTATCCAGCTTGGAGAGGCAGATAGATGTCCTGGCAGAAGAAATTGAAGAATGTAAGATAATCCAATCAATTCCCGGTATAGGAGGAAAAATCGCTGCAACGATTATTTCCGAAATCGGGGAAATTGACCGGTTTAATCATCCAAAAAAACTTGTGGCTTACGCAGGAATAGATCCAAGTATCCATTCTTCAGGTAAGTTCACAAATGAGTTACTTTCCAACTCTTTATTGGGTGCAGGAATTTTAATGGTTATCCGAATCAATCCCAGGCATATACAGTTGAGTTTCCACCAGAGTATTTTGCTAAATAAAATTCGGCTTGATCATTAGTGCCATCGACATAGCCATTTACATTTGTCCAGACATGACAGTTATTTGAATCGAAATCATGACTACCTGCTGTTTTAAAGTAGAGACCAACAGTACCATCATTATTCTTTACTTCATCGTCTGGATTAAACGGATCTTCTTCATATAACTGATAATAACCTGGCTGACTATTAGAACTTAGACAAATTTTAAAAGCGCCACCACCTGATTTAAAGTTTTTGCTTTGTATTGTAAATACATCACTCCCTTGATAATCCCATTCCCCAGGACCGCTGCTTGCAAATGTTGAAGAAGGTACTAACAACGCCACCACCATTGCAACGACAATCATTTGAAATTTTTTCATGATCCGTCTTCCTCTCCTCTTTTGTTTTGCATAATCTAATGAACTTGTCCATCCACGATTAGCTGCTTCTTAACTTGGAGTTTTCGACTTCAGTTACATTTATTAAGGTTACACCGAAATTACCGAGCCCTTTGTATTTGCTCATAAGTAAGTATATCAAAGTGGAAAAAAATAACATGGATATTTTCCCTTAAATTACCACTAAGACTTTTGTAGGTTTAATGACTCTTTTTTTTAGCTTACAAAATGAGCCGTCTGGAATTACCCTTGGATGATTGTATTAATAGTCTTTCATACTTTCAGGCAATCTATATTTGCCTACAAACATAAGCAAATAGAAAAAGCGTTCACGGGTTATTTTTTTGGAACCAAAAAAATAAAAGAGCAATCCTGAATGATTTCTCCAACTTTAACCACCTTTCTACTGAAGGAATACGCAATTTTCCTTTAGAAGTAGGATTTCGATATTTCACATTGCATTTTAAAGGCTGCATGAACATAAATTGTTTTTCATAATGCTTGCTATTTCTATTCTCTAGCTGGTCATATAAAACTGGTTTGTCTATTGTTATTGTTTTGATACGATTGAAAATGTTCTAAACAGAAAAATTGAACAAATTTTTGTTCCTTTCATTGTCTCCTCGGAACTGCTATCCCTCAAAATAAATACTGTCGTGGAACCAAGATCAATGCTTCCTTTAAATTCCACAACTAAATCAGGTATTTCTTTAAAATGCTGGAAATTCATTATTCTCTTTCCCATTAGAACCTTTTCAACATTCTTATGAGAGTATCTCTCGGGTGTATCGCAGAGCCTTGGACATCAGACGATATAAACGACAGCAGACATATATTTAGATGTTACGGACAAAGTTGAAGAAGATGAACTCAGTAAGTTTGCCTCTTATACTAGAAGAAATGAATCGCCAAAAAATTGAAATGAACCAAAATCATGTAAAAACCCATATCATAATTCCTTATTTTTACAGGGGTTTTACATTTATCCTATTGATTGTCTTCTGATTCAATACCCTCTTTAGAAGTGTGCCAAGAAATTAAAAAGAGAATTCCATAACGGAATTCTCCTTTTTAACTGTCAAATATTGTCCGGGAAATAAATGCTAGCAGCCTTCTGGTCCGCAGCTTGCTCCCTGGCTAAAACCGCCTTCTTCTTCTTCAATAGCTTCAGCAATTGCTTCTTTTGAATGAAGCCCTTCAAGCTTTTGGCCGCCTACGATAAAAGTTGGGACAGCATGAACATCTGCTTCCTCATATGCAATTCGGAGTGCTTCTTTATGATCTTCTTTATAAGTTCCTTCAGCAAGTGCTTCATTAAATGCCTTTTCATTTAAGCCGACTTCCTTAGCGATCTCAGTCAGCTCAACAGCATCGCCGATATTGATTCCTTTTTGCCAGTAAGCCTTAAAAACAGCATCCACATATTCAGAAGCTTTCCCATTTTCTTTTGCAAATTGATAGCCTTGATGGGCGAGGTGAGTATGAGGAACAGGATCCAAATGAAACGGCATGTCCATTTCAACCTGGAACCGCTGTGCTAAAGGCTGTACGGACCTCTCCCAGGTCTGTTTTATATAAGAACTGTTAGGATGCATCTGCTCAGAAGGATATGGACGAAGCTCAAAAGGCATAAACTCCACTTCTACATCTTTTCCTTCAATCGCTTGCTTTAAAGGACTCTCGCCAATAAAGCAAAACGGACATACAAAGTCTGAAAATACTTGAATTTTAACAGTCACGGTCGATTTCCCCCTTATGGTTATGAAGTCATTGTATCAGACATAGCGCAATCAAACGATTATTTTAATTTATATTGACTATTAAAAGGTGTGCTTTTATAATAGAGAAAGTCACCGGGCACGAAGCGGTTAATATCACATCGTGATTCCTTAGCTCAGCTGGGAGAGCGCTGCCTTGACAGGGAAACAATCTTTTGTATTGCGAGCCGTTAGTTCAGCGGGAGAATACGTCCTTGACAGGGACGGGGTCACAGGTTCAAATCCTGTACGGCTCATAGGTTTAAGCCACTTTCTAGGTACCTAGAAAGTGGCTTTTTTATGATAAAATTCAGTTCAATTTTTGTTGTTTTTTCGGTGGGTTTTTTACGCGGTTGATTTTGGCGGGATGTTTCTCAAACCCCACTTTTATTCAAAGAAACGTTCGAATTTTTCAATGGCTTCTGTCTCCATGGAAGGCAATAAATGAGCATAAGTGTCCATAGTGATTTTAATCGAACTATGTCCTAGTCTTTCTGAAACTACTTTCATCCGCACTCCTTCTTTTAGCATAAGAGTAGCCTCCCGATAAAAGTGCAGGTTGCTTCATCCGCATATACAAACGTTCATTGAATATAAGAATGTTCATCGAGCTGTCAGAAGAAAATAAAGTATTAGACTTGGTTTATTGATTTGACGTGGTTTTGGAGATGAAAAATCTTCAGCATTTCAAAAATAAGTATTAGACTGATCCACACAGAGGCACAGCGGCAGTCTTAGACTAGAAAATAATGTCTTAGGCTACCGCTGTTTTGATTTAACTATCGTTTCCGTTACATTTTAACGCTCATAGCACTTAGTTTGAGGAGATGGACAGCCCCCACTTCCTGAGGAGCAGAAAGTTAATTTGGTGTCGAACCCAGAGTCTAACATGCTAATTGAAAGCTCTTATCTGGATACATTCACTCGTTACTAGTTGCGCTTGGTGATTTTGCGCGAATTGACCATGAAGGGCATGTTTCAAATGATCCATTTCCAGAAAATCATGCGGGAATCCCAGAGGGATGCTACTGGCTTTGGTTAACAAATCCATCTGTTCAGGTGTCAACTCGAAGGTTAGGCAGTTTAAATTATCTTTGATCTGCTTTTCCGTTCTTGCTCCGATAATCGGGATCAGCGTTCCTTCCTGCTGCCTGATCCAGTTGAGGGCTACTTGGGCAGGAGTTCTGCCGATCTCTTGAGCAATGCTTTCAACCGTTTCCAGTATGGAGCGGTTTCTTTCCAAAAGACTTTCCTCAATAAAATCAACCGGTTTCGAGTCCTCGGGTCTGCCTCCTTTATATTTGCCGGACAAGACACCTATTTAACCAAGCGATACCTTATGATGAAATTTTCTCTACATTATATAAATCCAGCCATTTAATGAGCATTTTTCCTATCTTAAAAAACTATTAATGAATGATTCATCGTAAAATTGGAACAATACCTTTGTATTTAGTCAATAAGGAGGGAACCAAAAATGGACAATCAAAAATTAGCCGATCATGAGTCCTTGGATCTACATGAAGTTATTAATTTTAAAACCCTGTGCTTAGCAAAATCAAAACTGATGCAAGGACTTGTTTTTGATCAAGATTTGAGGGCATTAATGCAAAAGGATGTTGAACAATCGATTCAAGCGCTTGGAGAATTACAGGCAATCTATAACCGTGCACCTTTTGAAGCTCCTGTTCCTCAAAGCCGCCCAACACCAATAATAAATTGAAAGGAAGGAAAATTCATTGAATCATGACTATTTAGACCCTATTAACTCGCTACATGTACCTGAGCTAGCTGATACCACATTTGCCATGGATTTCCTCCTTCGCGCCAAAGAAGGTGTTCGAAATATCGCTGTTGCATTAACCGAATCTGCATCACCTGAAGTTAGAGAACTCTTACGAAACCAGTTAATGCAAGGGATTGCCATGCACCAAGAAATTACAGAACTTATGATTGATAAAAAATGGTTCCATCCCTATGAACTAAGTGAACAGTATAAACTAGATCAACTCTCTGCCAACAATACATTGATGATTGGCAAAATGAATTTATTTCCCGTTGAGACCAATAGAAAAGGTCTCTTTGATCGGACACCTGATGAACACTAACGATGGAGGTTGTTTAGCATGAAGGCGGTAACGTATCAAGGCATTAAAAATGTGGAAGTAAAGGAAGTTGAAGACCCAAAAATTCAAAAACCGGATGACATGATCGTTAAAGTAACCAGTTCCGCTATATGTGGTTCTGATTTACATTTAATACATGGTATGATTCCTAATCTGCAAGAAAATTATGTTATCGGTCACGAACCAATGGGAATCGTCGAAGAAGTAGGACCAGGTGTTACCAATTTAAAAAAGGGAGACCGCGTCATTATCCCCTTTAATATTGCATGTGGTGAATGCTATTTCTGCAAAAACCATTTGGAAAGCCAATGTGATAATTCAAATGATAATGGTGATATGGGTGCCTATTTTGGATATTCTGGTACGACTGGTGGTTATCCAGGCGGACAAGCAGAATATTTGAGAGTGCCGTTTGCTAACTTTACTCATTTCAAAATCCCAGAGACATGTGAAGAACCAGATGAAAAGTTAGCAGTGATTGCGGATGCAATGACTACTGGTTTTTGGAGTGTTGACAATGCGGGTGTAAAGGACGGAGATACAGTTATTGTCCTTGGATGTGGTCCAGTCGGTCTTTTTGCTCAAAAATTCTGTTGGCTAAAAGGGGCAAAGCGAGTCATTGCAGTTGATTATGTCAATTATCGCCTGCTGCACGCTAAGCGCACCAACAAAGTAGAAATTGTTAACTTTGAAGATCATGAGAATGTAGGAAGTTATTTGAAGGAAGTCACCAAAGGCGGTGCAGATGTTGTCATTGACGCTGTGGGGATGGATGGTAAAATGACTGAATTAGAATTCCTCGCGAGTGGAATGAAACTTCAAGGCGGAGCATTTAACGCGTTTATCATGGCTTCCCAGGCAGTTCGAAAAGGAGGAAATATCCAGGTTACAGGAGTTTATGGAGGAAAATATAATGGATTTCCGATGGGTGATATTATGAACCGTAACGTCAATATCCGCACCGGTCAAGCGCCAGTTATTCATTATATGCCATACATGTTTGAATTGGTTTCAAGTGGAAAAATAGATCCGGGAGATGTAGTGAGCCATGTGCTTCCGCTTAGTGAAGCCAAACGTGGCTATGAAATTTTTGACACAAAAACGGATAATTGTATAAAAGTCGTACTAAAACCATAAGAAAAGGAGGTTTTAAAAAATGAATTTTGCCTTGCATGAAGTACTCGAAGTTCACGAATTGGCTTCATTTAAAACCACTTGTTTGACGAAGTCTAAAACAATGAAAGCATTGGTTTCCGATCAGCAGTTAAAAGATCTTATGCTGCAAGACATTGACTTATCTACGAGACAATTACAGGAATACGCTTCTATCCTATCCACTGCAAAGGAATAAATGAGGAGATGAATAACATGAATCCAATAATTGAAAATTTAACTGGAATGAATGCACTATCGGATCAAGTGGTTGCAATGGATTTATTAATTTCAGCAAAAAGTGGAGTTAGAAATTATGCGTTTGCAGTTACAGAAGCAGGAACCCCTGAAATTAAAGAAATACTAACTCGCCATTTAGTGGAAGCGCTTGACATGCACGAGAAAACCTCCGCTTATATGGCAGAAAAAGGTTGGTACCATGCTTGGGATACAAACGAACAAATCAATTTGGATTTAAAAAATATCGATACCGCATTAAAATTGCCTACTTTATAGAAAATTTTTTGGAACAGTTTATATTTACAAAAAACTGTTCCAATTTTTATCCTTTTATTTTTAATGAAGTGAGCCAATTTAAGCCAATAATCACCGGTTGGCTGCATGCGACCCTTTCAAATAATTATTGTGTAAGCCACTTTCATGGGAATAAGCGCTAAGATTATTACCTTTGAAATTCTTTGTAAGGTAAAAATTATTCAACTATACTTTATTATGAAAAGGTAGGAGCAGGAAATTCGTCAATTTTCATACGAAGTAAACTATAAGGCTTTTGTCGCAGGTTTTTTCATAATGAAATCTTGCCTGCCGATGTAATTGGTTCACAATGACATATAAGTATTGATCCGGACCAATCGAAAAAGTATCCGGCCATAAAATTCTCGGATCATGGGCGATGGTTTCCATTGTGCCATTCGGCAATATCTTTCGAATACTATTGTTTTCATAGTCTCCAGCATAAAGGTTTCCTTTTGCATCGGTGATCATTCCATCAGACGCACCTTTTTCTCCCCAATACTCCACATGATAAAGTAGATCCATATCCAGTATAGTCCTGTCTCTTAGGGCTTCTGTTGAAATCGAGAACAAATGGCGACTGGTTAGTGGACAATAAAATAAAATCATTCCATCGGGAGAAATTGCAATACCATCAGACGCCAATCTAAAGGGAGAAGTTGAGCCATCTTTGTTTCGATTCATCAAAACTTCACCTTCTATTTTCGGTAAAATATAGGGATCCGGTGAAGTTGAATATGCTCCATTTAACCTCCTAAACGCGTTTCCATTTTCTAAATCGACGACAATAATTGCTCCTGGTCCTTTAGAAGAAGAATCCGTGATAAATGCATAACCTGATTTTCCAACACGAAAATCAAATCGGACATCATTGAGATAAGTTGTGGGCAGGACAACATCTTCTGTAAAGGTATATACTTTTCTTATTGTATTGGTTTTTAAATCAACAGCGACTAATTTTGCCCCCCCTTTAATAGGTTCAGAAAAATTTGGTGCAGCAGTATCTAATACCCAAAGTGTACCCCTTCCATCAGCAACTACACTTTGGACACTAATGAATGACATTGTGACGTTGCCTTGGTTTACCAAATTGGTTTCTAAACTAGGATAAGGCTGCAATTTATCCTCAATAATTTCCGCAACTGTAAATTTAATATCGTCTCCCCATTTCGGAAAGCAAATGAAGATACGATTAGTTTCCGAAACACTAACACCTGTAGGCATAGCGCCATAAAATGCATAAACTAGTTCAAACTTACCGAAATATTTTTCAATAGGTAGCTTAGGGATCATGATATCCTCCTCAACCATTAAAACGGGATATCAAATATATATGATTTATATTTTTTCTAGTGCATGTATCTTAATAAGTTTTTCTATACAAAAAAATGATTGAATTGATTGTTTTCGAATTTTATTAAGTCTGTCAGTAGAAAGGAAAAATTATAATTTAAAGGTCTCCAGATGAAGTAGAATTCAGTTAGCAGGCAGCGAAGCAAATATTTCCGAATCAACGTTACGCTGTTATTAATTTGTGAATCATTATACTTAAACAAAACTGTCCATTAGCGCAGCAAGCATAACAGCTTTTCCAGTCTGGTTGTTTTTCTCCAGAAGGACTTAACCAATTCAAACGTTCTGTAAAAATTTTCATCTCACATTTTGTGTTCACACAAAACCATTTGTGAAGAAGAATGGTTAGGTGAACCGAATGATTGAATACCGGAAGGTCATCTACTTTTCTAGAGTAACGACTATGGTGACGCGGAGATACATGTTTACATTTTGACACTTTAGCATGTGTTGAACAAACTTTTAACACGACATTTATGTCCTCTGGCTCCACCAAGGTGTGAAGGACATCAACATTCTGGTCGAACTTAAAAAGCTGGTCAGTGCTTGGATTGTTCATCGTATCCACCACCTTTTGAGTATTATTATTGCTATACCGAAAAGAAGTTTTTAATACTATCACAATGTTTGCGTAAGAACCAAGCTAAATGTTGATTTTTTGGCAATATGTTAATTGGAGCGGAAGACGCGAGACTCCCTCGGAAAAGCGGGTTACGGGAAGAAGCGCCGAGAAGGCTCCCGGACCGCCCGCTTTAGCTGAGTGCCTGAAACGGAAATCAACAGTCAAATTTAACATAGCTTAATGTAAAAGGGATAGCCCAGGCTATCCCTTTAAAATGAGTTTTTTATTTTGCCATTCATAAACTCCTCTATTCCTTTATCAATTTGGACCCAGCCTTTATAGCCCAGATGGATCGTATCCGTCATGAAATATTTATCGTATTCATGGCCGCTTAAATCCAGCACTGGGAAACCTTCGGTGTGAATCTGTTTTTTAATTTTTGCATAATACCCATTACGGCCCTCGTTTTTAAATCCTATATAATCATACCAATATCCATTAACAGGTATGGAGACAAATAAAGGTTTGGCTCCTGATGTCTTTAACACATCGAGAACCAGTTGAAAATCTTTATATTCTGGGGATTTTTCATAACTGCTTTGTCTCATAGACCCTTTTAGCGATTTTAATCTATGTTTAATCAATTTATTAAAGGTTTTGTTTTGGATATAAAAGGGATTGTTCGTCATTTTCTTTTTTGCTGCCCATGCAGCATTTTTATTTAATTCATCCCAAGTTTTATCTTTCGTTAAATAGGAATTTCCAACTAACTTTCGATGCTTGGAATCTAGTATTGAAATGAGTAAATCCCGTCTTTGCATCAAATCGAAATATCCATCAGCCAGAAATCTGTCAGCTTTATAATAGAAGGTGTTCTCATTTGCACGATGCACTTTCGCTTCTAATAACGCGGTTAATAAAGGATCTTTTTTTACCGTTTGATAGGATAGAAGATTTTTTGCCAGTTTACTTGCCAGCCCTTTATCAAATGTGTCATCAAGCGCAAATTGGTACGCTTTTAAAATAGAAAAAGTACTTGAAAAACGAACTTCATTTTCACCTTTTTTTGTAAACCATTGCGGTGACAAAATGAAGATGATTTTTTTTCCTTTCAGTTCATTATGGTGGACGGCAAAGTTCAGATAGTGAAACGTAGATTCTGTACCGCCTGTACCGATAAGAAAAGGTGTATATCCTTTATAGTTTTCCTGAAAATAATTGGAAGGATGAAAGGCATCCATTCTTGATAGCTCAGACGATCCATATATAGGAAGGAATTTGTTGCTTTTTAACATTTGTTTTTGAATTTCTATCCCATCAAACATGTCTGGGTTTAAGTCAGCAGCTTGCTGTGTCAGTTTATTTTCGGTTATGAAATGGAGGAAAAATGTTTTTGGAACAAACACTACTAAAAAAAATAAAACAACAGCCCCAATAAAGGGGCCAAGACTTTTTCTTTTCATTCCAAATTCTCCAATACGGAAACAATTTTATTAGGAGTTGACCATTTCTCTCTATCAAATTCAGAAATGCTGACCATTATTCCTAATTTTTCCTCAATATCAACCAATAAAGTGACAGTTCCAAGTGAATCGAGCAACCCTTCATCAAATAATGGGATATTCATATCCTCTTTCACAGCATCAGTCTCACAAATTTCTTCTAATATATTTAATACTTCTTCTTTTATATTCATCACTGTTCCCCCAATAAATTAAATAAACAAACGCCCTGAAAAGATTAATAATCCAAAGCAAACGGCATTAAAAGTAATGATAACTGCCATTGCATGAGTAAATTTGTTCTTCTTCCAAAATCGATATTTTTTATTTTTTCTTTCAAACAAATCAAACGAAATGATTAAGAAAGCATGGTAGAGTCCATAAACGATATAGTGAAGTTCCAGCCCGTGCCATATCCCCATTAAAAGAAAAAGCAAAGTAAATCCTAAATATGAAATGGTATACCTGTTCTTGATCCACTTCTTTTTGGTCATCCACATGACGAATCTCATGTATACATAATCTCTAAACCAAAAGGAAAGAGTCATATGCCATCTATTCCAAAAATCTTTGATGTTCCGGCTTATAAACGGCAAGTTGAAATTTTCAGGAGTTTTAACACCCATAATTTTGCTAATCCCAATGGCAAAGGCACTGTATCCAGCAAAATCAAAAAATAAATATAAACTATAAGCATACATATAAATAAAATCGGTTCGCAGATGCTTATATTGTATATATGGGGTCGAAATAACATGGGTAAAGATTAAATGGCCAATGATAAATTTATACAACAGGCCTATAAACACCTGATGGATTCCATCGTGCAGCAGCTCTTTGTATTCTTCTTTTGGCGGAACATTTTTGCAATCTTTTGTAAATCTCTTGTACCGGTCAATAGGCCCTGAAGAGATGGTTGGAAAAAAGACTAAAAAAGCGATTTGGTCTTTAATGGATAATTCTTTTATAGTTCCATCTCTTGTGTCCATAATCATTTGTAAACTTTTGAATGTAATATAAGAAATTCCAAGAAAACCGATTAAACTATTGGAATGGAAAAACGGCAGAATTTTATCCAATAGCAGCGGCAAGAGTGCCAGCAGCATGAAAATAGTAAAAATAAAAGCTTGATTTTTTACTTTGCGGTAACGGAAATAGACTTGAAACAATAGGATTTGCCAGACGAGATAGCCAATAAAGGCATACAGATGCTGGAAATCATCTGAAAATATGAGCACTAATAATACGACAGTGACTGCCATATTATAATAGTTGTTTCTTTTTCCTCTAAGTCCAAGCACTGCCACTGGCAATAGCAAGACGCCCATTATCACAAAAAAGTAAAGGGATGAATATGGCGTCATAAAAGAACCTCACTGCTTATTTTCTTCCTGTCGATTTTTCCGTTATTGGTCATAGGAATTGATTCAACATATATAAATTTTCTTGGAATCATATAAGAAGGAATTTTTTTAACGAGTTCTTTCCTTAAAAATGATGTGAGCTGATATTCTTTTTCGAAATCATGGTTCTTAACCACTGCAGCTGCTATTATTTGCTGGCATTTTCCTTCTTTGAAAACAGGAACAACTATGGCTTGATCTACTAAATCCAAATTCCGAAGATGCACTTCAATATCTTCGATTTCTATTCTGTATCCGTTCAGTTTTATCTGAAAATCCATACGGCCAGCATAAAATAGGTACCCATCCTTGAAGTATCCTAAATCACCTGTTTTATAAGCAGGTTTTCCTTTATAAAAAAAGAAGGCTTTATCCGTAAGCTCTTTTTGCTTGTAATAGCCTTTGCTTACACTAGATCCAAGGATGATAATCTGACCTTTTTCCCCGTTCTCTAGTTCTTTCAGCTGGTCATTCAAAATCATTACTTTGCTGTTTTTCTGCTCTCCAATTGGTAATGTTTTATATTCGTTTAAAATCTCGTCAGTTACACGTAATTGAGTAACAGCAACGGTCGTTTCAGTTGGCCCATAAGTGTTATAGACAATGGATTCAGGAAAGCGGGCATATAATTTTTTTACTGTTTCTGCAGACAAGGTTTCACCGCAAAATAAAAATACGTTTAGGTTAGGCAATAGTTCTGCGGAAAAGCCTTCAAAAGCCAAACACATCTCTACGAACGAAGGAGTTGAAGTCCAGACATCCAAACAAGATTGGGATAATTGGTGGAACAGGGCTTTTGGATTCCCTACAAGATCTTTTGAAATGGCCCATAAAGTTCCGCCAGTCAATATTCCAGGATACAAATCCATTACAGATAAATCAAACGAAAAAGGAGCTTGATTTAAAAATCTTTGATTATTTTCTAAGTGAAAATCCTTTATCAGCCATTCAGAAAAATAGATTAAATTATCGTATGAGATTTGTACGCCTTTTGGATTGCCTGTGCTTCCTGACGTATAAATAATATAAAAGGTATCATCTCCTCGCACTTCTTTATGATGAGGCAAACTTCTTCCCTCATACTGACGGAATCGTTCCTCTAAATTGGTGCTGGTTATTACAAATTTTTGTGCTGTTATTTCAAATGGAAGTGAAGATAGAGCAAGAATTGCTTTTGTATCCGAGTCTTCAATTATTTTTTGAACCCTCTCTAATGGTATCGACGAATCAACAGGTATATAAGCTCTGCCTGATTTAACTGTCCCAATGAAGCATGGCAGCATGGCAAGCTGCATATGACCATATATCAAAACAGGTGATGGATCATCACCTAACATTTCCTCCAGAAAAACGGACAAGGCGGCTGATTGCTTAAATAATTCTTCATAAGTTAAAGTACCTGTTTCATTTATAAAAACAGGTAATGTTGGCTTTGTTTCAGCCCAATAAGTTATTTGATTATACAGATCCATAGCTCATTCCCCTAGAATTCATTATATATAAATGTACTATCACCGCTTTTAAATCCATAAAGCAGATATACACCTAATAAAATAAAGAAGTAGAATAACAATTTAAAGACCCAAATTGTTTTTCTATTTGTAAAAAGATTTTTCATTATAGCCCTCCCATACATATCTTAATACCTAAGAAAACGAGTTTAAAGGTAAGGTGAATTAAATTATTTTATAAAAAATGTAATCTGTTTCTCATAAAAGGAAATTTTTCCTTAAAAGCTATTCATGTTTTTTAACTTAACGGGTTTTCTTTTTAGCTTTAAGGTAAATAAGTAATTAAACTAATAAATTGTTTTATTGCAAAAATTCGTATCTGACCGTCTGGAACTGACCGATTTTCTTGTCAATATTTATAAAAAAAGTGTGATCAGAATTAACGTTTCGTTCGTAATGTATATAGGGAATGATTGCAGCTTGTCTTAGCTTCAAGGGAGAAATCAAATGAAAGTGCTACATATTGATAATGAAGAAAATGGTGCAAATCTAATGAATATAGAGCGGCTTGCGAATTTAGAAACGATAACCTCCATTGAAGAAGCATTGGTTAAAAAAGGGGAAAAAGCACATTCTTTTGATCTCGTTTTTCTATCAGAGCGGATCTGGTGTCAAGATCCAACTGAAGTGATAAAGAGGGTAAAAAACACTCTATTGATGGAAGATGGACAGGTTATGGCTATTCTTGAAACTGAATCTGCATATAAGGCTGATAAGCTTTTTTTAGCAGGGGCTTATGATTATGTACTAGATCCAATATCAGAATCTAAGCTTTTATTCAAAATGAAGCAATTGGGTCTTCAAAGGAAAAGCATTGAACGAGAGAAAGAATTGCTGACAGCCACTCAGCACCTAGAAAAAGCGAACGAACAGCTTAAGAGTTTAACTCCTCTTAAAGGGGTTTACAATCGAAGGTTTTTATATTTTCTGATTTCAAAAATAGACAGCTGCGCTCCTTTTTCAGAGAAAAAAGTTTCACTTTTAATGGCTGATATAGATGCGTTTAAAGCATTCAAGGATACGTATGGTCATCTAAAAGGGGATCAATGTCTGCAGCTTGCTGCAAAGTCAATTGATGAATCCGGTAAAAAGGTAAACGGTTTGACAGCCCGTTACGGCGGAGAAGAATTCATCATGGTAATTGAAAATCGGGATGAAAAGCAGGTAATAGAATTAGCAGAGGAGATTCGACCCAAAAGTCACCATTAGTATCGGAATCGTAACAGGATTCGTTAATCAGACGACCTGCTACAAAGAATTGCTGCATGAAGCAGATAAAGCTTTATATAATGCGAAGGATTTGGGCAGATATACAATATGTTACAGAAACGCCTGCTCGAGTATATAAAATTAACTATAAATATACACGCTGCCAAAATTCTGGCAGTTTTTTTGTGTGAAAAAATAAAATTTTTCACACTGCAGTGCAGGCTTTTAAGTCTTTTTTCAATAAATGTGTTCTTGTGCGAACAAAAACTGATATAATTTTCCTATCAGAATAATAAAAATTTTTCTCCTTCTATGGAACCGGTTAAAAGGAACTTGGCAATCCTTGTCGAATAATTAAATCTATACATATCGGGAAAACAATCCTTGGAAATAAGGAGAAGAAAATAATGTCAATCCTTGAATCTCATAAAACATTTTTGATCGATTTTTTGGATGAGCAGAGGTCAGCTTTTTTGAATGAATGGCATGAGCGAGTACTAATAGATGAAATTGATCCTCACAAAGAAAAGGTAATAGAGAATGCCCAGCTGATGTATTCCATTGTTAAAAATACAATTGATGGTTCCATGTCAGAAGATATGCTCAAGAAGCTTTCTTTTAAAGTGGCAAAGGAACGGCTGGAAGCTGACATTAATATCGGGGATTTTGTATTTAACGTTAATTTGGGCAGAAGCATTATCATCAAGTATATTCTTCAATCTGAAATTCCGGTGAAGGATCTTCAGGGAATTATAAACCATATTAACCTTCAGTTTGACCTGTTTTCTTATTATGCTGTCATGAAATATACCAACTTGAAAAACGAAGAACTGCAATTTAAAAACAGCTATATTAATGAAAACCATAAAGATAAACTTGCAATTTTAGGGCAGATGTCTTCAAGTTTTGTTCATGAATTCAGGAATCCTTTGACATCCATTATGGGGTTCAACAAGCTGCTTCAAAAGGAATATCCTGACCTGCAATACCTTGATATTATAGAACATGAATTGAATCAGCTGAATTTTAGAATTACCCAATTTCTGCATACTTCCAAAGCTGAAATCAACGCAGATCAAAAAGAAGAATTGTTAGTAAAAAGCATTTTAGACGATATTCAGCAGCTTTCGTATCCGAGTATTGTGGATACCGATGTGAACGTTGGCACTCAAATATCTCCGGTAATGTCGATCGCTACTTATAAAGATGAATTAAAACAGGTTTTGCTGAATCTCTTTATCAATTCTATTGAAGCATTGAAACAAAAAGAAAAGCCGAGGAATTTGATCATAAAAGCATTTGAAGATGAAAATGAAGCTGTTATAGCCATTTCCAACAATGGGCCAGCCATTCCTCCTGAAAATATTAAAACCATTTTCGAACCTTTTTACACGACAAAAGAATTAGGAACCGGGATTGGGTTATTTGTGTGCAAAAAACTGATTGAAAAACAGGGCGGACACATTAAATGCGAATCAGCTGATGAGCTGACGACCTTCAGCATTCACCTTCCAAAAAATAAATGAACGTTCAAAAGCCTGGTATATCAGGCTTTTTTGTTTGCTTTTAGAAAGGATAGAAAACAAGAAAATCATTACTTGAAAAATATTTAATAAATTGATGATCCATCTTTTTATTTCTTCCGTTATCTTAATGAAATTATCAAACAAGGCAAATACTATACGGTGATCAAGCTGCAGAACAATTAAACAGCATATTTGCTCCTCATAATGATTACACTGAAGAATATATAAAAGCAGTTAAAGAAAAAGATCCAAATGCAGCAATAAGAATTTGGAACATTCCTAAATAAAGCTACTGGCGGGTCTCTTCTTTCACTAGCAGCAGTATTAGGGCTTCGTAAAAAATTCAGTACACAAAAATAATAGACTAGATATTAGAAGAGGGCGGATGCCTTCTTTTTTTGATTTGAGAGTTTTATGGAAATAAAAAAAGAAGACATATAGTCTTCTTAAAAATTGTCAGATTCGTTTTGCACCTATAAAAAGCGGATGCCAATAAAGATTGTTAGTAGAGGCGATTGAAACACCTTTAGAAGTTGCTGCTTGTATCATTTGTCCTTTTCCTATGTATATGGCAACATGTGTAGGTCTGGAGGCTTTATTTGGAGCAAAAAACATTAAATCTCCAAGAGAAAGGCTTCGAACCTTAGTGCCTTTTGAATACATTTCTGCAGCAGTACGAGGCAGTGTTTTGCCTGCTTTTGCATATGAATATCTTACTAATCCGGAACAATCAAAACCGCTAGGTGTCATACCACCCCAAGAATATCTAACTCCAAGGTTTGATTTCGCAATGGAGATCGCTTTTTTGTGGTAGCTTGCGGCTTCACTCACAGTAGGTGAAACAGTAATTATCATCGTAAGAACAAACAGTAGTGACAAAGTCTTCTTAATCATAATGTAATTCCCCTTGCTGTTATTTTCTAAACCTAATTTACTAGATTTCCATTAAAGGGAGATAACAGCAGTGTTACATTTATGTTACAAAATTTCCTTCATTCTTTTTTTATTAGACAACATTTGACTATTTTCGCTTATAACAGTGGGTAAAAGAGGCTTTTTTACGACAAAAAAATAGTATGTCATATAATAAAGATGGTGTTTAGAAAGGGTCAAATGATCCAGGAATAAAGAAATTTTGGATTGGAAAGGTTTGAGCATGGACTTGGTTAAACAGAAAAAAGAAGCTGGATCTTCCAGCTCCTTTGGCTATCTTTCCAGTTGTTTTTTTTCCTCTTTCCACCATAAAGCTTCTTCAGGGTTATTCATAATAGCTGGTATTTCATTTTTCTCCTCAACGGCAGGTGCTGATCCGCGAAGAGGTTTACCTGAGGTGTCTTTTACAAAATAGGTGACGATTAGAATCCCGATAATGGAAGATGCAATGAGATAATATGCTGGAACATTATTGTTGCTGGTAATACTAACAAGCCAGGCCACAACTAAAGGCGCTGTACCGCCAAATAAAGAAGTGGATACATTATACGTAACCGAAAGAGCCCCATATCTGACGTCTGTGTAAAACAAAGAAGGCAAAAGTGACGGCATGGTTCCTTGAAAGGAAGCTAAAAAGATAGCGAGAATCATAATACCGAAAAAGACAAGCCAGCTATTGCCGCTTCCAATCATCAGGAATGCCGGAATTGATGAAAAAATTAAGCCAATTAGGCCTGCTTGAATAATTTTTTTGCCTCCAACCCGATCACTAAGATACCCTATGCAAAGGACAATTGGAATCATGATAAACATGACAATTAATATTAAAAGCAAACCTTTTGTTTCCCCATAGCCAAGTACTGCGTCTAAATGAGAAGGCATATAGGATAGAACAATGTAATTTACAATGTTGTAAAAGAATACAATGACAATTCCGATCATAAGTGTTTTTTTATGGGAGACCAGAATGTTTTTAAAGGATCCTCGGTCTTTTTTATTTACTTGTTCATTTTCCATCGCTTCAAAAGCAGGAGTTTCTTCTAAATGACTCCGTAAATAAAGACCAACAATTCCGATAGGCCCGGCTATAAAGAAAGGAATACGCCATCCCCATTCTGCCATTTTTTCCTCTCCTAACAGAAACGTAAGGAGAGTAACAAGGCCTGCTCCTGCAATATATCCAATTAGAGTGCCAACCTCCAGCCAGCTTGCCATAACTCCCCGCTTTTTATCTGGAGTTGATTCGGCTATAAATGTCATTGCACCGGAATATTCACCGCCTGTTGAAAAACCTTGCACAAGCCTTGCTATTAGAAGCAAAACAGAGGCTGCTGCACCAATTGAGGCATAACTTGGGATTAAGCCGATGCTTAAAGTCGCGAGCGCCATTAGAACTAATGTGACAGCCAATATTTTTTTTCGCCCAAACCGATCTCCCAGCATACCAAAAAATACTCCGCCAATAGGACGTACAAGAAAAGCAGCAGCAAAAGTACCAAAAGTATAGATTAATTGCACGCTTCCCTGCATTTCAGGAAAGAAAACCTTCCCGAGAGTTACAGCCAAATAGGAATAAATTCCAAAGTCAAACCACTCCATTGCATTGCCAAGACTTGTGGCTGCTATAGCTTTTTTGGCAGTGTTAGTATCAACAATCGTTATGTTATCTTTATTTAATTGATTTCCAGCTCTCAATTCAGAGGTGTTAGCCTTTCTCCTATTCTTATCCAACTTTTTCTCCTCCTTGAATTTAATAGGCAGTTTATTCAGCCTGTACCCTTTTCTTTTACAATCAAACATCAACAAACATTTTTATTATTGAAATCTATCATTATAAGATATTCTTATCTTGCTTAATAATCATCTTTCCCAATTTTCAGGATAGGAGTAAAGTAAAGGTATGATGGACTAGGGGGAGTACAGATGAAGGCAATTATAGTCAGTGAATTTGGATCTCCTGAGGTAATGAAATACATAGATATTGAGATTCCGGTTATAAGCCCTAAACAAGTTTTAATTAAAGTGGAAAAAAGCAGTGTAAATTTTGCTGATGTCAAAGCGAGATACGGAAAAAAGGGGGAGTTTCTTAAACCTTTTGTGCCGGGGCTTGATACAGCAGGTGTTATAGCAGAGATTGGGGCAGAAGTTGAGGGATTTGAAATTGGCTAGAGGGTGATCGCTTTTCCGGCGAGCGGGTCATATGCAGAATATGCAGCCGCAAATGCTAATCTCACTTTCCCTATACCTGATAATATCTCATTTGAAGTGGCTGCAGCATGCCCGACCGTTTCCTTCCTTTCTTATAAGCTGCTTGCAGATATCGCAAGGATCGAGAAAGGAGAGAGCATCCTCATCCATTCCGCGGCTGGAGGAGTTGGAACAACAGCCATTCAATTGGCAAGGCTATTAGGTGCAAACAAAATTATTGGAACTGTAGGCAGGGAGAGGAAAATTTCTGCAGTACTTAATGCTGGTGCTGACCATGCCATATGCTATGAAAAAGAGAATTTTGCAGAGAATGTGAATGATCTGACAGATCGCAAGGGAGTAAATATTGTATTAGACTCTATTGCCGGAGCCTTTACAGAACAAAGCTTATCCTGTCTAGCCCCATATAGACGCCTTGTTCAATTCGGAAACTCAAGCGGAAAAGCAGGAACTTTTAAAACCAGTGACGTGCATTCAAGCTGTCGTTCCATATTGGGATTCAGTCTTGGGACGACAAGAAAAAAAAGGCCGGAAACCTTGTTTCCAATTGCCAATGAAGTGCTGCAATTGATCAGTGGTGGAAAATTAGTAATACAAATAGGCCATCGTTTCCCGTTAAGCGGAGCAGTAAAGGCTCACGAATTAATAGAAAGCAGGATGAGTGCAGGGAAGATTTTGCTGGATGCAGCACTATAATTATTCTTAAGACTTCCATTCTTAAAAAGCAGGAAAACACCTCCCATTTGCAAAATATAGAATTTTAGAGGAGGTGCCTGAATGAACAAATATACTGTAAATTATTATTTAGGCGGAGAACTGCAAGTTACTAGGGTCATTGAATCAGACCAAACGAAAGCAGATGTGTTGGAATTGGCTAAAGCTGAAAGCCATGTAACCTTTGAAGACGAAAAAGGTGTGCTGCATTTTTTCTCAATGGATGATGTTAAATTAGTAACGATTCACGACGCTAGGAAAAGTGTTGGGATTGGCCCGAGACCTGCGGGTTTCTAAAACTTCCTAATAGTATTAGAAAAAAGACAGCTCTTTTATTAGAGCTGTCTTTTTTTATGCAGCTTGATATAATCTTCTCATTATATTTCTCAAAACATGAAGATTTAGTATATGTTAATTCTTTTTATAAATAATTTACCATAATTTCCTATTATTCTGAAGATTTCCAAAGTAAATAAAGAGCTTAGCTTTCATGTCAATAACTAAGGCTCTTTTCTTAAACTTTGTGGTTTTTTTATCTATTTAAGTGATTATAGAGCAAGAATACACTTGCGAATTTTTAGAAAAGATGCCACGAAGCTAATCTTTATGCGTGTTCTAAGACTTTACGAATAGCAACAATCTTTGCGAAAACAGCCAGAACTAAAAAGAGCCAGCAGATACCTGTATGATCAGGTACTGCCGGCTCTTTTATCTGATGTCCCAGGCGAGATTCGAACTCACGACCTACAGCTTAGGAGGCTGTCGCTCTATCCTGCTGAGCTACTGAGACAAGGAACTTTAATATTATAGTATAAGCATGAGGGATTCGTCAACGAATACCCTGTTGAGCATTTACCAATCCCATCCTTATATATATTACTTAGAAAAAATTCTCCCTCCGTATGTAACTTTAATGCTCATCTTTCGACAAATTTTATAGAAGTATTTCAATCTTTTTCCTTTATTGCTATTATTTAAACTAATTGGGAGGTCTTATTAATGAAATTAAAACACATCGCTACTCTATCCACTGCTCTTATTCTTCTTTTTGCCGCAGGATGTCAATCCCAGTCAACAAGCGAAAGCAGTGCTAAAAAGGAATCCGTTCAAGCACAGTCTCAGGAATCTTTACAGAAAAAAGATGAGCCAAAGCAGCAGGAGCAAGCTCCAGCTTCAACAGCAGATCAAAATAAGGATCAAAAACAGGCACAGTCATCAAATGATTCAGCTTCCGGCAAAAGCGGAGATACAGCGAAAAAGGATAATCAAACAACAGCTGATGATACAAAAAAAGATGATTCAGCATCTCAAAATACAGATAGTTCTAAAACCAATAATGCTCCTTATATGTCACCATTTGAATTAAGAGAAGAGCTTCAAATAGGGATGTCGAAAAAAGAAGTTGATGATATACTTCAAAACAGTGAGCCTGTTGGAGTAAAAGACGGATCAAATGCAACTGAGTTCCGCTATGATTACATGCCGCAGCCTGGCTATAAGACGACAGAAAAAGAAGTTGATATAGAAGGCTTAAAAGCGGATAAATTGGATGCACAAATTTTAGTGAAGTGGAATAAAGATCAAAAGCTCGAGATGTTTACTATTTATCATAAAAACGATGATGGTAAAATTTTAAAATATAAAGCAGATGCAAACCAGCAGGAAGAAATGACAGTCGAACAATAATGCTGAAAAATTTACAAAAAATTAATCATTCCTTCGTGTGTTTTAATAGAGGAAACGCTGAATGTTTAGAGAATATCCTTCATAAAATGCATTGATATTCAGTAAAGGAGCGATCAATGATTTGTTTAAGAAGCGATTTGCCTCATTCTTTATTTCGGTTGCTGTTCTTAGTTTGTTTGTAACTGCTGGTGCTTATGCACAGCCTTTATCCTCTTCAGGAAAGACAATGACTTATATTACTTCCTTAAAAGAGGTTCACGGGAAATTAACTGGAACATTTAATTATATCCAATGGTACTTTGGGAAAGATGCGGATAGGGAATTTTTAAAAGACTGCGGCTGCCGAAAAGAAATGGATGGAGCTCCTGATGGTTATTACATCAGGGATGCCAGCAAAAAGCTTAGAAGCTTTCCAGTTTCCAAGTCAGCATCGTACTTCCTGCAAACGAGAAGCGGGGAAATTAAGTGGAATGAAAAAGTTACAAAAAAGCAGTTTCTGCAATTTGTAAAAACGAAGTATTATGTACCGTATAAAATTACGATTAAAAATGGAGTGATAACAAGTATTTCTGAACAATATATACCTTAACTACTTTACGGAGAGGATCCCATTGGGGGATCCTTTCTTTTATAATTGACTTTTTTTCGGTAATATAGTTCCTTTAAAGAAGCAAAATAAGAAACAATTAGTGTTTTTTGATGGCTCTTTTCTTAAACTTTGTTGTTTTTACAACGAAAAAATGAATTCCAAATAATAATACAACTGCGAATTTTAAGAAAAGATGCCACGAAGCATTTTTTCATCCAAAATCAAACGGACAGCAACAATCTTTCCATAAACAGTCTTTTTGATTGACGGTCATTTTGATAAGATTTATTATGGTTATATTAAGTAACCAGAGGAGCAATAATAACAAATTTTTCATATTAAATGAGGATTCAACTAGAAATCCTTCTACTGAAAGAAAAAGAGGGGGAGAAAAGGAATATGGTAAAAATAGCACCATCCATACTTTCTGCTGATTTTAGCAAGCTGGCAGATGAAATCCGAGATGTAGAATCAGGCGGGGCCGATTATATTCATGTTGATGTAATGGACGGACACTTTGTACCGAACATTACAATCGGGCCGCTTATTGTTGAAGCCATTCGTCCTATAACGAAGCTGCCGCTTGATGTTCACTTAATGATTGAAAATCCTGATCACTATATACCAGCATTCGCTAAAGCAGGAGCTGATATTATTACCGTCCATGCAGAAGCAAGCCCTCACTTGCACAGAACGATTCAGCTAATAAAAAGCCATGGTATTAAAGCAGGTGTTGTTTTGAATCCTGCGACCCCTGCAGAGCACATCCAGCACGTGCTTGAAGACATCGACATGGTTTTGTTAATGACCGTAAATCCTGGTTTCGGCGGACAAAAATTTATCCGCAGCGTGCTGCCGAAAATTCAGCAGGTTTCTGAAATGATTAAGAAAAACCAGCTTTCAGTTGAAATTGAAGTGGATGGCGGCATTAATGAAGCAACAGCTAAATTGTGCACGGATGCTGGAGCGAACGTACTTGTTGCCGGTTCTGCCATTTACGGAAATCCTGACCGCAAGGATGCAATAGACAGAATCAGAGAAGCACTGCATTAATATAACCCTTATTAATCATTGAGAGGAAGTTAGTAACATCATGAGCTTATTAAACGCAAAAGTACTTGAAACCCAATATGGACTTGAAACTTATATAGACGAAAATGGAAAAATTGAGGCAATGGAGCTTCATATTCCATCAAAATCATCCTATGATTACGAACTGAAAATTGGGGTCGAATATTTTCTTTTGAGAGACAAGCATTATACGGTTGAAAAGAACTTTTTTTGGATTCGCATGGATGCCGACTTCAGAAGTGTAATGTTAGGTGAGACGGAAATGGAAAGCCTTTTTGCCGTTAAATCTGAAGCTGAGCGTGAAGAAACTAAAGCTCTAATTGGAGAATGGCTCATTCGTACAAATGCTTTCAAACAGGCGATCACCGAACTAATTGAAAAACAAAAAACAGAAAATGTGACCACTGAAGAGGAAATCCGCGTCATCATTGAAAATAATAAATTCCTTGAGAAGCTGCTCCTTTTAAAAGCAGAAGATATTGAAAACGCCATTATCGAAAATGACGAAATCAATTTGAAACCGGTTTTTTAAGAGGGTAACTTAATAAAGTGTAAAAAAGAGCCCTAAGCAAAGCATAAGAGGGGAATAAAGATGAATGATAAGCAGATTGTAGGGGAAAAAGCAGCAGATCTTGTAAAAGAGGGAATGACGGTTGGGCTTGGTACAGGATCAACTGTATTCTATACCATTCAAAAACTGGGCAGGCTCGTTGCGGAGGGCCTCAATATAAAGGGCATTCCAACGTCACTAGCTACTGAAAGACTAGCACAAGAATGCGGTATTCCTCTTATAGGATTTGAAGAAATGGAATTCCTTGATCTTGCCATTGACGGTGCAGATGAAGCCGATCCGCATATGCACTTAATTAAAGGCGGAGGCGGAGCTCTGCTTCGTGAAAAAATTATTGCGAAGGCATCTAAGGAATTTGTAGTAGTGGCAGATCCTAACAAGATGGTAAGAACGTTAGGATCCTTTTCTTTGCCTGTTGAGGTCGTTGTATTCGGATATGAAATGACGGGAAGACATATTCAGAAGCTTGGTTGTACGCTTGAACTTCGTAAAACCGCAGGAAACCCTCTCATTACAGACAACGGAAATTATATTTTTGATTGTCAATTTTCGGAAATTGGGGATCCTGAAACACTTGAACGCGAGCTTAATATGATTCCTGGCGTTG
This sequence comes from Chryseobacillus diguaensis, assembly GCF_049220665.1. Lineage (NCBI taxonomy): Bacteria > Bacillati > Bacillota > Bacilli > Caryophanales > Bacillaceae > Chryseobacillus > Chryseobacillus diguaensis. The sequence goes on from NZ_JBMKNV010000002.1 coordinate 393,503, forward strand.
TAGAAAATGGTCTTTTTGTCAATATGGCAGATGTTATCATAACGCTTGATGACGAGAAGAATATCAAAGTGATGAAAAAATGAAGATGCTAAAAAACTGCAGATGTTGATATCTGCAGCTTTTTTCTTTTTTTAGGTCTATTTAATTAAATTTTCCTCTTAAAAAAAGGAACTGACATTGATCAGGGAGTAAGGATCATCCTCTCTAAGTCAATTCCTTTGTTCTAAAGCCATTTAACCGCCCAATCCTCAACCGTCTGCAGTGCTCTGCCAAGTTCTATCCCTTTTCTTGTTAAGGAATATTCTGTCCTTACCGGTCTGTCAGTAATGACATTCCGAATAACAATTCCATAGTCCTCAAGCTCTTTTATCCGCTCATTCAGCATTCGTTTGCTAAGGCTTGGAATAGACGCATGGATTTCACTAAACCTTCTTGGTTCCTCCATCAGGCTGTGAATAATAAGCCCCATCCATTTCTTGCCGATTAAATGATAGGAATCCTCTACCTGTTGACAAAGTGGCTTATTTCTTATATCTTCGGTCATCTATACCCCCCTTACTGATCTAAAATGATATCTTCTTAAAGCTTTTCCCTATATTTAGGAAAGCTGATCATACTTTTTTAATCTTATTCGATATTATAACTAAAAAAGTAACCAGGTAAACAATATTATCTTCATTTCAATATATTTTCATATTGAATTTTATTTAGTGAGCCTAATTAAAGGAAAGTGTAACAGAATTATATGTATATCGATAAATTTTATAACACTTTTTAGCATTGAGTTATACTTATTAATAGTAACTTAGAGTGTAAAAGAGAACCCATTAGAAATAAATGGATTTTATAGATGTGACTTTCTGAATGTGGCATTATCACTTATAAAACAAGGGTTTAAAAGGTTCAAAATTTGTACACAAATTACTTGACTGATGAAATTAAGAAGAGTACGATAGGTTACGTAATATAACCTATATAAGAAAAATCACCTTAAATATTTAAGGGGAATAGATCTCAGCAAGAGGGAGGAATACAAATGGAATCTATGACCTTTGTGCTGTTCGGCGGAACAGGCGACTTGGCCAAAAGAAAAATTTATCCGGCTTTGTACAACCTGTTTTTAGAAGGAAAACTGCCTTCGTCCTTTTCTATTATCGGTCTTGGCAGAAGAGACATGACTCACAGCGAATTTCAGGAATATGTTAAGCAATCATTAATTACTTTTTCCCGCCGTGAATTCAGTCAGTTATCCGATACAGACAAATTTCTAAAAGCATTTAACTATAGTGCGGTGGATGCTCGGGATCCTCAGGATTTCGAAAAGCTTCGCACACTAGTAGAACATAGAGAACAAGAACTTGGTGTTCCAGAGAATCGGATGTTCTATCTTTCTGTGGCACCGGAATTCTTCGATGTTATTGCGATAAACATTAAGGAAAGCGGTCTTGGATCTACTGAGGGCTGGAAAAGGCTAATCATTGAAAAACCGTTTGGCCACGATTTGAAAAGCGCTCAGGAATTAAATGAAAAATTAAGCAAAGCGTTTAATGAGGATGAAATCTATCGGATTGACCACTATCTTGGAAAACCGATGGTTCAAAATCTTGAGGCACTAGAATTTGCCAATCCTGTTCTTCAGGCGCTTTGGAATAATAAGTACATTGCTAACGTTCAGATCACTGCCGGCGAAACAGTGGGAGTAGAAGAACGTGCAGGTTATTATGATACATCAGGTGCCATTCGAGATATGGTTCAAAACCATATGCTGCAAATGCTGATGATGACGGCTATGCATCTTCCTAAACGAATCAATTCCAAAGAGATTCGTGATGAAAAGAGAATGGTTATGGAAGCTCTTCGCCCTCTTACAAAAGAAGAGGTTGAGGCACATGTAGTTCGGGGACAATATGCATCTGGAAAGATTCTTGATAACCCGGTTGTTGGTTATAAAGAAGAGCCTGGTATTGAAGCATCTTCCCAAAACGATACCTTTATCGCAGCAAGACTCTGGATTGACAATGAATTTTGGAATGGCGTTCCATTCTATATCCGTACAGGAAAAAGACTAAAAGAGAAATCCACCAAGATTGTCATTGAATTCAAAAACCCGCTAAAAGAACTTTACAACCTGCAGGATCAGAAAACTGAACCAAATCTTTTAGTGATTGAAATCAATCCTAATGAGAGTGTTTCACTTCAGCTAAACAGTAAAAACCCGTTAAATGATGGTAAGCTGGAACCGATTCATGCTGACTTCTCATCTAAACAGGATGATGTTCCTGAAGCTTATGAGCGTTTGATTTTTGATGCGCTTCGCGGCGATTCAACATTCTTTGCTCATTGGGATGAAGTTGAACTGGCTTGGAAATGGGTTCAGCCAATTCTTGATTCTTTCGAAGGCAATTTGGTCCCGCTTTATGAATATGAAGCTGGCTCTTATGGCCCTCAAGCAGCTCATGATTTGCTGAAGGAAGATGGCTTCCAGTGGTGGCTTGATAAAAAAGAACCTGAAGATCTTGATATTGCTCTAAACGTATAAGAATTCATGATGAATTTAGGAGGAAGTAACGAATGACTAAGAATGCAGAGGCAGTCAATATTGAAACACTTGCTGTAACGACGATCAGAACACTTTCTATTGATGCGGTAAACGCAGCAAACTCCGGACATCCAGGACTACCAATGGGCGCTGCTCCAATGACTTACGCTCTTTGGGCAAACCATTTAAACCATAATCCTGGTAACTCCCACTGGTTCAACCGTGACCGTTTTGTTCTTTCAGCAGGACATGGTTCAAGCTTGCTTTACAGCATGCTTCACCTTAGCGGCTATGATTTGTCAATTGATGATTTGAAAAACTTCCGTCAATTGAACAGCAAAACTCCAGGACATCCTGAAGTTCACCATACAGATGGAGTAGAAGCAACAACAGGCCCTCTTGGACAAGGTGTATCTACTGCAGTCGGTATGGCAATGGCTGAAGCTCATCTTGCAGCGAAGTTCAATAAAGGCGGACAAAATGTTGTCGATCACTTCACATATGCGCTTGTTGGCGATGGTGACTTGATGGAAGGCGTTGCATATGAAGCGATGTCAATGGCAGGTCATATGAAGCTTGGCAAATTGGTTGTTCTTTATGATTCAAATGATATTTCTCTTGATGGAGAATTAAACGTATCTTTCTCTGATGACATGAAAAAACGTGCAGAATCTGCAAACTGGCAATATTTAAGGGTAGAAGATGGAAATGATCTTGGGGATATTACTAAAGCGATTGAAGAAGCAAAAGCGAATACAGATCAGCCAACAATTATTGAAGTCCGTACCATTATTGGTTTCGGCAGCCCTAAAGTAGCCGGTACCAATAAAGCGCATGGTGCTCCGCTTGGTGTTGAAGAAGCGAAAGCAACTAAACAAGCTTACAAATGGCTATTTGAAGATGACTTTTATGTTCCAGAAGAAGTGAAAGCTCATTTTGAAGAGCTTAAGAATAAAGGTGCAAAAAAAGAAAGCGAATGGAACGAATTATTTGCAGCATACAAAAAAGAAAATCCTGAGCTTGCTGAAGAGCTAGAAAAGGCAATCGAAGGCAAAGTACTGATTGATGCAAAAGATATTTTAACTTTTGACACTGACAAAGCTGTTTCTACTCGTGTAGCAAGCGGTCAAGCGATCAATCACTTTGTTAAATCAGTAACAGGCATCTTCGGAGGAAGCGCCGATCTTTCTGGTTCAACCATGACTGACATTAAAGGCGAAGCTAAATTCGCAGTAGAATCTTATGCAGGCCGCAACGTATACTTCGGTGTCCGCGAGCATGCAATGGGAGCAGCTGGAAATGGTATGGCTCTTCATGGAGGCGTGAAGCCATTCGTAAGTACGTTCTTTGTATTCAACGACTACCTTCGCCCATCGATTCGCCTTGCAGCTATCCAAAAACTTCCTGTTACTTATGTATTCACACATGACTCCGTAGCAGTTGGAGAAGATGGACCTACACATGAGCCTGTAGAACATCTTGCAGCTCTTCGTGCGATCCCAGGCCTGACTGTCATCCGTCCAAGTGATGCAAATGAAACAGCTAATGCGTGGGCATATGCTCTTCAGCAAACAGAAGGACCTGTCGCTCTAATTTTGAGCCGTCAAAACCTTCCTGTTTTCGAAGAAACGAAAAATAACATCGACAGCCTTTCAAAAGGCGGATATGTGCTTGCTGAAACAAATGAAAACCCTGATATGATTCTAATTGCAACAGGTTCAGAGGTTTCTCTTGCAGCCGATGCCAAAGCAGAGCTTGAAAAAGAAAATGTATCTGTACGTGTGGTTGCAATGCCGAGCTGGGAATTGTTCGGCGCTCAGTCCAAAGAATATCAAGAATCTGTTCTTCCGAAAAATGTAACGAAGCGTGTATCTCTTGAAATGGGTATTTCTCAAGGCTGGGAGCGATTCACAGGCCTTGAAGGAAGAAACCTTGCGATTAACACATTCGGAGCATCAGGTAAAGGCAGCGAAGTACTGGACTTCTTCGGTTTCACAACTGAAAATGTTGTACGTATTGCCAAAGAAGTTTTAAACGGGTAATTTAGAAAACTGGGCTGCCTTTTTAAAGGACAACTGTTTCTTTAAAAGGCAGCATGAGATGAATTTTTTTGGATGTATACTTAGGAGGCAAAGACATGAAAGTCGGATTAATCGGTTTAGGAAAAATGGGTTTAAACATTGGCCAAAACCTTCTTGATCATAAACATGAGGTTGCAGCTTTTGATTTGAACGAAAAAGCAGTTGAACAAATGGTATCATTCGGAGCAACTGGTGCTTTTACTTTAGAAGAACTAGTTAAATCTTTAGAGGCTCCAAGAGTTCTTTGGATCATGGTTCCTCATGGTGTTGTTGATTCTGTTATCGGCGAAGTTGCTCCTTTCCTTGAAAAGGGCGATATCGTTATCGAAGCTGGTAATTCTCATTACAAAGAATCCCTTCGCCGTTACCATGCAATGAAAGAACAAGGCATCATGTTCATGGATGCTGGTACTTCAGGCGGCATGGAAGGCGCTCGTAACGGAGCTTGCTACATGGTCGGCGGAGACCAGGAAGCATGGAACATTGTTGAACCGATTTTCCGTGACACTGCTGTTGAAAATGGCTACTTGTATGCCGGTCCTGCTGGAAGCGGACATTTCCTTAAAATGGTCCACAACGGTATTGAATACGGTATGATGGCTGCTATCGGAGAAGGATTCGAAGTTCTTGAAAAAAGCGAATTCGACTATGATTACGAAAAAGTTGCGAAAGTTTGGAACAATGGTTCCGTTATCCGTTCTTGGTTAATGGAATTGACTGAGAATGCATTCTCCAAAGATGCGAAATTGGATGAAATCAGAGGGGTTATGCACTCTTCAGGCGAAGGTAAATGGACAATTGAAACAGCTCTTGATCTTCAAGCAGCTACACCTGTTATCGCTATGTCCCTTCTTATGCGTTACCGTTCTTCGGAAGACGATACATTCACAGGTAAAGTGGTAGCCGCTCTTCGCAATGAGTTCGGCGGACATGCTGTAGAAAAGAAGTAAGCTTTTAAAATCTAGGCTATGTCAACGAATGGTGTTAATTTTTGAGCACCTGTTGATTGGAGCGTAAGGCGGAGAATCCTGCGGGAGTGCGAGTCAAGGGAGACCTAAGCAGGAGCATAGCGACGAGGAGGCTCCCGGACTGCCCGCGGAAAGCGAACGCCTGGAGCGGAAATCAACAGATAAGTTCAATAGAGCCAAAATCTAATAAAAAAACTTGGAGGTTTTATCATGAAATTTTTTATTGATACTGCAAACATGGACGACATTAAAAAAGCATACAAAGTTGGCGTTCTTTCTGGCGTAACAACTAACCCATCTCTTGTAGCAAAAGAAGGCGTTAAGTTTGAAGACCGTATCGCTGAAATCTGCCAGGCTGTTCCTGATATTGAATCAGTATCTGCAGAAGTAACTCCAGTTGCTTTAACTGCTGAAGACATGATCGCTGAAGCAGAAGAATTGATCAAAATCAACGGCGGAGACAAAAAAATCACTGTTAAACTTCCAATGACAATTGCTGGTTTGGAAGCTTGCCGCTACCTGACTAAAAAAGGTGTAAAAACGAACGTAACACTTATTTTCACAGTTAACCAAGCTCTTCTTGCAGCTCGTGCGGGGGCAACTTATGTATCTCCATTCCTTGGCCGTTTGGATGATATCTCTGAAGATGGCGTACAGTTAGTAGCGAAAATCGCTGAATTGTTCCGCGTTCATAACTTGGATGCACAAATCATTGCAGCATCCGTACGCCACCCTGACCACGTTACTCGTGTAGCGATGGCTGGTGCACATATTGCAACAATTCCTTACAAAGTAATTGAACAGCTTACAAAACATCCTTTAACTGATCAAGGTATGGAAAAATTCTCTCAAGACTGGGAAAAAGCTGTTCAAAAATAAGAAAGCTTCCAATTGATATTGCGGAGCGCCATTTTCCCTAAACATATACATCTTTTTATTCCCCCCGCGGGATGATGTAAGGAAAGGGCGGGCGCTCCTTTTCTTTTTCTATACTGACAAATAAAGGAGAATCCATAATGACTGTTTCTTTCGATTATAAAAACACTTTATCCTTCATGAATCAAGGAGAAGTGGACAACCTTAGCGAGTATGTAAAAGCAGCACATGAAATGCTTCACAACCAAAAAGGACCTGGATCTGATTTTCACGGCTGGGTAAACCTTCCGACAGACTATGATAAAAAAGAATTTGACCGAATCAAAAAAGCTGCTGAAAGAATCCGTTCTAACTCAGACGCTTTAGTCGTTATCGGTATTGGCGGTTCTTACCTTGGAGCACGCGCTGCTATTGAAGCGCTTAGCCATTCCTTCCACAATCAAATGGATGGAAATACACAAATTTATTTTGCTGGACAAAATATCAGCTCAACTTATATCACACACCTGTTTGAATTGCTTGAAGGAAAAGACATTAGTGTCAATGTTATTTCAAAATCAGGTACAACAACTGAGCCAGCTGTTGCTTTCCGTATTTTCCGCGACTACATGGAGAAAAAATACGGTAAGGAAGAAGCGAAAAAACGTATTTTCGCTACAACAGATAAAGAAAAAGGCGCTTTGAAAAAGCTTGCTGATGAAGAAGGCTACGAAACATTTATCATTCCTGATGATGTTGGCGGAAGATATTCTGTCCTAACAGCTGTTGGGTTGCTTCCAATTGCTGCAGCAGGTCTTGATATTGATAAAATGATGGAAGGCGCACGGGCTGCACAAGAAAAATACAATAACCCTGATCTTGCTACAAACGAAAGCTACCAGTATGCAGCAGTAAGAAATGCTCTTTACGCTAAAGGAAAGACAATTGAATTGCTTGTGAACTACGAACCGGCTCTTCATTATGTTTCTGAATGGTGGAAACAGCTGTTTGGCGAAAGTGAAGGAAAAGACCAAAAAGGATTATTCCCGGGTTCTGTTGACTTCTCAACTGATCTTCACTCAATGGGACAATACGTTCAAGAAGGCCGCCGTGACCTGATTGAAACAGTTGTTCAAGTGAAAAAACCGAAAGTTGAGCTTACGATTCAAGAAGATCCAGCAAATACAGACGGCTTAAACTTCATTGCAGGAAAAACAATGGATGAAGTAAACAAAAACGCTTTCCAAGGTACAGTACTTGCTCATGTGGATGGCGGAGTGCCGAACATGGTTGTTGAATTGGATGAATTAAATGAGTACACATACGGCGAAATGGTTTATTTCTTTGAAAAAGCTTGCGGAATCAGCGGCTTGATTCTTGGAGTTAACCCATTTGACCAGCCTGGAGTTGAAGCTTATAAAAAGAATATGTTTGCTCTTCTTGGAAAGCCAGGCTTTGAAGCTGAAAAAGAAGAATTGATGAAACGTTTATCAAAATAATAATTGAGCCAGAAATAAAGATAAACACTTTTTGAACGGAACTCCTTAGGGGTTCCGTAAAAAAGATCAGGAAATAGACTGTATTCTTTTACATGAGAATGAAAAGGCTTTCTCCAGATATTGGATGATTGCTTTTTTTATGAATGTAATGTAAGGGGTTACCTAGCAAGGGAGAGAGAAAAATGGACGCATATTTGCTTCTTATAACGCTTGCAGCTATCGTCATTGTTGTTCTTGGCGTCTCATTGCTCAAATGGCATGCATTTATAAGCTTAACAGTAGCAAGCTTGTTTTTAGCTATCATGAGCGGTTTATCCCTGGATAAAATCGTAAGCGCTTATGAAACAGGGGTGGGCGGTGTTCTCGGACATTTAGTCGGGATCCTTGCTCTTGGGACGATATTGGGCAAAATGATGGCAGATTCAGGTGCAGGCATGCAAGTTGCCGATTTTTTTGTTAAAATTTTTGGTGTGAAAAGACTGCCATGGGCAATGCTGCTTTCCGGATTTATTATCGGTATTCCAGTGTTCTTTGAAGTAGGAATACTCATCCTGCTTCCGCTTGTCATCTCAATACAAAAATCATCCAAACAAAATATTCTGCTGATTGCTTTGCCGGTTATAGCAGGTCTTTCAATTGTTCATGGAATTGTTCCGCCTCATCCAGGTGCGATGGCTGCTATCGGCATTTATAAAGCAGAGCTTGGGCATGTATTGCTTTACTCATTGATCATAGCGATTCCTGCTTCGATCATTGCAGGTCCTTTATTTGCCAGATTTATTCACAAACGGGTTATCCCAAAAGGAGAACCTCAGCTTATTCGGGTGAATGTATCGAAGAAAAGCCTTCCAGGCACAGGCATTTCTTTTCTTATTATCCTTTTGCCTGTTATTTTAATGATTTTTGCAGCTATTGCTCCTTACATCCCGATGGGAGAAGGGTTGCTTAAATTCTTTGCATTTATTGGCAGTCCTGTTATCGCTCTTTTGATTGCTGTTTTTGCCGCTTATTATTTCCTTGGCTACCGGCAGGGTATGGGAAAGGATCAGATCAAAAAGCTGACAGAGAAATGCATCATGCCTGTTGGTTCCATTGTTTTAATTATTGGGGCAGGCGGAGGATTTAAACAAATCTTAATAGACAGCGGTGTCGGCAATACGATTGCAGGCATGTCAGAACATCTTGCGGTATCTCCGTTAATATTGGCATTCCTTATTGCAGGTATGATCAGGATTGCTACCGGTTCTGCTACAGTCGCACTTACCACAGCAGCAGGGATTGTTTCGCCAATTGTTGCAAACATGTCTGGTGTGAATGTTGAACTCCTTGTTATTGCAACTGGTGCGGGATCTCTCATGTTCTCTCATGTTAACGATGCTGGTTTCTGGATGGTAAAGGAATATTTGGGGTTAACAATAAAAGAAACGTTTAAAACATGGACAGTTTTGGAAACATTGCTATCCTTTATTGCATTTGGAGGCGCTTTGATCCTAAATGCATTTGTGTAAATGATATGATGAGGTAAAGGAGCTCAGGAGCCTTGAGCTTCTTTCTCTGTTTTCTTGAAGGAGGAAATTAAGATGAGTCAAAAATATGCTATTGGTGTAGACATTGGAACAACAAGCACGAAATCTGTACTCTTTTCTACAGAAGGAACGGTAATTGCTAAGCATGGAATTGAATATCCGCTCTATTCACCAACGCCGGAAACGGCTGAACAGGATCCGGAAGAAATTTTCCGTGCGGTGATCGGCACCATAAAAGAAACAATGAAATCAAGCAATATCGATGCAAGTGATGTACTATGCGTTTCATTCAGTTCCGCTATGCATAGTGTTATTGCAGTTGATAGCAGTGGAAAGCCTATTACAAAATGCATTACTTGGGCTGACAATAGAAGTGCAGAGTGGACAGAAAAAATCAAAAATGAAATGAACGGACATGAAATATACTTAAGAACAGGAACACCGATTCATCCAATGTCTCCGCTCTCCAAGCTTGTATGGCTGCGTAATGAAAAGGCAGACATTTTTCAAGCGGCACATAAATTTATTTCCATTAAGGAATACATCTTCCTTAAACTCTTTAATGAGTATGTCATTGATTATTCTATTGCCTCTGCAACAGGTTTGTTTAATTTGAAAAACCTTGATTGGGATGAAGAAGCTCTTCAAATTGCTGGAATAACTTCTGATAAACTGTCTAAGCCAGTTCCAACAACCTGTAAGGTGGAAGGCCTTGATGAGTCCTATGCAAAAGAAATGCATCTTGATCCTTCAACACCTTTTATTACTGGGGCAAGCGACGGAGTCCTTTCGAATCTTGGGGTAAATGCAATCAAGCCTGGAGAGGTAGCTGTTACAATCGGGACAAGCGGTGCGATCAGAGCTGTTACAGACAAGCCGGTAACAGATCCTAAAGGAAGAATTTTCTGTTATGCCTTGACAGAAAATCATTGGGTAATCGGCGGACCTGTAAATAACGGAGGAATGATCTTCCGGTGGGCAAAAGAAGAACTTGGAGCTTCTGAAGTGGAAGCTGCGAAGCGTCTTGGTATGGATCCATATGAAATTCTGACCGAAATTGCATCAAAGGTAAAACCGGGTGCAGACGGCCTGCTCTTTCATCCGTATCTCGCAGGAGAGAGAGCTCCTTTGTGGGATTCAAATGCCCGCGGTTCCTTCTTTGGACTTGGGCTTCATCACAAAAAAGAACATTTGATCAGAGCCGTTCTGGAAGGAGTTATCTTTAATCTTTACACAGTACTTCTTGCATTAAAAGAATTGATAGGTGAACCGAAAAAAATTCAGGCAACAGGCGGCTTTGCAAGATCACCCCTCTGGAGACAAATGATGGCGGATATATTCCATCAGGAAATCTATGTACCGGAGAGCTTTGAAAGCTCATGTCTTGGAGCGGTAATTTTAGGATTGTACGGGCTTGGAGAAGTAAAAAGCTTAAATGTGGTTTCAGAAATGGTAGGGGCTACTCATTATCATAAACCTCATGAGGAAACTGTCGATGTTTACAAAGAGCTTACACCTATCTACATCAGGCTATCACGTTTATTGAAAGAAGAGTATGCTAACATTGCAGCGTTTCAAAAGAAACGGGTATAGGTAAATGAAACAGGACCCTGAGCATATCAGGGTCCTGTTTTATCATTCGGATCTCGAGTGACCCCGCTTTATATTTAAGAAAATGGGGGAATTTCTATTTTGTTAGCGTTTTCAATTATTTTTTCATTGCATATAACTGTTTGCCCAGTCCTTAATTGGCCCGAGAATATTCCCTAAAGCAACTCCTTTTTTGCTAAGCAGGTATTCTGTCCGAATAGGACGTTCAGCAATCACATATCGAACGACAATGCCGTGCTCTTCTAATTCCTTAATCCGTTCAGTAAGCATCCGTTTGCTTAAGTCAGGGATCATTTTGTGAATCTCGCTAAAGCGTTTCGGTCCGCTGGACAACACATAAATAATTAAACCAGTCCATCTTTTGCCGATAATCTCAAAACTTCTTTCTATACAGGGCTCCAGATTGCGTTGTTCTAACATGTTTCTCACATCCTCTTATAAGATCGGAAAAATACCTTGTGTATTAATTGTAACCAAGTAAGCGCATACAATCAAGGTATAAGTTGTGAATATTATGAGAATCATTTGGCGATGACGAACACGCATGGTATCAACTGATTGAATAAGCAAAAAATTATGAAAAAAATGGCTCGTATACTATACTTTCAGTGACAGCAGAAAGCGCATTCAGAAGATTGATTTTAAAAAAAGGCAGTTTTCGCAAAGCTTGTTGTTATTCGTACTGCTTTAGAACAAGCAGGAAGATTAGCTTCGTGGTATCTTAAAATTCGCAGAAGGATCGTTTTAGGAATTCATTTATTTTGATGAAAAACTAAAAGTTTAAGAAAAGAGCCCAAAAAATAACTGGGAGGCTGGAGCAATGAAATTCCGCAAATTAGGAAGAACAGGATTAAAAGTGAGTGAAATTAGCCTTGGGAGCTGGCTTACATATGGGAATTCCACTGAAAAAGAGCAGGCATTCAGTGTTATTGAAAAAGCCTATGATCTGGGCATTAATTCCTTTGATACAGCAAATGTTTACGCTCAAGGGGAAGCAGAAAAAATTGTTGGTGAGGCGCTTAAGAAATACACCCGTGAGTCATATGTGCTGGCATCAAAAGTCTACTGGCCGATGGGAAAGGGCGTTAATGACAGAGGGCTTTCAAGAAAGCATGTATTTGAGCAGCTTCATGCAAGTCTGAAGCGCCTTGATCATGAGTACTTAGATATTTACTATTGCCATCGCTACGATCCGGAAACACCTATTGATGAAACACTAAGAACCATTGACGACATGGTAAGGCAAGGTAAAGTTCTTTATGTAGGGGTAAGCGAGTGGACTGCCCAGCAAATAGAAAAGGGACTGGGCACAGCAGATAAATATTTGCTGGACAGAATTGTTGTCAATCAGCCGATTTATAACATGCTCGACCGTTATATTGAAAAAGATGTGATTCCAGTTTCGCAGCAAAATGGCATTAGCCAAATCGTTTTCTCTCCGCTTGCGCAGGGCATACTTACTGGGAAATACAAAGCCGGCGAAAAGCTCCCGGAAGGCAGCCGGGCAACTGATCCGAAATCCAATACACACATGAACCGCTATTTAAATGACGAGGTTCTCGGGAAAGTCGGCCAGCTAGAAAAAATCGCAAATGAAATGGATGTCAAGCTTTCTCAGCTAGCTATCTCGTGGATTCTGCGCCAGGAGAACGTTGCAAGTGCTCTGGTAGGAGCTACAAAACCTGAGCAAATTGAAGAAAATGCGAGAGCCATTGATATTGAGATGAATGAGCGCCTTGTGAATCAAATTGAGGAAATTCTCGGGGCGTAATATGTGGGAGAGGCAGCACGCTTAAGTGCTGCCTTTTATAATGAGGAAAACTGAATAACTATATATTTTTTACTTATTTCCTGGGGCTGGCTGATCTACACCTCTGACATGATGCCTATGATTATCATTTTCAGAAGTGTAAAAATCATAAAAGTGAACATGCATACCATTGCCGACTGGAATAGCCGGACTGGAATAAGCCTTGTAATGATGGGTATGCCCATCTTCAAACATGACAAAGCCCTCCGTATAATGAATGTGGCTGCCATCATTTGTAGCGATCGGCGGATGTGTTACATCAAGACATTGGTGAACATGGCCATCGGCGATCGAGGTGTAATCTACCGACCCATGAGTATGATTGGGCACAAAACCTGAAACAAAATCATCTTTCCCTACCTTGTTATTCACACTATTCCTCCCTCAGGAAGCAATTTATAGGGCAAGCAGATAGTTAGTGCCTGCGATCATTTTTATAGCTCCTTTAGATTATATTTTTTATGGGCATTTTATAGAACAAACGGTAGTTTATGAGCGTGAATTCAAAGTTCATTTTAAAAAAAGGGGTTTAGGCGCTTGATCGACTCTTGTATTGGCATCATTGGAACCACCCCTACTCGAATAGATTATCTCCTTTATAAAACAAAAAAAGCCAGATCCCTTAAAAAGTAAGGGATTTGACTTCTAGTAGTTTAGTTTGGTTAAAGTTATTGGTTTCATAGCACTAGGCTGATTGAAACGGAAGGTGCGGGACTCCTGCGGGATCAGCGGGACAGGTGAGACCCCGCAGGCAATTAGCGCTGAGGAGACTCACCGCTCGCCCCGCGGAAAGCGAAGCATCCTGTAGTGGAAATCAGCCGGCCAATTTAACAAAGGCAATCCTTTAAAGACTTTTTCAGTGGCCTCAATAAATCCGGGGAGTTTTTCATTATCCTGCTTTTGGAAGCTCGTCTTTTTCTCTCTTGCTGTAAACAATTTTTAATGTGAGAATAGTCACTGCGAAAATGAGTGTTACCAGATTGGCTGCAATAATAGGAACATCTGAAACACATATACCATAAATCAGCCAGAAGAAAACGCCGGTTGTAAAGAGGCTGTACATCCAAAAAGAGATCCCCTCTGTGTTTTTTTCTTGGACGGTTTTAATTGCCTGCGGCAGGAAAGATAACGTCGTGAGTATTGCAGCCGCATACCCGATAAGTGAAATCAAAGGTACCATTCCCCTTTGCGCCTACTATTTTTTCTTTGTTAACACTCTTGTTTCTAAAGGCTGAAGGGTCATTTCACCAAAAAAGGCTTCATCTGACGCTGCGTCCATCCATTTTCCATCAGGAAGCGATAGAGCGGAAGTGTTTTCTGTGGAATGGTTCATAACGCATAAGTAGACCGCACCATCATTTTCCCTTTTAACAAGCTCTGTTCCATTCTGTGTTTCTGTAAAGCTTACGCCTGCTTCAGAGAAAATGCCTTTATAAAGTGTATGAAGAAGAGCTTCATCAACTGCTGATCCAATATAGTAAACTGTGCCTTTGCCGAATTGGTTTTTTGTTATGGCTGCTGTGCCCTTGTAAAAGCTTCCTGCATATTCAGCCAGTACTTCAGCGGTATCTGGCTCAATCAAATCACACCAAATAAGTGCTTCTGATTCTGTTCCTTCAAGGACTGAACCACTTTTACCAGTAATCTTATTTGATTGGCCGCTTTGAAGTGATTCATATTCATGGATTTTTATTCCTGTCATTTCAGCTAAAGCACCAGGCAAGGTTTCCCCAATAACAAAATTATTTTGCTCTTTTACACCCGAACGGTAAGAGAAAATAACAGTTCCTCCCTTTTCTGCATACTGGCGGATTTTTTCGTTAAAGGCCGGGTTTGTTAAGAAATAAACAGGTACAATGACTGCTTTATAACCTTCGAGATTGCTGTCTTTGCTAATAATATCTGTCATGGCATTCAAACGGTGAGCAGGGGAATAATAGCGCATAAACTCCTGCTTATGGTCAAAAGCATTGCTTTGCGGCTGAATCTGCCACGCCCATGCATTTTCAAGATCATAATAAGCGGCAACTTCCGCTTTATAATAAGAGCTGATCCAGTCATCTCCAAACTTGTTTAAGGATTGAATAATTTCTTTTACTTCATTAAATTTTCTTTTTGGAAGGCCATCGTGATCCAAAATGCCGTGACAGAATTCCTCTGTTCCAAATTGAGCCGCGCGCCATCTGAAATAAACGATTGCTTCCGCACCTCGGGAGATGGCCTGATAAGTCCATAGCTTAATATGGCCTGGTCTTGGGAGATAGCCGATTTTGCTCCAGCCTTGAGCTCCTGACAGTTCTTCCATTACCCAGAAGCCTTTTCCATCTTTTGTGCCGCGGCATAAATCATGCTGGTGGGCAATAGCAGCAGGTGTAATTGGTTCAGCCAGTCCACCCCAAACAGGGTAATTATCAAAGGAAACAAGATCAAGGTCTTTAGACATTTCCCATTGATTGATCGCCTGGTCCGTGTAGACGAAATTGTGGGTAATAAACTGATCTTCTTTTGCAAAGTTTCTCAGTATTTCGGTCTGCAGTTTGTTATAACTTGTATAAGCGTCGGCACAAAAACGGTTAAAGTCAAGCAGCAGGCTAGAATTATGCTCCTGATAAACCTTCCGGGGAACAGGAATCTGCTCCCATTGTGTGTAGGTCTGGCTCCAGAAAACGGTTCCCCATGCTTCATTTAATGACTCAAGTGTCTGATATTTTTCTTTCAGCCATTGTTGAAAAGCTTTTTGGTCTGCTTCTCCGTAGCTTCGGTCTGATTTTTCATGGCCATATTCGTTATCCGTCTGCCAGCCAATCACATGCTCACTCTGGCCGTAATGTTTCACCATTTCTGTAACGATCTTTTTCGTGTATTCTCTATAAATCTCACTATTTACAGTATAGTGACGCCTTGCTCCAAATGAAATCGTTACACCATTCTGGTCGACCGGCAAAATTTCGGGGTGCTTTTTAATCAGCCAGGCAGGAGGTGTAGCAGTAGGCGTTCCCAAAACAATTTTAATGCCGTTTTGCGTTAAAAGATCGATGGCTCGATCATAGAGGGAGAAGTCGAACTTGCCTTCCACAGGCTCCATCAGCTGCCAGCCGAATTCTGCCAGCCGAACGACATTTACTCCCAATTCTTTCATTAATCTGATATCCTCAGGCCACCTGGATTCAGGCCATTGTTCCGGATAATAGTCTACACCGATAAACATTTCATCCACCTCCCTTGTGACAGTTCTCTCTTAGCTGCTGATATGCTTGATAAATGTACTGAAAGAGTTCCGTCCTTGCTCATTCCGTTTGTAAACGCCTGCATGTTCAAGAATGACAGCAAAAATTTTTCCGAGCTCCATTTGAATGATTTCGTAGGCATTCTCTGCAGTAAGAGTGGAATGTTCTTTTTTAATTGAAAGGGCCCAGTCCAAATGCTTGCTGATTTCTCCATTATTACTAATGATCTCATCAGCATTTTCTTCAAATATCACTTCTGAAAGCTGCTTCATTTCTTCCACAAGACGTCCCGGCAAAACAGCGAGACCCATTACTTCAATCAGGCCGATATTCTCTTTTTTAATATGGTGAACCTCTTGATGAGGATGGAAAATACCCATCGGGTGTTCTTCACAAGTCCTGTTGTTGCGAAGAACTAGATCCATTTCAAACCAATTGCCTCTCTTTCTCGCAATCGGAGTTATCGTGTTATGAGCTTCTTCACCTGTAAAAGCGAGTATTTCTGATGAAGGATCAGAATAGGCCCGCCAGCTTTTTAAAATGTGATCGGATAAGGAAATCAGATCCTTTTTGTTTTCACTCTGCAGCCTGATCACAGACATTGGCCATTTGACAATTCCTGCTTTTACGCCAGGGAAGGAGCGGAAGGAAAATTCCGTTTCGATTTCCGCTTTTGACATAGGGAAGTCATGATGGCCGCCCTGGAAATGGTCATGGCTCAAAATAGAACCTCCTACGATAGGAAGATCCGCATTCGAACCAATAAAATAATGGGGAAAGGTTTCTGTAAAGTCCAGCAGTCTTTCAAACGTTTCTTTTCCAATTTTCATAGGGCGGTGTTCACCCGCAAGAACAATACAGTGCTCGTTGTAATAAACGTATGGTGAATACTGCAGAAACCACTGCTCCTGATTTAATGTAACAGGAAGAATCCGATGGTTTTGACGCGCCGGGTGATTGACTCTTCCTTCATACCCGACATTTTCTTTGCAAAGAAGGCATTTCGGATAAGAGCTTTCCTTCAAATTTCTGGCCGCAGCAATAGCCTTTGGATCCTTTTCTGGTTTAGACAGATTGATGGTGATTTCGAGATCGCCATATTCTGTTTGCGCAAACCAGTGCTGATTTTTTGCAATCCGATTTGTGCGGATATAATGAACATCTTTGGAAAATTGATAAAAATGGTCTGTTGCAAGCTTTATATCCTGGTTATAGGCTGTTTCTCTAAAACGTCGGATTACTTCAGTCTGTGATGGGGTAAGGCATCCCATTAATTTTGTATCGAAAAGATCACGGTAGGTTACTGTGTTCTCCTCCAAAAGCCCATTCTCGGCTGCATATTCCAGAATTTTTTCGAGCAATGGAACTGGTGTGTCATAGGATTCTTTTGCTTTTGCGGTTTCTTCCATGTCATCAAGCTTAAGGGCTTCAAGCAATTTATTTCTGGTAAGGTCAATATCCCACTGAGTAATTAATCCTTTATCAAGGCCATATTGCACGAGCTCTTCGATATGCTGATAAATAGCGGCTGTCATGCTTTTCCCCCCAAATGCTTAATATCCGTTCGGATGTTCCTGAATCCAGTTCCAGGCACTTTCAATCATAGTTTCAAGTGCTGCATACTTTGGTTTCCACCCAAGCTCCTGCATTGCTTTTTCAGAGGAAGCGACAAGCTTCGCAGGATCTCCTGCCCGTCTAGGTGCTACTTCAGCCGGAATGCTGTGACCGGTAACTTTTCTTGCCGTATCAATAACTTCTTTAACAGTAAATCCGTTTCCGTTACCAAGATTGTATGTACCGCATGTGTTATCCTTCCGCAGTTTCTCAAGAGCCAGGACATGGGCATCAGCCAGATCTGTAACATGAATGTAGTCCCTGATGCAAGTGCCGTCATGTGTGTCATAATCATCACCAAAGATCATGATTTTGTTTCTTTGTCCAAGAGCTACTTGAAGAATAATCGGAATTAAATGTGTTTCAGGCTTGTGGTCTTCACCTAGTTTTCCTTCCATATGAGCACCCGCAACATTAAAATAACGAAGAACAGTATATTTTAAGCCATGTGCTTTTTCTGACCATTTCAGCATTTTTTCAATAGCCAGTTTTGTTTCACCATATGGATTAGTTGGTTCTGTAGGATCTGTTTCAAGGATTGGCACGTTTTTAGGTTCACCGTAAGCTGCAGCAGTGGAAGAGAAAACGATTTTTTTTACATCGTATTGTTTCATTGCTTTTAACAGCTGCAACGCACCGTAAACGTTATTATCGTAATATTTCAAAGGCTCTTCCACGCTTTCCCCGACAAGGGAGTCAGCCGCGAAATGCATCACTGCTTCAATGTCATTTTCTTCAAAAATCTTCTGTAAAAATGGTTCGTCCCGAAGATCGCCAGTATAGTGCTTGGCTTTTTCCAGAATGGCCTCTGGATGGCCTTTTTTCAGGTTATCTGCTACAACAACCTCTTCTCCTCTGTCCAAAAGCTCTGATACTGCATGGCTTCCAATATATCCCGCACCGCCGCATACTAAAATTGCCATCGTTCTTCTCCTCCTTATATATCGAAAATTTCTCTTGCGCCATTGCCGACTTCTACAACATAGAAATCAGGCGTTAGGTTCGTTTCTGCTTCATATGCTTTTCCTGCATTTTCGAGAAATGAAGAAACATAGTCTTTTTTCACAATACTGACTGTACAGCCGCCAAACCCTGCTCCGGTCATTCTTGAGCCGATAACTCCAGGCTCTTTCCAGGAAGCTTCCACCATGCTATCCAGCTCTTTGCCCGTTACTTCATAATCATATCTCAAAGACTCATGAGATTCATTCATAAGTTGTCCAAATCCTGCAACATTGCCTTCTTTAAGCAGCTGAACGGCCTTTAAGGTGCGCAGGTTTTCATAAACGGCATGCTTTGCTCTTTTTCTGTCTGTTTCATTTGTGATCAAATGCTGATGCTTCAAGAATTCTTCTTTTGATAAATCACCAAGTGATTGAATCTCAAGAACCGATTGAAGCTGCAGGAGTGCCCGATCGCATTCGCTTCTCCGCTCATTATACTTCGAATCAGCAAGCGTTCTTCTTTTATTCGTATTGGCGATCACGAGAACAGCATCATCCAGTTCAAGCGGACTGTAATGGTATTCAAGTGTTTGGCAATTCAGGAGAACCGCTGACTCATCTTTTCCCAATCCGATTGCAAACTGGTCCATGATCCCGCTTTTAACACCGATATATTCGTTTTCTGCATGCTGGCTCATTTTGACCATCTCTATCATGTCAACGCCGGCACGGCTTAGCTCATTAACAAGCACAGCTGTAACGAGTTCAATTGATGCTGAAGAAGAGAGCCCTGCACCGTTAGGGATATTGCCGTAATAAAGAATGTTCATACCTTGATTAATTGCAATTCCTTTATCTGCAAACTCCTTAATAACACCTTTAGGATAGTTCGCCCAATCATGTTCTTTATTATAGGAAAGATCGTCAAGGCTGAATTCAATAATGCCAATCTCTTTAAAATTCAGGGAGGTTACCCGAAAGAGACGATCCTGTCTGTTTTCCGCGATTGCATATGTTCCAATATTTAATGCGCAAGGAAAAACGTGTCCGCCATTATAATCAGTGTGCTCACCAATCAAATTGACGCGGCCTGGAGCGTAAAAAGCCCTCTCATTATTTTGGCTTTCAAATGTTTCACGGAATATTTTTCTTAAACTTTTTTCCATCATCGTATCACCTGCAAATTTGGCTTTAAATTTCTTAAGTTATTATTGTAAACGGATTCATCATCACATCCTTATTGTAGTTCGATTTCATTTGCCGGGCAATGGTAAAATTAATTGAAGAAAATAGCTTTTTTTTGCTAATGTTAACGTATAATCTTGTAGATAAAAGAGATAACATTCCTTTTTCTACGAAAAATTTGCTGTAAGGCAGGTGGTGATGATGATTAGAAAAACATATGGCACCGTTGCCTTTCGTTTTAAAGAGCCTGCAGTTAACCGTATTGCTCAGCTTTGGTCTGTAGGATGGGATAAACATTCTTCAAGTATTTATTCCTGGGATGGTCTGGAACGGAAGGATATGGGGAAGGTTATTTTTCAATATACTTTATCCGGAAAAGGGGAAATTGAAATAGAAGGAAAGGTGCACCGTCTTCATCCAGGGCATGCTTTTCTTGTGAAAAGCCCAAGCGAATACCGATATTACCTTCCTAAAGATAGTGAAGAGTGGGAATTCATGTATTTAACGCTTTATGGCGATGAGGCAGAAAAATGCTGGAGGACTATTCAAAAGAATGGTCTATCGGTCATACGGTTTCATCCGGATGCTGCGCCGATTCAAGCACTGCAGCAGATTCTGGAGGAAGCCAGCAGCAAAAAAATCACCAATGCTTTTAGGGGCTCCAGTCTTGCTTACCAATTTTTAATGGAACTTTATGAGTACGCGGCAAGTATGGATTCAAAAATGGAAGAGTGGCCTGATGACATTGTGCGTTCAGCACTTTATGCGAGGCAATATTTCAGGGAAAATATAGGACCTGATAATATGGCGGAGGTTTCTGGCCTATCCAGATACCATTTCGTAAGAGTTTTTAAACAGACTACAGGAATGACGCCGATTCAATATTTGACCAAAATCAGAATTCAAAAAGCGATTGAGCTTTTGAATCATACAAAGTATTCCATTGAAGAAATAGCCAGAATGGCCGGGTATACGAGTGCTAATTATTTGAACAAGGTCTGCAAAAAAGTGACCGGATATTCTCCAGGGGAGATTAGAAAAAACAAACTGGACTGGAAGGATGATTTGCCTCCCATCCATTAGTCATGCTGTTTCTTATCAATTTCGATCGTAAGAGAACCTTTTGAATGCATGATTTTCATGCTGGTCCCAGGAGCCATAATATTTTCCATTATGTCTTTAGCTGTTTGGAGAGCTAGTTCCATTCTGCCAAGTTTCTCGGTTTCTTCTATAGAATAGGGGCTTTGTTTTTCTTCAGTGATCAATTTTAGAATTTTCTCATGATCGTTATCAAGCTTTTCATAAATGTCATCATAAAGCTTTCCAACAGAGGTTTTTTTCAACTAAATCACCTGACCGTATTATTTTCCTAAAGGAATGATTGTCTTTTTTTGCTCTGATTTTATTCCTTTTTTGCTTTTATTATAACAATAAATACTTTGCAGATCATCATTCCGTTAGGCTCTTTTCTTAAACACTATTGCTTTCCCAGCTATTTTAGATGATTGCGCACCAATATACCGCTGCGAATTTTAAGAAAAGATGCCACGAAGCTTATCTTCATGCGTGTTTTAACCATATACAAGCAGCATCAATCTTTTCGAAAACAGCCTTTCTTATACATTAAGAAACCAGATAATGTTTGAAGTTTTATTGAAGAATCCCTTTTGCAGCGATGCAAGGCCACTGAAAAAGTCTTTAAAGGATAGCCTTTGTTAAATTGGCCGGTTGATTTCCACTCCAGAATGCTTTGCTTTCCGCGGGGCTGCGGTGATCCTCCTCTGCGCTAATGCGCCTGCGGGGTCTCACACCTTCCGTTTCAATCAACCTAGTGCTATGAAACCAAATACGGGTATGATGTAGCCACATTCTCAGGTCTGATTGGATGGAAATGCAAGGAGCCATGGCCATATTTACCGTCAATCTAAAAAGAATCCTGAAGCTGGTGGGAATAGGGTAAAAAAGAAAATGGAAAACATGAAAAAAGCCGTACTTATTCCAAATATATGGAATAAGTACGGCTTTTTTGTATTTAGGGCTACCAGGAAATCAAAAAACCGGCTGATTTTCAGTGGCCTCCAGCGATGCAAGAGGGATTTTTCATGGGATAAAATATATTATGATTTCTTTTTGAATAGCTTTGAAAAAAATTGGCCGATTTTTTTGCTGAACTTTTTGAAATCCTTTAGAAAAAGCTCCATTCTCCAGCTTCTCTTGTTCTCTACCATTCTCCATTGATACCTTTTAAAATGAGTTTTTGGCAATTCTGGCCTGACCGTGTCTTTCAACTGAAGCACTACTTTACTTTTTTTACTTATTTTCATAATAGCTCCCTTTCTTTTAGGCTATGCGTAACAGAGCTTTCAAAGCATGCTATTAATGTATGCCGATATGAAAGCGAGGAAAACGGTAGATGACCAGTTAACAGAAAAAAAGGTACATGCCTTTAATGAAGAGGCACAGGGTTTCTTACCAGAAATAAAAAAAGAAGCAGCAGAATAATCTGGTGCTTCTGAAATCTATTCACTCGCCATTTGAGAAGGGTAGGGATATTGATAATCCTGAACATTGATTTGTTTGTTGTCCTTCACTGTTAGATCAGGGATGCCATGCTCGGCATAAACTCCATATCTTCCATTTATAAAAACATTGTTTGAAACAGTAAAGTCTTTAATATTGTCTTTAGCATTATTGGTGATAGCGACGATATCAGAGTTTTTGTAATTGCCTTTCTTGCCATTTTTAATAAAATTGTTAGTGATTTTAATGTGGCTGGCGTTAGCTACATCTATAATCCGCTGATAATTTCCCTCACCGCTTATCGTGTTTTTTTCAATTGTTACATAATTGGCATACGCGGAAATAGCAGCCCACATATCATAATCATTTGTTTCTTTATAGGTGGAGTAAAAATTGTTTCCGTTAAAGTTATTATAAATTTTGTTTCCTTTAATCAGCGCACCTGGAGATTGAATTTTGATCGCTCTTTTAAACGTATAGCTAAAAGAGTTATTCAATACTTTCAGATTGACTTTGTTTTTGAAGCCCTGTACAACGATTCCATCTCCATCATCCTTAGGACCAATATTTCGGAAAGTCGAATGAGAGATCGTGACGTTTTCTGTATCGGGCTGCTTGTTTGATTCAGGACTGATCAGTATACCTCTTGCAACAAAATGGTCCCAGCCTTTAATAGGGTGCTTGGCTTTTACATTCTGAATGCTGCTCTTATCAATCAATACATCTTTGACGCCGCCTTCTATTCGGACCCCGCTGACGGTTAAGCGGGATAGCTCAATTTTTTTAGGCTGGGTGAAATTATGTATCAGGCTGTTTTTAATGGTTATGTTTTTGGAGCCTTCCGCAACTGTAATTCCTTTTAGGGAAGTGTAACGGCCATCAATGGTTAAATCATGAAGATGAATATCTTCACCTTTAAGCTGGATAACACTGTCGAGGCTGTGTGCAGCCTGCAATTCTGCATCTTTTCCGAACACCTCAGTGCCATCTGTGACTTCCAGTTCTCTTGAAATCTTGTAGTTTCCTTTAGGAAAGTAAATTTTACCTCCAGCTCCATCTGAAAGAGCTTTTTGGATGACCTGGGTGTCATCTTTTTTTCCGTTTCCTGCTGCTCCATATTTTTTCACATTAATTACTTTTTTGCTGTTTATGGGGTGTGATATTTTTTTATCATTCTTTACAGCAAAATAAAAAGCGAAAAAAGCGGTAAGGACGATTAACACGGCAATTCCGATTTTTTTATACACGGGAGATCTCCTTACTAACAATTAAGCTGGCCAAGTTGTTCATTTGGTTTGCCTCCTTAAATAAATTGTGACTTATCTTTGAATCTTTGAAAGTGGGATCGATTTCAGTATTATTTCCTTTCCCTAATCCTGCACCAGGAAACTAGGCGTTTTGCCGCCTGTCTTTTGGTTCATAAAAAATTATTCTAGATCCTTCTTAAGACTGTAGCCTAGGAAAGGCTCTGTTAAACTTGGCTGTTGATTGCAGCTAGCCAGGCACTCAAGCTTTAGCGGGGTTACCTTAGAGCCTCCCCGTCGCTTTGCTCCTGCGGGGTTTCCCTTAACACGCTTTTCTAAGCAGGAGTCTCAGCACCCGCTCCAATCAACAAGGTGTAAAAATCAACATAAAGCATTAACAGAGCCTAGGGAAAAGAGAGCTGTTTAGATGAAAAGAGGAGAGTTAACACCAAATAAACTCCTGTATAGCTGTTTTTAGATTTTATACGAATGGCACTCTACCACTCTAACAAAGAATAGTATGAAAAAAAAGCTGCCATCTGGCTCAGATGACAGCTAATTATATTTGCTTAGGGTGCTTTTGATATGCTTAATGACAATTTATTTCCCTAAAATTGGCAGATGGTATTTTTACTAAATCCATTAATATTTAGCATAAGAGACTTTGCTTATTCTCTTGCTAAATTGCTTTTCCGTCTTCCGTAAAACCAATAAATAATCATTCCGATAACCATCCATATGACAAATCGGATCCAAGTAATTGGAGGAAGGCTGATGATGAGATAAAGAGAAAACAGAATACCCACCACAGGAATAAACGGTACCCATGGGGTTCTGAATTTACGCTCAAGTTTTGGCTGTTTCACCCTTAATACGATAATAGAACTGCAAATCAGGACAAATGCTGACAGGGTACCAATATTGACCAGTTCTGCTACTTCATTAATCGGTGTAAAACCAGATACTGCTGCAGTAATAATTCCTATGATAACGGTAGGCCTGTAAGGAGTTTTGTATTTTGGATGGACTTTCGTAAACCATTTTGGCAAAAGCCCGTCCCGGCCCATAGCAAACCAGATTCTGGATCCGGCAAGCATGAAGGAAAACAGAACAGAAAGGATCCCGGCAACTGCTGCAGCAGAAATAAGAATGGTCATCCACTTTAACCCGGCTGATTCAAAAGCAGCAGCTACCGGAGCAGGGTTACCCAGTGTTTTGTAATGAGCCATACCTGTGATAACAAGTGACATCCCTATATATAATACAAGAGCGCATCCAAGAGAAATGACAACAGCTCTCGGCAAATCGCGCTGCGGATTTTTTGCTTCCTCAGCAGCAGTTGTTAATGTATCATACCCAAAAACCGCAAAGAAAACGAGGGCAGCACCTCCCATAACTCCTTGGAACCCAAAAGGCATAAACGGATTCCAATTTGCAGTATTAATATGAAAAGCTCCCACTGCAATAACAACTATGATGACTGCTAGCTTGATAACGACCATTGCCGAATTGAATTTAGCCCCTGTTTCCATTCCTCTTGTAAGTAAGGCTGCAATGGCGAGACTGACAAGGACTGCGACTAAATCGACCATGTGTCCATCACCTGTACCTGGAGCTCCTTGAGCCCATGCAGGAATAGCCAGCCCAATCTGTTTTAGGAGCGCCTGCATGTATCCTGACCAGCCAATGGCTACGGTGGCGACGACGAGTGTATATTCGAGCAGCAAATCCCAGCCAATTAGCCAGGCTGCTCCTTCTCCAAGAACAGCATAGCTGTATGTGTATGCGCTCCCGGCGACAGGAATTAATCCAGCAAATTCTGCATAGCATAAAGCTGCAGCAGCACTAGCAAGGCCAGCAATAATAAAGGATAAAACAACGGCAGGACCAGCCTGATGCGCAGCGGCCTGTCCGGTTAAAACAAAAATTCCGACCCCAATGATGCCGCCAAGGCCAATAGCACTTAATTGCCAAAGATTCAGAACGCGTTTTAACCCTGAACTTGTCTCACCCTCCTGCTGCAATTTTTGGATTGATTTTCTTCTTAAAAAAGCGTTCATACAATTCCCCCTAATTGATGTAAATTCTTATACTTAATTCTTTTCAAAAGAAAAGAACCAGTAACCTTCCATTTACTAATGCCAGTGAGGATTTTCACTCTTTGTTAAATCAAGTATAACGAATTTTTCCTAAATTCAGAAATATTTTGTCAAAAAAAAGACTCAATCTTGCATTTTTTACTCTACTCTTGTAAACTACTAACAAATAAATCGGGAGCTTGCGGAAGCAGGCTGAGAGTACGGCCATTCTGCCGTAGACCGCATGAACCTGTTGGATAATGCCTGCGCAGGGATGAGACTCATATCTTTCGTTTCATTGATTTCTAATGATACTAAAGACACTTTGCTGCGGTGAAGTGTCTTTTTGCGTTTCTTTTCACTATCAATACGAATTCATTAGGAACATGCGCTTGTATTTTTTTAAAAATGAGGAGGATATGATGATGAAATTAGAAGAAGTGTGTAACAGCCTTGAAAAAGTGAGAAAAGAAAATCCGCTGATTCACAATATAACGAATATTGTCGTTGCAAATTTTACGGCCAATGGTCTGCTTGCTCTAGGCGCATCACCTGTTATGACCGATGCAAAAGAAGAAGCTGCTGAAATGGCTGCAGCATCCAGAGCACTAGTGCTTAACATAGGAACGCTATCTGAGGATACTGTTGAAGCAATGATTTTAGCAGGGAAATCAGCCAATCAACACGGAGTGCCGGTCATCCTCGATCCTGTTGCTGCAGGAGCAACAGCCTATCGAAGTGGTACAGCACGTAAGCTGTTACAAGAAATAAAGATTACTACTATCAGAGGGAATGCAGCTGAAATGGCCAATTTGGCTGGAGAAGACTGGGAGATCAAAGGGGTAGACGCAGGTGAAGGTAAAGGCGACAAAATAAAACTTGCTGAGAAAGCGGCAACAGAATTAGGTATCAATATAGTAATTACAGGCAGTGAGGATATTATTACAGATGGCAGGACAACGATTGTGGTCAAAAATGGCCATTCAATGCTCACAAAAGTAACAGGGACAGGCTGTTTGCTGACTTCTGTACTTGGGGCATTCTCGGCTGTGGAATCAGATCCTCTTAAAGCCGCCGCTTCAGCTCTTATTTATTATGGCACTGCAGCAGAAAAAGCTGCCGAAGAAGAAGCTGAAAAAGGGCCGGGCAGCTTTCAAATTGAATTTCTAAACCAGCTGGCACTAGTTTCGCGGGCTGATGTTATGAAACTGGGAAACTTTCAAATTACGTTTAAGGAAGGAGCCAGATAAATGAAAATCTCAAAAGCATTGACGATTGCAGGATCTGATTCAGGAGGCGGAGCCGGAATTCAGGCGGATTTGAAAACCTTTCAGGAGCTGAGAGTATATGGTATGTCAGCCATTACAGCGGTTACCGCACAAAACACATTAGGGGTGCATGGAGTTTATCCTCTGCCTGCTGAAGCACTTGAACAGCAGTTAAAAGCGGTTGGTGTTGATTTAAAGCCTGATGCGGTTAAAACGGGCATGCTTTTCAATACTGAAATGATTTTATCAGCAGCTAAAATGCTGAAAGAATATCAATGGAGTAATTTGGTGATTGATCCTGTGATGATTGCTAAGGGAGGGAGTCCATTGCTGAAGGAAGAAGCAATGGAAGCTTTGAAAACAGAATTGATTCCGTTGGCAAAAATAATTACCCCAAATATTCCTGAGGCGGAAGCACTGACAGGTGAAAAAATAACCAATATAAGTGATAGGGAAAAAGCCTGTTTAGCCCTTCACGAAATGGGAGCAGATCATATTATCATTAAAGGCGGGCATAGCGAAGAACAAGAGGAAGCCATTGATGTTCTATATGATGGGAAAGAGTTCTCTCATTTTAGCTCTAAACGAATTGCCACAAAACATACCCATGGAACAGGCTGTACCTTTTCAGCCGCTATTTGTGCAGAGCTTGCAAAAGGGAAAAGTGTTATGGAAGCTGTACAGACAGCTAAGCAGTATATCCAGGCCGCGATTGAATTCACTCTGGAAATTGGAGAGGGACACGGCCCAACCAATCATTGGGCTTATCAGCACTTGAGAAGCGAGGGAGTGATTGGCGGTTGACTGAGAAACTGAAAATAAGAGATTGCCTAAAAGTCTATTTTATAGCAGGGACTTTAAACTGTGAGAAACCGCTTAAAGAGGTGCTGAAAGAGGCACTGACGGCTGGGATCACTATGTTTCAATTCCGGGAAAAAGGCAAAGGTTCCTTGCAAGGGGCTGCAAAAGAAAAGCTTGCGGCAGAGCTTTTCGAAATGTGCAAAGAAAATGGAGTTCCTTTTATTGTGAATGATGATCTGGAGCTGGCAGTGAAAATCGGTGCAGACGGTCTTCACATCGGGCAGGAGGATGCGGCTGCCATAACAGCAAAAAATGAAATGAAAAATAAATGGCTTGGGGTTTCCGTTCACACTGTAGAAGAGGCAAAAAAAGCTATTGAGGATGGAGCAGATTACCTTGGCATAGGACCTATATTTCCTACTGACTCAAAAGATGATGCTAAGGCTGTACAAGGGACTTCTCTTATTGAAAATCTGCGTAAAATTGGAATCAGTTTCCCGATCGTCGGCATAGGCGGTATTAATGAGCATAATGCTGGTACGGTAATAGAAGCGGGAGCAGACGGTGTTTCAGTTATCTCGGCAATCAGCAAAGCACCTGATATAAGGCAATCTGTAAAGCAGCTGAAACGGGAGATCTTAAATAATAAGGGATAGGCCAAATCTTTATGATTTGGTCTTTTTTTGTTATTTAAAAGAAGGGAGTAATCTTTGCATAGATTGTAAATCTTGAATTGGAAAGTAATTAGATTCAAATCAATTGATTCCTATATTTGGACAGTAAAACCCGGGGTTAGGCTTGAAGAACTGACTGTTTAGCTAACTGAACCCCGATTTCAGCCAGTTAACAAAGTCAAGTCCACAATCTTTGAAAGATAGGTAAAAGGTTTCATGAGGGATTATGATATATTGATAGGGTACAATCAGGTTAACTCAAGGGTGGAAGGTTCCGGATAATCCCCTCTATGAAAGGGGGTGGGGCCTTGACAGTTTATCAAGCGATGCATTTGATGATTGGGTTTGCAAGTCTTGTCGTTGCAATCTTGTCATTTCGCGGTAAAGATAAAAAGTAAACCACCCTTGAGCTTGGCGGCAAAGGGTGGTTTTTGGTAATTCCATTTTTTGTACAGCCTTCCCCCCTTGAAGGGAAGCCTGACTGTATATGAGCCCCTTAGGTGTTAGCGCACCTTTGGGGTTCTGTTATTATTCTGTGCTTTTATCACATTGAATATAACATAAAATTGGCAAGAAGTCACTTTGAGCTGGTCTTAAAGAATGCGAAAGATGCTTTTGAAACTTCATGAATGATAGGAAAACCTTATTGAATTGGGCAGTGATCGAAAGTTCATAAATTATCTATGCATCTTTTCTTAAAATTTGCAACTGTATTCTTGTCCTATATTCACTTAAATGGATGAAAAAACAAAGTTTAAGAAAAGAGCCTTTATGAAAAACGTCAATTTTCCTCAAAATAGAGGAATAATCGGCGAGAAAAAACTCCGAAAAAAACAATTTCTTTATTTTGCTAGCATGTTACCACTTTACCAAACTAAAATATTTCGCTATAATAGCTTTATTAAATATAGAAATCATTCATTCATACAACGTGAAGTTACAGAAAGGTTCGATAGATATGGAGAAAAAATGGGGAATTTGGGTTCTCACAATGTTTGTAGTTGGAAATATGGTTGGCGGTGGTATTTTTATGCTTCCTGCAAATCTAGCCTCTGTTTCAAGTCCTTCCGGATCAACACTCGCTTGGATTTTGACAGGAATCGGCGTTTTTATGATTGCTCTTGTTTTTGGCAATTTATCTATAAGGAAGCCAGATCTTAAAGCTGGACCGCAAAGCTATGCACAAGCGCTGTTTCCTTCTCCGAAATCCGGAAGAGCTGCAGGCTACAGTATGGCATGGGGCTATTGGGCAGCCAATTGGTCTGCAACAGCTTCAGTCATCATTTCTTTTGCTGGCTATCTTTCAACGTTTTTTCCGATAATGGAAAGCGCCGTGCCGTTATTTACAATCGGCTCTTTTACACTTGAGCTTGGGAAATTTATAACGTTTATGGTGTGTACAGTCATGCTTTGGGGCATCCAGGCTATTCTTTCAAAAAGCTTTGATGGTGCCGGGGGACTGAATCTTGCTGCCACCATTGCAAAAATATTAGGATTTGCATTGTTCATCGTTGCGACTCTTTTTATATTTGATGTGACCAATTTAGGTATCGGCAAAGCATATTTAGATGCAAAAGGACAGTCCGTTTCTTTAGGGGGACAAGTTAATTCTGCTGCTATCGCAACGTTATGGGCATTTATCGGCATTGAATCAGCAGTTATGCTCTCCAACAGAGCAAAATCACAGGGTGACGTTAAAAAAGCAACAATTATTGGACTTATAATTTCACTTGTCATTTACATTGGGATCACTTTGCTCACAATGGGTGCCCTTCCAGGAGAACAGCTGAAAGAATCTCAGCGGCCTCTTGTTGATGCGCTAAGTGCTGTTATTGGCCATGAAGGAGCCATTATTCTGGCGCTGCTTGCACTCATTTCCTTATTTGGATCTACAGTTGGCTGGATTGTTGTCAGCTCAGAAGTTCCTTATAGAGCAGCTAAAGAAGACTTGTTTCCTCGCTTTTTTGCAAAAACAAATAAAAACGGCAGTCCAATTAATTCTTTGACAGTGACCAATATCATGACACAAGTATTTTTGTTTTCCACCATTTCGGGCACTGTATCAGATGCCTACAATTTTGTAATTATTGTAGCAACACTTGCTTACTTAATACCTTATCTTGTTTCAGCTATTTATCAGTTAAAGCTTGTCATTACCGGTGAGACGTATAATGTCATAAAAGGATCCAGAATAGGGGATGGACTGATCACCATTTTAGCCTTACTTTATTCCATCTGGGTCATTAAAACAGGTACAGCTGATTTAAAAACCTTTGCCCTTGGTATCGGATTGTTTGTAATTGGACTGCTTCTTTATCCAATTATCATGAGAGAACCTAAGAAAAGTGCTTAAATATTTTTGTATATGTGAAAGCCATCCAATTTGGATGGCTTTTTTAAATAGGCTCTTTTCTTAAATTTTGTTGCTCATGACACAATATTTAGTCCTCGAAACCATTGGGATGGCAAAAACTTTAAGAAAAGATGCCCCGAAGCTAGAATTAATGCGTGATAAGAGCATGTGCGAAAAATAACAATCGTTACGAAAACAGCCTTTAAATAAGGTTTTTTTGTTGTATATACACTCCTTGATAACTTTTTCTTATTGCCTGATATTTGAAAAATTTAATTTTACTGAATAGAAAAACAGTATATGATTATAGAAGAAATTGTTAAGAGAAGTGGGGCGCAGCTATGGAAAAAGTTAAACGGTCAATCAGCCAATTTCACCCGATCGTGTGGGTGCTGCTAATGGGAACCATTTTGACAAGAGGGGCAGTGGCCATGACCCTTCCTTTTTTGGCCATTTACTTGTCTGAAAAGATGGAACTGTCACCTTTACTTATAGGACTCACTGTTGGGATCAGCCCGTTAATGTCGACTGCCGGGGGATTTATAGGGGGTCATTTATCAGATCGCTTTGGAAGAAAGCCGGTCATGCTGAGTTCATTATTTCTTCTTTCCTTTGTGTATTTAGGCTTCTCTGCAGCTCAAACGCCAATATGGTTTATCTGTTTGAATGCGCTGAATGGCCTTTGCAATTCATTCTTTGAACCCGTGTCACAGGCTTTAATAGCAGATCTGACGGAAAAGGATAAACGGATGAAAGCCTATTCTCTGCGCTATACTGCTATAAACATCGGAGCTGCTGTGGGACCTTTGGCAGGAGCGTATATGGCAAGTACATCGCCAAAGGCAACATTTATTATCACTGCAAGCATTTATTTTTTGTACAGCATCGTCCTCTTTCTGCTAATGAACCGATTTTCATTTCAATCAGGAATTGCAGGGAAAGAGCCTGTTACTTTTAAGGCAGCTCTTCATATTGTCAAAAGAGATCGGGCACTGCGGTTTTTAATTCTTGGTGGCATGCTGATAAATATCGGCTATGCCCAAATGGAATCAAATCTTCCTCAAAGCTTAAACTATTCAATTGCAAACAGTGTGTTTATTTATTCCATTCTTTTATCAGTAAACGCTTGTATGGTTGTTTTTTTTCAAATGCCAATCAGTCATATAGCTGAAAAATACAAACCGATGCAGGTAATGATATTCGGAGCCATTTTAACAGCAGCAGGATTAGCTGGATTCGGAATTGCCAACGGATGGATCAGTGCTGTGATCGCCATGGCTCTATTTACAGTAGGGGAAATTCTTATTTTCCCTTCAAGCAGTGTGATCATAGACGAGCTGGCAAAGGACCATTTAAGAGGGACATACTTTGGGGCAAATCAGTTTCGAAGAGTTGGAAGCTTTGCAGGTCCAATTCTCGGAGGCTATTTATTAGGCCAAATGGGAAGCGGGGTTATGTTTGCTGTTATCTCCGCCATCACGCTTGGCAGTATCTTTTTCTTTACATTAGGAAGCAGAGTGCAGGTGAAAATACCGCTGCCTGCCGTGAAAAAAAAAGGTATGTAGGCCTATATAAAGAAAGCACACTAAACAGCGTGCTTTCTTCTTTTTAGAGCACGAATACATCTGCGAATTTTAAGAAAAGATGCCATGAAGAAAATTTTGTGCATCCTCTAAGCCAAAATGAATAGAAGCAATCCTTGCAAAAACAGCCTTATTAAATAATCCTTAACTTAAATTCCTTTAAACCATACACAAAGCTGCTTTCGATGGGTTCTAACGTGAAGTTTTCACTGCGTTCAAAGTCCGGAAATCGTTTGATCCATTCTTTTAGAGCAATTTCAGCTTCCATTCTTGCTAGCGGAGCACCGAGACAGAAGTGAATGCCCTTGCCAAAGGCCATATGGGGATTCGGCTTTCTAGCCACATCAAATTCCTGGGCATTTTCAAATTGATCATCATCTCGATTAGCCGATCCAATCCAGGCTACAATGTTTTCACCTTCCTGTATTTCTCTGCTTCCAATCCATGTATTCTCCTTGGCAATCCGGTTCATCGCCTGAACAGGGGATCTGAAACGAAGCACTTCCTCAATAGCTGAAGCCAGGAACTTTTCAGGGTTCTCTTTTACTTTTCGATACTGTTCAGGATATTCCGTAAAACAATATAAAGCATTCGAGATTAAGTTTGTAGTCGTTTCATTCCCAGCAACTAGTAATAGAATACTGAAGCCGATGATCTCATTTTTTGTCAGCTTTTCATCATTGATGGAAGCATTTAAAAGTACTGAGATAATGTCATCACCGGGCTGCTGATTTTTTATGTTTATGATATTTTCGAAATAGTCAACTAATTCGCGATGTGATCTTTCTTGGTTTTTTTGCAGGCGCTGAATTTCTTCCTCACTGTTGTCTTTAGGCCCAGCTACAATCCAATCTGACCATTCCTTGAATTTTTTCTGATCTTCAATTGGTACACCAAGAATTTCAGCGATAACCATAACAGGTAAAGGATTTGTTAAAGCACTGACTGCATCTGCTTCCTGAGTTTCAGAAATATCATCCAGTAATAGCTCAACAATCTTTTGGATTCGCGGCTCCCATTCTTTCATTGCCCTAGGTGTAAAAGCTTTATTAACAAGAAAACGCATCTGGGTATGCTTTGGAGGATCGAGATTTATTAAGCTGACAGCCAGCGGTGACTGATCCTTTTCCTCGATATTAGCGCCTCTGTTGGAAGAAAACAGCTCCTTATTTTCTAAAACCAGCTTTGCATCCTCATACCGGAAAACATCCCATGACTGCCGATCCTCGTCCCATCTGACAGGCTCTTCTTTTCTCATTTTACTGTACCATGCAAAGGGATTATAGCGTTCTTCTTTCGTGGAAATTTCACTTACCTGCCGGAATGCAGATCTTGTTTTGTTTTCCATGATTAAAGCCTCCAAGTTATTTTGTCTGCCTCAAAAAATAGGCTGCTTAATGGAAATGATACCTTTCAACCTGGTAAAAGACAAAAAATAAGAAGTATTTTTTTCTTGAATTTTTCTGATGTTAACTTTCGGATTTTTGAACGTACTTAAAGAAAAGATGAGGCGAAACCAGTCTGTCTAAGTATGAAACATTTATGCTGAAATCCCTCTCAGCTGGTTTCATTTTAAAGAATACAGGTTATTTAGTTTATAAATTTATCATTGTTATAATGCTTGAAAAAAGAGCAGGGAGCTGAAAAAGCATGAGAGGGAAGACGGCAATCGTTACAGGAGCAAGCAGGGGGATCGGTGCAGCTGCCGCAAAAATATTGGCAGAGCGCGGAGCAAAGGTGGCTGTTAATTACGCCAGGAACAAAGAAGCTGCAGATATGGTTGTTACCTCCATAAGAGAGAGCGGCGGTGAGGCTGAGGCCATTCAAGCAGATGCGAGAAATCAAAAGCAAATGGAAGAACTTGTTCAAAAAACATTGGGTCTTTATGGAAAGATTGATATTCTTGTCAACAATGCCGGAATGTCTTTTGCGGAAAAATCGTTTGAAGAAATCAGCTGGGAGGAATTCATTCAAAAAACGGAAGATGAGCTTCAGGCTGCATTTGTTTCGACTAAAGCTGTCCTCCCTTATATGCTTGAATACAAGCATGGAAAATTGATTTATGTTTCAAGCGGGTTAAGTAATCATCCAGCTCCCAATTTTATCTCTCATGGAACATCTAAAGGAGCTCTAAACAGCTTTGTTAAATACATCGCACATGAATTTGGCGGGAGAGGCATAGCAGCAAATGTTGTTTCTCCTGGAATGGTCGAAACTGACGCCACAGCCCATCTTCCTGAAGAGTTCAAGAAACAGCAGGCTTCGTATTTGCCTCTTCAGCGCCTCGCACAGCCAGAAGATATTGCAAGGGCAATCGCCTTTTTTGCAAGCGAAGACAGCTCCTATCTTACTGGCAGCTATATGCCTGTAAGCGGCGGAGGGGAAATGAATTAAGAAAAGCATCGTAAGCTAAAGTAGTGCATGTCTAAAATATAGGAAACTTTGAAGAGTGTGAATATAAAATCTAAGAAAAAAGACCAAATCGGGTCTTTTTTCTTATTTTTTCTTATTCCCGAAAAGAACGGTATGTTCCAATAGAGGAACGCATTCTTAAACAAGGAACAAAAATCAGAAACGCCTTAATGGATGAACGGCTTAAAAAGAAAGCGTTATCATTATTTTTGCAAGAGACATGATATTTTAATAGGCCAACGCATATGATTTTTTAGGGGGAAGCCCTAAAGGCCCAGATGAATCCGGCATAGCTTCCCTTCCGCAAAAAAAGGAGGGGATTAATCAAACTGGAATAGAGGAGCCTATGCAAATGAAAAAGCTGTTCAGTATGAAAGGATAAGCGGCAATCCAAAAAGAGAGAAGCTTAGGGGGAAACGTCTTGACTAAAATATTGCTTGTGTGCGCAGCTGGTATGTCTACTAGCCTGCTAGTGAACAAAATGCAGGATCATGCCAAAGTAATTGGAGAAGAAATTGAAATTTTTGCTTTGCCCATTTCAGAATGCAGCTCTGTTGCAGATAAAGTGGATGTGGTCCTATTAGGGCCTCAGGTTCGTTATCAAAAATCTCAGGTAGAAGCGATCGTACCGAATCATGTTCCAATCGAAGTGATCAATATGAGGGATTACGGAACGATGAACGGAAAAGCTGTATTAGAAAGAGCCTTTGTGCTGCTTAATAAATCATAAGATAGAAAAAATAGCACATTCCTTGGGGGGTATACAAATGGGGTTCATGGCTAAATTTGAGTCCGCAATGGAACGCTTTCTGGTCCCGATTGCCACAAAACTGAATTCACAGCGTCATCTAGGAGCCGTCAGAGATGCCTTTATCCTTTTGTTTCCTATTACGATGGCAGGATCGATTATTATTCTTTTAAACTTTGCCATTCTTTCTCCTGATGGATTTATTGCAAAAATTCTATTCCTTCCAACTCTATTTCCTCATCTTGCTGACGCGCAGGCTATCTTTACTCCGGTTTTAAGAGGGTCCCTTGATATTATGGCTGTATTTATTGTCTACCTGGTAGGCAGGAATATGGCCATCTCAATGAAAGCGGATGATTTGCTCTGCGGTCTAACTGCTGTTTCCTGCTATTTTATTATCTATACACCATATCGGATTGTTGAGAATCAGACCTATTTGACAAACAAATGGCTTGGTCCGCAAGGGTTGTTTGTTGCTTTGATTGTTGGGCTTGTTGTGGGCGAAATTTTCGGCAGGCTCTCAAGATCCAAACGGCTTCAAGTTACACTTCCGCCTCAAGTGCCGCCTGCCATTACCAGGTCGTTTAAAGTGCTGTTTCCAATTGTCATTATTACGGTTGCCTTTGCTGTTTTAAGCTATCTCATTTCTCTCGCAGCTCCTAATGGGCTGCATGAGTGGGTTTACAAAGTGCTGCAGTCTCCGTTAAAAGAGATGGGGACGAATATAGGCACCGTTATTTTCCTCGGAGTTGTTTCCAACTTCCTTTGGATTTTCGGTATTCATGGCCCTAACACCATCGCTGCAATCAGGGAAACGATTTTCACAGAAGCAAATCTTGATAACTTAAACTTTGTTGCCAAGCATGGCACTCCTTGGGGAGCCCCTTATCCTGAGACTTGGGCATTAAATGATGCCTTTGCTAACTACGGAGGATCCGGTATGACTCTTGGACTTTTGATTGCTATTTTTATAGCTTCAAGAAGAAAAGAGTTTAGGGAAATTGGAAAATTAGCTATCGCGCCGGGAATTTTTAATATTAATGAACCTGTCATCTTCGGTCTCCCAATTGTATTAAATCCGCTTTTCATTATTCCGTTTATTATCGTGCCTGCGATCAATACGTTTATCGGCTACTTATTTATTGCGTTTAAAATCATTCCACCTGTCGCTTATGCAGTGCCTTGGACTACTCCCGGCCCCCTTATTCCATTCCTTGGAACAGGCGGTAACTGGATTGCACTCCTTGTCGGGTTCCTTTGTCTCGCAATATCAACCATTGTTTATTTGCCATTCGTCATAGCAGCAAACAAAGCAGCCGCGATATCAAGTGAGAATTCTTTGAAGGATCAATAATGCCCAAATACATTTGTTTTGATATAGGAGGAACTGACGTAAAATATTCGCTTGCTGATCAAGATGGAAACCTTTTAGCACCAAATGTATTTTCATCTGAAAACGGTTCTGGAAAAGCTATATTGGATGGAATAGAGAGAATTGTAAAGAAAGAGAAAAGGATAAAGGGAGTCGCGATCAGCGCTCCCGGTTTTGTTAATCCTGAAACTGGATTTTTGGAAAATGGAGGTGCCATTCCAGAATTTCACCGGATACCTTTAAAAGACATACTTGAAGAAAAACTGAACTTGAGGGTCTCAGTTGAAAATGATGTGAACTGCGTTGCTCTTGGAGAGAAGTGGAAAGGGAATGCCAAAAAGGATAGGGATTTTATGTGTATGACAATTGGAACAGGAGTAGGAGGAGCCATTTTTATAGATAACCGCCTGTATAGAGGCCACTCCTTTAAGGCAGGGGAATTTGGCTACATGATTACACATGGTGTGCAAGACTCAGCTCCGAATGACAGTATTTTAAGCCATATCGCATCTGTTCTTTCTCTTAGAAAGCATTACGCTGCTATGAAAGAGCTCCCTCTCGGTGAAGTAACGGGCCTTGATGTATTTAACGCTTATGATGATAGAGAAGAAATAGCAGTCGGGCTTGTAAGGCAATTTTATCTGACAACCGCCATTTCGATATTTAACCTGAGTTATATCATAAATCCCCGCAAAATTCTGATAGGAGGCGCGATCAGCTCCCGGCCATCATTGATTAGCGAATTGAAGGAGCAGCTTGTCTATCTCGGTTTAAACCCTCTTGATCCTGTCATCGATCTATGCCTGTTAAAAAATCACGCCGGCATGACAGGAGCACTTTATCATCACCTCTATAGTTAATCCATCGAAAGGGGACTGATATATGGAAGACATGGAGTTAGTTGCTTTTCAAATGATCAGCCAGGTTGGCTCTGCCAGAAGCAGCTTTATGGAGGCTCTCCAATTTGCAAGGGAAGGGAATAATGAAGCTGCAAATGAAAAAATAACAGAGGCGCAATCCTTTCTAACCGATGGCCATAGAGTCCACGCTGAGCTGATCAGAAAAGAAGCATCAGGGGAAAAGGTAGAGATATCGCTCCTTGTTCTTCATGCAGAAGATTTAATGATCTCAACTGAGACACTTGGAGAATTGGCTAAGGAAATGATTTTCATGTATCAGGAATTCAGAAAGTAAATCAAAAGGGCTGTCTATTCCAAAAGGCAGCTTTTACATGTATTCATAATGTACAAAGTATTTCAGAGAGCAATCAGACATAGAGGAAAGCGGATTGTTCGATTATCCCTGTTTCTTTCTTTCGATTTCCGTACGCTCGAGAAACTCAGTTTATGTATATCGGCTTAAAATAATCAGCTGCCTTTGCAATTTGCAGTGTGAAGTGAAGAGAGGAATGGATACAAACGCATGAAATTAATTGTAAATGCAGATGATTTCGGCTATTCCCCCGGTGTGAATTACGGAATACTGGATGCCCATCATCAAGGAATACTGACCTCAGCCACCATGATGATGAATATGCCTGGTACCGATCATGCCTGTATCATTTCGAAGCATGCTCCGGATCTTGGCATTGGGGTTCATTTTGTACTTACAACCGGATTTCCATTGACAAACGGGGCATCTTTGAAAGGAGAAAACGGCCGATTTCTTACACAGCAGCAATTTTTCAAAAGGGAGTTAAATGCAAAAGAGATTCAAGATGAATTTCAAGCTCAGCTCTCGAAATTTTTGAAAGCCGGCCTGCAGCCTACCCATTTCGACAGTCACCATCATGTCCACCGTCAACCGATCGTGTGGGAGATCTTAAAAGAAATAGCTGAAGGCTTAAGTATTCCCGTTAGAAACCCGATGGTGGCTTCTCTGCCTGATCAGGAAAAAGTTCTAACCTCTGTGTTTAGCTCTTCATTTTATGGAGAGAAGCTCACAAAGGAGGATTTTATCCGAATTCTAAATGATATGGCTGACACGGAAATACTTGAAATTATGTGCCATCCCGGTTATGTGGATGAACAGCTTTTGGAAAACAGCTCCTATCATAAGCAAAGAGCATATGAAACGAGCGTGTTAATAGATGTAAAACTAAAAGAATGGATTCAAAAAAATGAAATAATGCTCTGCCATTATGGGCATGTAAGAAAGCTGTGAAATAAGCTAAAGCTTGCTTGGCAGCAAATGCTTTTTTCGCAAAAATTCTGCTATTCGTATTAGCCTGGAACAAGCATAAAGATTAGCTTCGTGGCAACTTTTCTTAAAATTTGAAGATGTACTCTCGCTCTAAATTTACTTTTAGATGAAAAAATAACAAAGTTTAAGAAAGAACTGCTGCAAAAAGGGCAGAAAGGGAGAATGAGAATGGTAAAAAAACCTTTAAAGATTGTGACAATCGGAGGCGGGTCGAGCTATACGCCTGAGCTTATCGAGGGATTTATTAAACGGTTTGACAGCTTGCCTGCCGGAGAAATTTGGCTAGTTGACATCCCTGCAGGGGAAGAAAAACTGCAAATTGTTGGAAGCTTGGCTCAAAGAATGGTAGAAAAAGCCGGCCACCCGATTCATATTCACCTGACGACCAATCGAAGAGAGGCATTAAAAGATGCTGACTTTGTCACAACACAGTTTCGGGTCGGATTGCTTGATGCCAGGGCAAAGGATGAAAGAATCCCTTTGAAATACGGTGTGATCGGCCAGGAAACAAATGGTCCGGGCGGACTTTTAAAAGGCCTCAGAACAATTCCTGTAATCTTGGACATTATTAAAGATATGGAAGAATTATGTCCAGATGCTTGGCTGATCAACTTTACCAACCCGGCGGGAATGGTGACAGAGGCTGTTCTTCGCCACTCGAGCTGGAAAAAGGTCGTAGGTCTTTGCAATGTGCCGGTCGGCATGAAAATGGGGATTGCCAAGCTGCTTGACGTTTCTCCGGAAAAAGTATTCATTGATTTTGCCGGTTTAAATCATATGGTTTTTGGTTTAGATGTCTATGTTGATGGCACATCCGTTTTAAAAGAAGTCATTGAAAAATTAGCTGATCCCGATAAAAGCCTGACAATGAAAAATATTGCTGATCTTGGCTGGGAGCCGGAATTTATCAGAGCTCTCGGTTTTCTTCCATGCCCATATCATCGGTATTACTACCAAACAGAGAAAATGCTGGAGGAAGAAAAGAAAGCGGCTGAAGAAAATGGAACAAGAGCTGAAGTGGTAAAAGCTCTGGAAAAAGAACTTTTTGAGCTTTATAAAGATCCAGAACTCGGCGAAAAGCCAAAGCAGCTTGAAAAAAGAGGTGGAGCTTATTACAGCGATGCAGCCTGCAGCCTAATAAATTCAATTTATAACGACAGCAGAGACATTCAGCCTGTTAACACGAAAAATAACGGCGCAATCGCAAGCATACCTTTTGACTCAGCTGTTGAAATCAACTGCGTTATAACGAAAGAAGGGCCAAAGCCAATAGCTATTGGAGATCTGCCTGTGCCAGTAAGAGGACTCGTTCAGCAAATTAAATCTTTTGAAAGAATTGCAGCGGAAGCAGCCGTATCAAAGGACTATCATAAAGCGCTGCTAGCAATGACCATCAATCCGCTTGTTCCATCTGATACAAAGGCTAAAGAGATTCTTGATGAAATGCTTGATGCGCATGGACTGACCGACTTCTTGAAACCTCATCAAAAAGAAGATATGATAAAAAAATAGCTTTTCAAGCTGCCGGATTACTGGCAGTTTTTTGTTTTAATGAAGCAAAAATTCCGCAGTCTGGAATTTAGTGGTTTGAAAGGGCACTCATTGATAGCTACCCCACTAAACGCTGGAAATGGAAAACTTTCGTTTCAAAGGAGATAAAAAAGGGTATTTTTCATTCGCAGATGTCGTTTATAATTACATAATGGGCATTCCTATATTAAAAAGGCTCTTTTCTTAAACTTTGATGCAATACTCCTCTTTTTCTTGAAAATACCTGAAATCCAGAAGGAATTTTAAGAAAAGATGCCACGAAGCTTTACTTCGTGCGTTTTCAACACCTTTACGTATAACAACGATCTTTGCGGAAATAGCCATGAAAATTTAAGATAATGAAAGATTCGTTGTTAGCTGAAGATAAGGAGTTGTCTTTTTGAACCGTACATTTTTAAGCCAGTTATTTACAATATTATTATCTCTTTCTATCATTAGCGGAGCGTTTGCAGCCCTGCCGTTCCCTTTCAAAAATAGCCAGGAAGCGCAAAAGAAAACTGCTCAGCCTGCAGAAGCAATGGCTCAAGAGAAGAATCAAAAAGAAGTTGGCGCATGGGTAACGACCAAGGATCAAAAAAAGCTATTGGAGAAGGAAAGTGGCGTCTCATTTACAAAAGAGAAGCATAACAGATTGCCTGAAATAAAAGTAGATGACAGCAAAACCTATCAAAAAATGGATGGGTTCGGTGCGTCATTTACAAGTTCTTCAGCTTATTTGATGAATCAAAAACTGACAAAAGAAAACCGGAACAAGCTGATAAGTGACCTTTTTGGCAAAGATGGAATCGGGTTGAGCTTTGTCAGAATGCCTATGGGTGCAACAGACTTTTCAGTAAAAAATTATACGTACGATGATTTAGATTCAGGAAAAATAGACCCCGACCTGAACCAGTTTTCCATTGAAAAGGACAGGGAAGATGTTCTTCCAGTAGCTAAACAGGCAAAGGCAGAAAACAAAGATTTGAAAATTTTCGCATCTCCGTGGAGTGCTCCTGCCTGGATGAAAACTTCCGGATTTCTTAATGGAGGCAGGCTGAAGGAAGAGTATTATCAAGCGTATGCCGATTATTTTACTAAATTTGTTCAAGCTTATAAGAAGGAAGGCTTGCCTGTCTATGCTGTTTCAGTCCAAAACGAACCTCAGCACGAAACGCCTACCTATCCTTCAATGAGAATGGATTGGGACGAGCAGGCTAATTTCATTGGCAAATATCTAGGTCCTGCATTTGAGAAAAATGGCATTAGAACGAAAATTGTTGGATGGGACCACAACTGGGATGCTGCATGGTATCCAACTCAAATCCTAAAAGATAAAGAAGCCTCCAAGTATATCGCAGGAACAGCTTTTCACTGCTATGCAGGAGAAGTGAATGGCCAGATAAAAGTCCATGAAGCATTTCCGGAAAAAGGAATCTGGTTTACCGAATGTTCGGGCGGAAACTGGTCAACTGATTTTGGGTATAACATGAAATGGAACATGTCGAACCTTATTATAGGCGCGACCAGAAACTGGGCAAAAAGCGTTATCCTCTGGAATATGGCTCTAGATGAAAACAATGGTCCGCAAAATGGAGGATGCCCATTCTGCAGAGGAGTTGTTACCATTGATAAACATAAAGGGACAGTACAGAAAAATGTGGAATACTATGCTTTAGGCCATATCAGCAAGTTTGTCAAACCGGGAGCAGTACGCATAGATACAAATATTCCGAACGACCTTCAAAATGTGGCATTTAAAAATCCGGATGGTACGATCTCGCTGATTGTTTACAATAATACAAATCAAAAACAAACCTTTAATGTGGCTTATCATAATAAGACCTTTGAGTATTCCCTGCCTGATGGGGCAGCTGCCACATACAAATGGAAACCTTGACCGGAATGAACCGGTCGAGGTTTTTTTATGAGGTTCTTTTCTTAAACTTTGTTGTATCTCACTCTGAATTTCTGCAGGAGCTTCAAAAAAAAGATATCCCGAAACAAGTCTGAATATGTGATAAAGGCAGGTATAAATAGCAAAAAACTAAGCGAAAACAGCCTTTTATGAAGCTTCTATCTGTATTGCATTCTCTTGAATGGATACTCTATGAGTATCGAGAAAACGGACAAGGAGACAGCTGATGAACTCCATTTTTTCCATATACAAAAGAGATTTGTCTAGAATCGTTACAAACTGGGCGGCATTAATTGTTATCTTTGCACTCATTCTTCTGCCGTCTTTTTACGCATGGTTTAATATAAAAGCCTCATGGGATCCATATGGCAACACAAAGGGACTGAAAGTAGCTGTCTCTATTGAAGATGCAGGAGCTGTTATAAGGGGC
The DNA here is from genome assembly GCF_049220665.1 of Chryseobacillus diguaensis. Taxonomy (NCBI): domain Bacteria; kingdom Bacillati; phylum Bacillota; class Bacilli; order Caryophanales; family Bacillaceae; genus Chryseobacillus; species Chryseobacillus diguaensis. The sequence continues at coordinate 436,492 of NZ_JBMKNV010000002.1, forward strand.
GAACACGTCAATACGGGCAAAAGAATTATGGATTCATTAAAAACTAACAAAAAACTTGGATGGGTATTTACAGATTCAAAGGATGCAGATAGAGGAGTGAGGCATGGAGATTATTATGCAAGCATTTTAATTCCTTCTGACTTTTCGAAGAAATTAGGGAGCGTCCTGACAGACAATCCTGTTAAACCAGACATCATCTACAAGGTAAATGAAAAAATTAATCCGATTGCCCCGAAGATTACCGAAAAAGGCGCTGCAGGAATTGTTCAGGAAGTCAGTGAAAAAAACAGCAAACGGTGAGATTTTTAAACTATTTAATGAGCTCGGTATTGAGCTTGAACAGGACATTCCCGGAATTACCCGTTTAAAAAAGTTTGTTTTTGAATTAGAAAAGCAGTTTCCTGAAATTAAGGCGACTGTGAATCAGACGCTGAATGACGCTAAAAAAGCGAAGGACGTTGTAAAAAAGGCAGAAGATATCATGCCAAAGGTGCAAAAAATAGCAAATGAAGGAGCGGCATTGTCTGAAGGACCTTCACGTGCATTTAATAAGAGCAGGCAAACCGTTCAAAATTTGGAGCCCAATATAAAACAGGATCTCAATCTACTAGCAGCTGCTGCAGGAAGCGCGGGACAGACAGCAGCACTACTAAACAGTCCTGACACGAGTCAAACACATCAAGCATTAAAACAATTGGAACAAAGCACAGAAAATGGAAAAACACTGATTATGGCTCTAAAGAACTTATTTCAGCAGCTGGACGCACTTTCAAGCACTAGTGATCTCAAAAGCCGGATACCTCAGCTTGAAGGGCTTCAAAAGGAATTCAAAAATTTGAACGAAATGTCAAAGGAAGCCCAATTAAACAATTGCAGTTCAAGTGATCTGAACAGCAGGCTGCAAACAGCTGCTGAAAATGCAGGGAATCAGGCCGAACGTCTAACATCGTATTATGACACGAGCATCAAGCCAGCCCTTTTAAGTGCAGCAGATAACCTGGATGAATCACTCTTATTGTTGTCGTGTTTTTGAAGAAACCGATCAATAAAGCTTCTTTCAAATTTAAAAACAAAGCGGAAGAGAGTAAGCTTATTCATTAGATAAGGCTCTCTTCTTTAGCTTTGTTGCTTTTACCCTCTATTTTCTTGAAAATACCTGAAATCTAGACAGAAATTTTAAGAAAAGATGCCGAGAAGATTTTCTTCATGCGTTTCTAAAATAACTACTATCTTTGGGAAACGAAAACAGCCCATAATAAGAAGGGCAGCTGCATGAAAATGATTTTCCTGCGGCTGCCCTTTTCTATATTGTTAAGGATCTTTTCTTAAACTTTGTTGCTCTTTCATTTGTTAAACGAGTCCGAAAGCTCTTACCACAGTTGCCACAAGGAATGTAATAACAAGTGCAATTACTGTTGGGATGGCAAACGATAGGAAGGTCCACTTCTTGCTTTTCGTTTCTTTATAAATATTGACAAGCGTTGTGCCGCAAGGAAAGTGCAGAAGAGAAAAAAGCATCATATTCAAAGCCGTAAGCCACGTCCATCCATGATCCAGAAAAATGGTTTTGAGTTTATCAAGATCATCAATCTGGGTAAGAGAGCCTGTCGAAAGGTAGCCCATTAGAAGAATAGGCACAACAATTTCATTAGCTGGCAGCCCGATAATAAAAGCAGCTAATATGAAGCCATCAAGTCCAAGCAAATGGGCAAAGGGATCAAGGAAATTCACAATATACATCAATATGCTGGTATCTCCAATGTAAAGATTTGCGAGAACCCATGTCAAAATAGAAGCGGGTGCTGCTACAATGATCGCCCTTTTCAAAACACTCCACGATTTATCGATGCTTGAACGAAGCACGGTATTAATGATTTTTGGCCTTCTATAAGGGGGAAGCTCAAGGGTATAGTGAGTAGGGACACCCTTTAACGCCGTTTTTGATAATCCCCATGAAACGGTGAGCGTGACAATAATTCCAATTAAAACCATTCCCATAACTGTTGCTGCCGTAACTAAAGTAGCGATTCCTCCTGAATATCCTGCTGCCATAAACAATGAGGCCAGTAAAATTAACGTAGGCCAGCGGCCGTTGCAGGGAACAAAATTGTTGGTTAATATCGCAAGCATTCTTTCTCTCGGAGATTCGATTATACGCGTAGACATAATAGCTGCCGCATTGCAGCCAAAGCCCATTGCCATTGTCAAAGACTGCTTTCCATGAGCGCCTGCTTTTTTAAAAAGGCGATCCATATTAAACGCTACACGAGGCAGATAACCATAATTTTCAAGCAGAGCAAACAGCGGGAAGAAAATAGCCATTGGAGGAAGCATAACACTCACTACCCAGCCTGTTCCCCTGAAAAAGCCAAGCACCAATATTCCGTGAAGCCATTCTGGAGCATGGATCGCTTTAAAAAAGAAAGTTAAATACGATTCAGCAGTGCCAAATAATTCGGCGATCATACTTGAAGGAACGTTCGCACCTGCAATGGTCAGCCAAAAGACAACACCAAGCATCGCTAGCATAATAGGGAATCCCCAAATAGGAGAAGTTAACACCCGATCAAGCTTCTCGCTTTTTACGCGCTCTTTGTTTTTATAAGTAATGGCTGAATCACAAATTTCCTTACTGGAACGAAAGATGCTTGCGACAATTTGGTCCCGTATGTGCTCATTACCAAGAGCCTGGGCTGCACTAATCAAGGAATCAGCTGAATTAGGATTGGTTGATGGCATGAACCTTTTCCTCCTCTTGACGATCACCAGTCATGTTCTTTTTCAGTTTCTCAATCAAAGCTTTATCCCCATCCAATAACCTCAAAGAAATCCATCTAGCAGGATAGGCAGCTCCAACCCATCCCTGTACAAGCGGTTCCAGCTCTTTCAGTTTCTCCTCAAGCTCATGCGAATAGCGGACACGTAACGGAGCAGGAACCAGTTTGCCTAAAGCGACAGATTCGACTGTTTGGAGGAGCTCTTCAAATCCTTTTTTGTTTCTTGCTGAAATTTTCACAACCGGCACTCCGAGCTTCTTGGAAAGCTTCCGTTCATTCACTGCAATGCCCTTTTTTTCAGCTTCGTCCATCAGGTTCACGCAAACAACAACCCGATCTGTCATTTCAAGTACCTGCAAAGCCAAATTCAAGTTCCGTTCCATTGCAGTTGCATCCAAAACAACAATCGTCACATCCGGTTTTTGAAAAATAATATAATCTCTTGCAACTTCTTCATCGGCAGAATTGGAATAAAGAGAATACGTTCCAGGCAAATCAATCATCGTAAAGTCAATTCCATTATGAGTAAATTCACCTTCAGCATGAGCTACCGTCTTTCCAGGCCAGTTGCCTGTATGCTGCCTTAACCCGGTTAATGCATTAAAAAGGGTGCTTTTGCCTGTATTCGGATTCCCTGCTAGCGCTAATCGGTAAGCCATCACTAATCTTCAACCCTTTCCCCGAAAATTTTGGAGCTTTCTGCTTTTCTAAGGGCAATGGTTGTATTACTGACACTATACGCTGTCGGATCACCCAAAGGACTTTTCTGCAGCACTTCCACGGTAGCTCCCTGAACAAATCCAAGATCCAGCAAACGTCTCCTCATCGTACCTTCAAGAGATAGGTTCGTTATCCGAAAACGATCGCCTTTCTTCATATTAGACAAAGAGTAATAGGTTGATGACATGCTCATTCTCCTCTCGTGATTTGGGACAAACAAAAAATGTTTCCCGAGACCAACTTTTACTTGTATTATATGTAGATGCTTGAGAATTGTGCAACATAAATAATTTTGCTAGTGTGCAACATTTTTGGGGTTGCTCTGTCCCCCAAAACATCTTGGCCCTGGCCCTCAGCCCTTTAAAGCAGAGAGGGACACAGACAGAATCTTCTATCCATTGTGGCGCAGACGTTCAAACAAGGGGGGACACATCTTTAATAAATTAAACGATCAGGGGACAGGGCTTGAATGAATGGTACCTGACCTTTTATCCTCTGCCTTAATGGGGGACAGGGACTAGTCTGCTGAAGGTCAACAGCCACAAGAATCAACAGGATCGGGGACAGGCCTTTAGCTATTTAGTGCAGTGGGGGACAGGAGCCAAAGAAAATAGACGCCTGACCCCCGCCATGCTAAAGAACTAAAGAACCACCCAGGCCACAAAAATATGTTTCATTCAACCAAACCAGGGAAATAACAAAAAAACTATTCCAAAGGGAGAGATCAATCAGGGAATACAGCATAACACCGAATAAGGATGCTTCCGGCTGGTACGTCAAATTAGAGGATACTGCCCCAGAGAAGTTGTATAACACAAAAACAGAGGCCATTGAGAAAGGGAAAAAGCTGGTCTAGTAAGCTGATTATTTTAAATGAGTATCATCAGGTGGAAGAGGAAAAAGCGTTTTAACTTCTTATAGCAGATAAGTGTCAGGAAATTGACTGGCACTTATCTGCTTTTTTGAGGGGGGATATTTAAAATAGGGTCTTAAAATTCGAAGTATAAAAGACCGCAGATTGCTGGAAAATAAAATATTGTGAATCCAAGATATTTTAATTGACTTTCGACAAATTCTGCCTTAATCTGAGAAAGTCATTTTTCAAATGAGATTAATCCTATAAATTAAGTGGGGGAAAGAAAAAGTGAAAAAGATATTATCATTAGTAGTTGCGCTGACTGCCATTTTTGCTTTATCTGCGTGCAGTACATCAGGAGGAAACAAGAATCTGCTGCAGCAGGTTAAAGATAAAGGTACTGTTACGATTGGTACGGAAGGAACTTATGCGCCGTTCTCATTTCATGATAAATCAGGAAACCTTACAGGCTTTGATGTAGATATTGCGAAGGAAGTTTTCAAGCGCGTTGGTGTTAAACCGAAATTCATTGAAACAAAATGGGATGGCATGATTGCCGGGCTTGATGCGAAACGTTATGACCTTGTTGCCAACGAAGTGGCAGTCCGTCCGGACCGTCAGAAAAAATATGACTTTTCCGATTCTTACATTGTATCAAAAGCTGTACTAGTTGTTCATAAGGATAACAACACAATTAAATCACTTGATGATTTAAAAGGAAAAAAAGTAGGACAATCTTTAGACAGCAATTACCGTAAAATTGCTGAAGAGCATGGGGCAACAAATACGGTTGTAGATGGTTTCAACCAATCCATCGATTTGATTACGTCAAAACGGATTGATGCTACTATCAATGACAGCCTATCTTACCTGGACTTGAAGAAACAGCGTCCGGATCTTCCGATTAAAACAGTTTACGAGGAAAAAGAAGCTACACAAAACGCTTTCCTTTTCAGAAAAGGAAGCAAAGAATTAGTTGCAGAAGTGAATAAAGCTCTGGCCGATATGAAAAAAGACGGAACCTATTTGAAAATTTCAAAAAAATGGTTCAATACTGATGTCTCTAAGTAAAGGAATTGAGTGAATATGTTTTCAAGTGAACGTTCACAGCAGATAATAGGAATCCTAGTTGATTCCTTTTTTCCGCTTCTTAAAGCAGGTCTGGCATTTACGATTCCCTTAACACTGATCACATTTGTGCTGGGGATGATTCTTGCTTTTTTGGTCGCTCTGGCAAGGCTCTCCAATATTAAAATTTTAATGGGTATAGCCCGTTTTTATGTTTGGATCTTTAGGGGTACACCTCTGCTTGTGCAATTGTTTATTCTGTTTTACGGGCTTCCGTCAGTCGGGATAACACTCGATCCATTTACAGCGGCTATTATTGGATTTACTTTGAATAAAGGTGCTTACAGTTCAGAAATTATCCGTGCAGCTATTTTGTCTATTCCGAAGGGACAATGGGAAGCAGCCTATTCTATTAACATGACGAGGGCACAAGCTATTAGAAGGATCATTCTTCCTCAAGCAGTAAGAGTGTCTATTCCTCCTCTTGGCAACTCATTTATAAGCCTTGTTAAGGATACTTCTTTGGCAGCGACGATCACTGTAACGGAAATGTTTCAGAAAGCCCAGCAAATAGCTTCTGTAAATTATGAGCCTCTTCTGCTTTACGTAGAAGCAGCCTTCATTTATCTTCTGTTCAGCACCGTCCTTTCATCACTTCAGAATAAGCTTGAAATCCGCTTTGAACGTGGGGTGGCTAAGTAATGAAGGATTCAAATATGATTCATCTTAACCAGATTTATAAAAAGTTTGGCAGTATGGAAGTGTTGAAAGGAATCGATCTTACCATTGAGAAAGGGAAAACGGCTGTTATAATAGGACCTTCAGGTTCCGGGAAAACAACACTTCTTCGCTGCATGAACCTTTTGGAAACACCTGACAAAGGTATCATTTCACTCGGCAAAAAGACACTTGAATTTTCCGAGAAGAAAAAGCAAAAATACTCTGATGTATCAGAATTTAGGAAGCAGACCGGAATGGTTTTTCAAAATTATAATTTGTTTCCTCATTTGACAGCATTACAGAATGTCATGGAGGGTCAGATTATTGTAAAAAAACGAACTAAACAGGAAGCATATAAAATGGCTCTCTTGCAGCTTGAAAAAGTTGGTTTAAAGGATCGTGCGGATATGTATCCGAGCCAGTTGTCAGGAGGCCAGCAGCAGCGCATTGGCATTGCGAGGGCAATGGCGATGGAGCCGGAGGTTCTTCTGTTTGATGAGCCGACTTCAGCGCTCGATCCAGAGCTTGTGGGAGAGGTGCTGAAGGTTATGAAGGATCTGGCGAATGAAGGCATGACAATGGTGATTGTCTCACATGAAATGCAATTTGCCCGTGATGTGGCAGATCTTGTTGTTTTCATGGATCAGGGTGTTGTCATGGAGAAAGGCACACCTGCTGAAGTTTTTGACAATACAAAAAATGAACGTACCCTGCAGTTTTTGAATAAAGTGCAGGCGACTGTATAGTAATAAAAAGGAATGGGTATCCCCATTCCTTTTTTGTGTTTACATGGAAATGATGCTTTTTATAGAAATGGATGAGTCTATTAAAAGAACTGGCTTATGGAAAAGAAAAAAAAGAATAGGATTATGTAAAAAAATATCATTAGCTATTCTCTTTAGTTCTATTGACTTGTTTTTAATATTATTAAAAATATTTGATCAATGTTGGGAACGTGTGTGCTACAATGAAGTTAAGCATTTGATTCATCCGTTTCGTATCTTTTCAGCAGACTGTTTTGTTTTTGCCGGCCTTATGGTTACCAAAAAAAAAGAGGATGTGGAAGTAATGAGCGAGGTAAGATTGATCCCTTTTAAACTGGAAGAAATTATGGATACGCCAACAGACGATGTGCCATACGGAATCCAAATGATCAATGCACCTGCATTATGGAAAGAAGATATAAAAGGGGACAGTGTGATCGTTGCTATCCTTGATACTGGATGCGATGTGAATCACCCTGATTTGAAGGACAGAATCATCGGGGGAAAAAGCTTTGTTGATGGAGATGCGGAATATACCGATTCTCATTTTCACGGAACCCATGTTGCAGGTACGATAGCTGCCTCAATGAATAATCAGGGGGTAACAGGTGCTGCTCCAAATGTAAAACTATTGATTTTAAAGGTTTTGGGCAAAGATGGAAGCGGTTCGTACGAAAGCATTACCAATGCTATTAAATATGCAGCAGAATGGGAAGGCCCTGGTGGTGAAAAGGTTCGGGTCATTTCCATGTCACTTGGAGGACCTGAGGATGTACCGGAAATGCATGAAGCGATTAAACAGGCTGTTAAAGCTGATATCATGGTCGTATGCGCAGCAGGAAATGAAGGGGATTCAAGAGACGATACAGTTGAAAGATCCTATCCAGGCTATTATAAAGAAGTTGTCCAGGTTGGGGCAGTGGATGAAAATAAAGAGATCGCGAAATTCTCAAATACCAATGATGAAATTGATCTTGTAGCACCGGGGGTTCAAATATTATCGACATACCCGGGCGGGAAGTATGCAAAGCTTTCAGGAACATCAATGGCTACACCGCATGCTTCAGGGGCAACAGCTTTATTAATTCAAAAAGAAGAGAAAGCGTTCGGCAGGAAGCTTACTGAGCCGGAAGTTTATGCCCAGCTTTGCAAAAATACCGTTCCTAGCGGGCATTCAAAAAAAGCTGAAGGAAACGGATTATTATTTCTTAGTACAGGTCAGGAGAATACTAGCAATGCAAGGACCTCATATGGAGTTGGAGAGCCTGCATCTAATTAATTAGTCTTTAGCAAACGTAAGACTGGTTAATTATTGACCAGTCTTTTTTTATGTTTTGAAAATGCAGAATATTCTGCTGATTTTAGACTTTCCTTCTCTTTAAATGATACCGTTTGATTTAGAAGTAAGGTGCAAGGGAGAATTGCAATGAATCTTGTAAAGGAAATGACCATGCTTTTATCAGAAGATCAGGTTTCAATTAACAGGACAATACTGGAGCAGCATAGCAAAGACGAATCCTATCATAGACCAGCATCACCCGATATCGTTGTTTTCCCGAAAACGGCAGAAGAAGTAAGTAAAATTCTTTCTTTTGCCTATGAAAATGAAATTCCGGTCGTTCCGTTTGGACTGGGAACAAGTCTTGAGGGACATGCCATTCCTTATTCGGGAGGTATATCCATTGATTTTCAGTTAATGAATCAGGTGCTTGAGGTAAGCCCAGATGATTTTCTAGTTCGGGTTCAGCCCGGTATAACGAGAAGCCAGCTGAACAAAGAATTGAAAAAACATGGGCTGTTTTTCACGGTTGACCCTGGAGCAGATGCGACGATAGGAGGGATGGCTGCTACAAATGCAAGCGGTACAACGTCTGTACGTTACGGCATAATGAGAGATCAAGTCCGTGAAATGGAAGTAGTACTTGCAGATGGAAGGATCATTCGTGCCGGCAGTAAAAGCGCTAAATCTTCTTCAGGTCTTCATTTACCTGGACTATTTGTTGGCTCTGAAGGAACCTTAGGCGTTTTTACTGAACTCACTCTTCGTGTCTATGGCATTCCGGAAGCAATCATAGCTGGGAGAGCCATCTTTCCTTCACTTGAGAAAGCCGTTCAGACTGTGTTCGACATTCTTTCTGCGGGTATCCCTGTTGCCAGAATTGAACTTCTGGATGAATTTTCAGTTAATCAGTTTAATAAGTTCAATCATGCTGAATTTGAGGAAAAACCCACCCTTTTTATGGAATTTCATGGAAATAAAGAAGGAATTCAATATGATGTTGATTTTGCCGGGACGCTTGCTTTAGATAATGATTGTTTTGAATTTCTCTTTGAAAAAGAGACGAAGAAACGAAATGAACTTTGGGAAGCAAGACATAATCTGGCCTATGCTTTTGTCCATCATTCACCAGGCAAAAAGCTGATGGTCACGGACGTCTGTGTTCCCCTTTCTAAACTGGCAGAGGCTATTTTAGATGCACGGAAAGAGATTGATCTTTCTGGACTTTCAGCAGCCATTTTGGGTCATGTGGGGGACGGCAATTATCATGTAATCCTCACAGTAGATCATTCGGATGCAGAGGAGATGGATCGTGCTGAAAAATTAAATGCCAAGCTTGTAGATAGAGCTCTCGAGCTTGGCGGAACGTGTACAGGTGAACATGGTGTAGGTGTAGGAAAAGCAAAGTATCAAAGAAAAGAACACGGTGCTGCTTATGAAGTCATGAAGGCACTTAAAAAAACCCTTGATGAAAAGAATATTTTAAATCCCGGAAAGATTTTTGCTGACTGAAAGGAAGCTTGTTCGAAGCCGTCATGACGCTTTATGAACAAGCTTTTTTTAATAGGCAGAGGAATGCTTAGTTAGGTATGATGTGGCAATCAGACCGCATTTTTCGTATAATGGAAAAAAATAGCTTTTATAAGCTAAATCCCTTAAAGGAGTGATGACACGATGAAAAGCTTACCGATTGTTTTAATTGTCATGGAGGGATTGTTTTTTTGTTAGGCTATTTTTTCAAACTATTAAATGCCAGATTTCATTTTTCGGCTGGCAGCAAGTTAAGGAAAAACAGCCTTCGTTTATAAAATAGTCCTTCTATGATGGATGCTTTACATTCATTTCATAGGGAGGAAAAATAGTTGAATTTAGTTAACTTAGGCTGGAATGAAGATTTTGAAAAAGAAACTGAATTATATCAGGAGAGCGGTTACTCATTTGGCAGAGTGTCGCTTGAACATAAACGAATTTACAGAGTCATCCTTGAGAATGGTGAAATTTTGGCCGAAATCTCAGGAAAAATGCGCTTTGTCGCTGAGAGCAGGGAAGATTATCCTGCTGTTGGAGACTGGGTGGCAGTAACTCCACGCTTTGAGGAGCAAAAAGGAACCATTCATGGAATCCTTCCTAGAAAAAGCAAGTTTTCAAGAAAGGCAGCAGGCGATACGACTGAAGAGCAAATTGTGGCCGCCAATATAGATACACTGTTTATTGTGGCCGCCCTGAATAATGATTTTAATATCAGGCGCATCGAAAGATATTTAATTATGGCGTGGGAGAGCGGAGCAAACCCAGTCATTGTTTTAAATAAAGCAGATTTATGTTCAGATAAGGAAGAAAAGCGTAAGGAGATTGAAAGCGCCGCACTGGGAGTACCCGTCTATTTTATCAGTGCACTGCACGGTTCAGATGATTTGGAAGAGATAAAAAAATATGCTGAAAATGGGCAAACCATTGCATTGATCGGCTCTTCAGGGGTAGGAAAGTCGACATTGACCAATCGCCTATTGGGGAAAGAACGGCAGGCAACACAAGAGGTTCGGGTAGGGGATGACCGTGGCAAGCATACGACTACTTACAGAGAGCTGCTGCCGCTTCCTGAAGGCGGATGCCTGATTGACACACCTGGTATGAGAGAGCTTCAGCTTTGGAGTGCAGATGTTGGGTTTCAAGGGACCTTTGAAGACATCGAGGAATTGGGCTTACAATGCCAGTTTGCCGATTGCAGGCACAAAAGCGAACCCAATTGCGCTATCCTCCAGGCAATTGAAGAGGGAGAGCTTGATGCTGACCGTTTTGAAAGCTATAAGAAGCTGCAGCGGGAACTGGCTTATCTTTCACGCAAAGAAGATAAAAAAGCCCAGGCTGATGAAAAAGCAAAATGGAAAAGCATCTCAAAAACAATGAGACATCAAAAGAAAAAATTGTAAAAGAAAAGCTTTCCAGTTATCTGCTGGAAAGCTTTTCTTTTTTTCCTTTTTTAAAAAGTTTTAAGTAAAACTGATAGCCTTTTCGGCCTCTTTCAAGAAGCCAGAAAGGGATAGGGAATTTAACTCTTTTGAAAAGAGGGTAATAAAGAGTATAATAAGCTTTTTTGAAATCCTTCCACCTTGGACATTCGTGGGTCAGGCAGAAATCGGAAACATCAACAATATATCCTCTTCCGTCTTTCATAATCACATTTTTCCCATGAATATCTATAGGGTTCAACCCGATTTTTTTTGCGTATTCAATAGCCTCATCAACATCTTTAATAACACGTTTAGGGATGTAAACGCCTTTTCTAAGTGCTTCATATAGGGTTAGACCTTCAAGTTTTTTCAAAACGAGATAGCGGTCGCCATGTGAATAAAGTTCAGAGTAGGCTTTATGGGAACCCAGTTTCTGGTAAACGCTCAGTTCTTCCTCTGCCCCAATGCGGTTTTCAGCATATACTTTGACTATTTTTCCGGGCATCTCTTCTTTATGGCCGAATACGGCTGCATAGTTTCCTTTGCCTACTAAATACCAGCCAGAAGGAATATTTTCCACATGAACCGGGTCGTTAGGATTTATACTTTTTATAGAGACAGGCTCGACAAGCTCTTTCTGAATATCGATCATCAATATCACCTCAAGGTAGAAAACAAGTTAGAAATTCCAGCTGTTTGATCAATTTTAACTTAAAATAGCGCATGTTAACAGTGAGAAGTTTATTATTCTGCAAGAGGGTTCTGCAAGTCGAATTCATTGTGAAAAGATCTAACATAACTTTAAACTAAAAGGAAGAGGATTATGAGGGGGCAAAATCGTTGCAGTTCACTGTTGAAAATACCATATTAATCTTTTCTGTTTTACTGATCATCGGAGTTTTTACTGCGAAATTTTCTTCTCAAATTGGTATGCCTTCCCTTGTATTTTTTATAGCAGTTGGTATGATCATAGGACATTTCGTCTATTTTGATAATGCAAAAATGACACAGCTTTTTGGGATACTTGCCTTGATTGTCATTCTGTTTGATGGCGGGCTTCAGACAAAGCGCCATGAAATAAGAAGGGTCATCAAGCCGGCTATTTCTCTCTCTACAATAGGGGTTCTGATCACTACAGTGCTCGTTGGCGCAGCGGCAAAGTTTATTCTTGGTGTTGGCTGGATGGAAGGATTTCTCGTCGGAGCGATTGTGGGTTCAACAGATGCGGCAGCAGTGTTTGCGGCGCTCGGCTCCCAGAACATAAAAGCTATGTTAAGCTCAACCCTCGAAGCAGAGTCAGGAACCAATGATCCAATGGCGGTTTTTTTGACTGTATCCATATTGGCAATTATGAAAGAGCCTTCAACCAATTTCCTTCAGCTGGGTATCACGTTTTGCTGGGAAATGGGGATCGGTGCTGTTTTGGGTATTGTTGTTGGAAAGCTCGGTGTATGGAGTATTAACAAAATTAATCTTGATTCTTCCGGTCTTTATCCTGTCCTTTCATTGGGAATTGCCATCTTCACGTACGGCGTAGCATCCCTTGCTCATGCAAGCGGATTGCTCGCTGTGTATGTAATGGCTGTATTTATCGGCAATGCGGATTTGACCTATCGCCATTCCATCATCCGGTTTAACGAAGGATTTGCCTGGATGATGCAGATCGTCATGTTTATTCTCCTCGGCCTTCTCGTATTCTCTAATCAGCTGCTGAATATTATTTGGCAAGGGCTTGCTCTATCACTTATTTTAATGCTGGTTGCAAGGCCGGTTGGTGTTTATGTAAGTTTACTCTTTTCAAAGTTTAAATTGAAAGAAAAGATATTTATTGCATGGGGAGGTTTAAAGGGAGCTGTTCCGATTGTACTCGCAACTTATCCATTGATGGAAGGAATTGAAAACAGTCAGCTGATCTTCAATATCGTCTTCTTTGTTGTCTTAACATCAGCTCTGATACAAGGGATTACGATTTCTCCGCTGGCAAAATATTTTGGATTTTCGATGGGACCAAAGCATGATGTTCCTCACAGCCTTGAACTTCTTTCCATCGGAAAAACATCCAATGAGATAATGCAGTTTTATCTTGAGAGGGGAACAGATATTGTCGGAAAGAGAATCAGGGAGCTTGGATTGCCTGATGACATTTTGATCCTGGCAATCATACGGGAGGAAAATCTCGTTACACCAAATGACGACACGATTTTGCAAGCTGACGATCTGCTGTATGCCATGTCTCCAAAACGTGACAGGGAAAAATTCAAAAAAATCATGCTTCATAAAATGAAGGAGCATGGGGTCATTGATGAAAAGAAAGCAGGGCACTCCTCTTAAGGAGATGCCCTGCTTTCTTTTCTTTATCTTTTGGATTGTCTGTAGCCTGCTTTTTCGGCGTCTTTTGCTGAGCAAAACCAAACTATATGTTTATGAAGAGAGTTATAATATTCACCGCTTGGAACATGATAAATATGCGAATTGGCATTCCCTTTAATTTTTCCTTTGCAGCTGAGATTGGTTTCTTTATCACCAGAGGAATTGGTTTGGGCATTTCCGGTGATATTGGACGTTTGGCCAGGTTCTCCAGATGAGCGAGAGGCGATTTGAGACTTGCCATCTGGATGATAGCCGTCTTCCTGGGCGTAATTTTCAATAGACCAAATACCGATAGCTTTTTTTTGCGCCTTTTTTTGAATGGCATAAAATTGATCTACATATTGAGTATTTGGAGGATATACATAGGCTACGCGAGCGAGGCCTTTTTCTAAAAGCATTTCATTGAACATTTTATTGTTGATGTATATGTATGCTAAGAGTCTCCCGTATTTGTCCCTTCCTCCGCCGATACCTGGTTCAATTTGAATAGAACGCCCTTCATAGAGTGTTTTCTTAGTAAAATCTGAAGCCTCCGGTCCGAATGGCTGTACACCCAAACGGGGATGATGGGTTTCAGGCGTGTCTACACAAAGCATTCGGACTGTTTCTATCTTTCCGTTCAGTTTAATTTTCACCGTATCACCGTCAATGTTTTTAACAATAACTGCAGGAAGCCATTTTTTATTTTTTGAGGGCTCTTGTTGTGACTGAACGGATGTAACAGAATTTTGTTCTTTTGAAGTCTCAGTATGCTGCTGAGTGCTTGGTACCTGGGTGGCACAGCCGACAGCTAGAAAAGAGGATAGTGTGATGACTGACAGGAGAGAAAACCATTTCTTTTTCATTTCAATACTCCTCGTTAGATTAGTTAGGCTCTTTTCTGAAATTTTGCTGTTTCTTCGTCCTATTAAGGCATATGAATAGAAGCAATCTCTCAAAAAAGCAGTCTTTCATTAAGAAGATTATTATATCAAAGAAAAGGGGTTTTAGAGAATACTCGCAAAGAACTGGCATGAAAATGGAGCAGAGAGTTAATGAAGTAAAAAACCCTGCCAGGAAGATTCCTGGCAGGGTTTTTTACTTCATTAATTGTGTTGTTTATATTGCATATAAACAACTTGAGTGACAAGAAAGTCTTCCAAACCATGCTTACCGTCTGCTCCGCCTAAACCAGATTTTCTTCGGCCTGCATGATATCCCTGGATCGCCTCAAAATTCTCACGGTTTACAAATGTTTCTCCATATTTAAGGCCATTGATGACCTGCATGGCTTCATGAAGATTTTCTGTATAAACAGATGAAGAAAGTCCATAATCAGAGTCGTTTGCCATTTCAATGGCATCTTCCAATTTGCTGTACGTAATAATAGGAAGGACAGGTCCGAATACTTCTTCCTGGATAATTTCCATATCCTGCTTCACGTTTGTGATTACAGTAGGTTCATAGAAAAAGCCTTTTTCCACATCAGCACGTTTGCCGCCTGTTTCAATTTTAGCTCCGGCATTCACTGCATTCTGAATCATCTCTTCTACAGTTTTCAAACGGTCTTCACTGATAAGAGGTCCCATTTCTGCGTTTCTGTCTTTCAATGGATCTCCCATTTTTGTTTCTCTTAGAGCTTCAACAAGCTTTGTTGTAAATTCTTCTGCAACAGACTCATGAACGTAAACACGTTCCGCATTCGTACAAGCTTGTCCTGCATTTGTAAGGCGGGACTGCTTCACATTTTTAACTGCCAGATCTAAATCAGCATTTTCTGTAACGATGGCTGGAGCTTTGCCGCCAAGTTCCAAATTCACTTTCGTTATGTTCTGTGCTGCAGCCTCCATTACTTTTGTCCCTGCTTCAACACTTCCAGTCATCGTAATGATTCCCACTTTAGAGTTGGATGCCATCGCATTTCCGATCGTGGAACCTTTACCTGTGATAAAGTTATAAACACCTCTTGGAATATCCATTTCAGAAATAATTTTTGTGAATTCTGCAGCTGTATTAGGAGTTTGCTGACTTGGTTTCAAAACAATCGAACATCCTGCTATTAAGGCTGTTGCAACTTTTCTCGCTAATATAAAGACTGGGAAATTCCAAGGAACAATTCCAGCTACAACGCCAATCGGACGTTTATATATGAAAATATTTTCATTTGGACTGTCACTTGGAATAACTTCTCCTTCAATTCTGCGTCCCCATTCAGACATGTAATAAAAGTATTCAATGGCCGTATCAACTTCGGCACTAGCCTGATCGTAAGGTTTGCCCTGCTCCTCCTGAAGGAGGGAGATGAATCGTTCACGCTTCTCTGCGATCTTATCTCCAAGCTTTCGGACAATTTTTCCCCTTTCTGAAGAGGGAACCTTTTCCCATTCTTTCTGCCCCTCGAATGCTGCATCGATAGCCTTATCGGTATCTTCTTTTGTACCATTCGGTATTTTGGAAATCACTTTTTCAGTAGCAGGATTTAAAATTTCTATCCATTCTGATGAAGTTGAATCAACATATTCTCCGTTAATGTAAAGCTTATGCTCCTGCATGAAAAATCCTCCTTATTGTTCATCCTACATGAATGTTTCCATTAATTTATTCTGTTAAAACATTCAAAGGTAGTGGGGCTGCAGAAAGTCCATCAGGTATAATCTTGATGCTATTCATTTCTTTTTAGTACGAACATAGTCCTTACAAGAAAGGAGATGTATCGTCCTGATTGCTTGCCCTTATGCCCTTATTATGAATAATTTATTGGTGGAGGAATAAATATGTACAAAACATCTGTGTTTGTACTGGGATTAAATCAATCATTGGAATTGGCAGCACAATAATCAAAAGCAGGCTTACCGGTAAGACAGCAAGCAGCAGAAGAAATGAATGCAAAGGAAACGATTTTATTATTTGTTTCAAAATTTCCCATTAGGAAATGATAGTTTATGGAACCTTCTCAAAGGCTATAACGTATAAAAAGGTCAATACTTAAATGAACCAGCATAATAAGAAGGATGTGGGAAAATGAGAACGGCGAATCCAACGCTAAAGGCTTTTGATAGAAGAACAGGTCATTATTATGACAGACCGATGACTTTAATGGGAGCGGTGCATAAATCGTTTTTGCTGCTTTTTATATTAGTCATCTCTGCAGGAACCACGTGGTATTATGCATCTCAAGGAACAAACATTGGAGGTTTTATCACAATAGGTGCGATTGGGGGTTTGGCTGCCGCTTTTATTGCAAGCTTCTTTCCTAAAACTGCGCCCATAACAGCTCCTGTTTATGCTGTAATGGAGGGGATGGCTGCAGGTGGAATTTCCGTCTATTATTCCTCCCTTTACAACGGAATTGTCATGCAGGCTGTGCTGATCACAATCAGTGTTTTTCTTGGAATGCTGCTGATTTATAGAACAGGAATTATAAAAGTGACAAATAAATTTCGTTTGGGGGTAGCAGCAGCCACATTTGGCGTTATGCTTCTTTATCTGCTTTCCTTTGTGCTTCAGTTATTTGGAATTGGAGTTCCATTTTTGCACGGTTCATCAATGGTGAGCATTATTATTTCCCTTGTTGTTGTCGGCATTGCTGCACTGAACCTCGTATTAGATTTTGATTTGATTGAACAGGGGGCAAAATCAGGACAGCCAAAACACATGGAATGGTACGCAGGCTTTACACTTCTCGTTACTCTTGTATGGCTGTATTTTGAAATTTTGCGCCTGCTTTCAAAACTTAATTCAAGGAATTAATAGTAAAAAGGCTCTGCACATTAGGTGCAGAGCCTTTCTTATTTTAAGCTGATATTTAATAGGTGAAATACAGTTTTTTAGGCATACTAAAGGTAAAGTATGAAAGGAGGAGTCATGATGGACAGAAAAGATAAAGAAGGATTGGAACAGTCTATAAATCAGGCTGAAATTGTTCCGCATCCTCGAAATGAACATGATGTTGCTCTTTTTTTGCATGAATCCTATCATCTACTTTCAAACGAAGATCATGAGCAGCCTGACGAAGAAATTTAGAGTGATATTAAGCACCTGTAATTTAATATGCAGCAAGCTTTTCGAATTGTATTTTCCAAGGGGCCGCAAGTTCTGGTATTTTCAATATTTGCAGAATGGCCTCTTTATTTTTTCTGTCATGAAAAAAGGTGTTGTGAATAAAAGCGACTGAAAGCTGATTTTTTCTTTCTATGAGCTTAATAGGTGAACTTGTATGGATTTTTCCGGGTTTTATCACTCTGAAAAAGTATCCTGTATAGCCTGTCTCAAAGATTTGTTTCAGTAAATCATCCTGATGTGTATGCTGATTAATGGTTGCGCAAGGATATCTGCCTTGAGAAACCTCAAGCAATGTATCTCCAACTTCATATAGATCCCCTATGCAAACTTTATCTTCTGTGCCTCCTGATAAGGTAAGATTTTCACCAAAAGCCGCATTCATAAGCGAAACGCCAAATTGCTTTTGCCAATGGGCATAGTGCTCATAAGGATAGACGCAGACCACTCTGTCCTCTCCACCATGATATTCATGATTGGCCACATCGTCTCCTGAAATTCCAGTAAAGCTGACTGTGATTTCTGGTGCCTGCTCCTTATGAATGCCGGAAATATACTGTATGCTCTTATATGTTAGCTTCTTGGGTTTGCCTTTACTTATGTACTCGATTTGCATAGCTGGCTACTCCTTTAACAGGTATTATTTCTGCATGCCGGAATAAGAATGCAGCTTTTTTATTTTTCGGAAAGATCATCAGCCAGGCTGCCTTCCTTGTTTTTGATTGACAGTCACAATAAAACAATGTAATCTCAATGTGGGAACTGAATAGTTTCTTCGTTAGGTGAGGCTCCTGCACGGAGATAAGCTGCTGCCCAAAAATGTCCAAAGACGCCAATGGGTCAACAGAAATCATCGAATTAAGGTGATTTTTAATGTAGCTGGCGAAATGCCTATGCCGTCCAGTGCTAAAGCTCTACGAATGAAGGGTTATTTGCGCATGCACTTTTACACGCCTTCATTCAAAGGTGTGTTTTTTTATTTTATTTCTTACTTCTATCATATTTTATCATTTTATGAATAAGAAAAGCCGATAAAGTTTTTGAGTTTTAAAGCATAATGAAGTGCAAGGAATACGATATAATAAGTTACTCATTAAAAAAGTTCTTATAAGATGTGGAGGTGTTTATATGGATAGTCCCCGATCGGGAAAGACAGCGGAAAATTTCAAATTAAATAAAAGATTGAAGGCCTGTCCGTATAGACACTCTCTTGTGGATGGTGCCTTCAGTATATAGGGGGAACCAACCGTGGTAAAAAACATGACATACAATGAAATCCTTCTTAGAATTATCCTTTTGCTGAAGGACGGGAAGAAAAAGGATTTCCTCGAACTTTTTGAAGAACTCCAGCCATATGATATGGCAAGTATATTTAAAGAACTGCCTGAAAAACATCACACACGTTTTTTGTCTTTTTTAACCGTCGATAATATAACGATTATGATGCAGGAACTGGAACTGCAATATCAGCTTGCCATATTCAATAAAGTAGGCAAGGAAAAAGGCGTCAAGGTTATTAATAAAATGGATAATGATGACCTTGCTATTTTGCTGGATGAGCTCGATCCTGAATTAAAAGATCAGCTTTTATCAAGCATGGAAGATGAAGAATCCAAAGCGGTTCAGACTCTTATGAATTATCCGCCTGAAACGGCCGGCCGTATTATGACCAACCGCTATGTGTGGATCCCAATGAATTATTCGGTAATGGATGCTGTGGCAAAACTGAAAATGTTTGCTGAAATTGCTGAATCCATTAACTATTTATATGTCATTAATGAAAAGAAACACCTTGTAGGAGTCGTCTCTTACAGGGATCTGATCCTTGGCGAACCAAATGATAAAATTGAAGAACTGATGTATACTCGTGTTATTTCAATAGATGCCTATGCAGATCAGGAAGAGGTAGCGAAGCTGATTGAACGGTATGACTTCTTGGCGATTCCTGTTGTAGAAGGAGGTCACGAGCTTGTGGGAATTGTTACTGTCGATGATGTAATCGACATTGTCATTCAGGAAGCAAACGAAGATTATGAAAAATTTGCAGCTTCTGGTAAAGCAATCGATTTCGATACAAAAGCGTTTGTTGCAGCCTACCGCCGTTTGCCCTGGTTAATTCTTTTGCTGTTTATCGGACTTGTCTCCGGCAGCATTATCAGTATCTTTCAAGGAACCTTAAATAAGGTTGTTGCTCTGGCTTTTTTCATGCCAATGATTGCCGGTATGACAGGAAACACTGGAACCCAATCCTTGGCTGTTGTGATCCGGGGACTTGCTCAGCATGACCTTGACCGGAAAATCGTGGTAAATCTTATATTAAGGGAATTGAGAGTCGGTTTTATTATTGGAATTGTCTGTGCGGTGTTTATCACAATTATTGCCCTTCTATGGCAGGGTAATCCGCTCTTAGGTTTAGTTGTCGGGAGTTCCCTGTTCTTAACGCTAATTATTGGAACGATGGCAGGAACGCTGATCCCGCTTATCCTTCATAAGCTTAAAATTGATCCGGCTATTGCATCCGGTCCGCTTATTACAACCCTTAATGATATTTTATCTTTAACAATCTATTTCGGAATTGCTACTGCATTCCTATCTTATCTTATGTAATAAAAAACACTCGCTCCTTTATGGGGGCGAGTGTTTTTCTATTACAGGCTATTGTTCAGCCGCACATTATAATTAAGAGCCATAATAATAAGAGCTTGGTTTTTCCATCGTTCCGCTAAGCTGAAGGACCATTTTAATATTGAGCAATCTGCCGAGGTTTTGGCTGATTTCTACTGTTTCCCTCGCTGTATATCCATATTTATCTGCAACATCCACCATTCGGCAGCGATATTTTTCTATTACGATCTCTAGCAGGTTCATAAACAGTACCTCCTCTGCGAAAATGTCATAATGTATATATCTGTTAATTATTATATCGTAATATTGTCCAAAATTGTTAATAAATTGCATTGGAAATTTATTTACTAAATCTTCAATTAGCGACAAAAGGACAACGTATACGACAAAATAAGCTACAATTTTTCGAATTTTTGTTTCTTTTAAAAAATTTAGATAGTAAAATGGTAATAGATAGAATTACTGGGGGGACTTTACTATGTTTCGATTTTCAATGGGAATCAGAAAAAAACTGATTGGATGCTTTACTATTCTCATAGGATTATGTGTCCTTATGGCTGGCGTTAATTTTTTTAGTACCAAGATGGTTCAGCATGAAACAGATTCCATTATTAATCAAGAACTTCAATCTCTTATTTTGGAAGAACAGCTCACTTTTAATATTTCACAGCAAATTTCTTCTGTTCAAGCCTATTTTCTTTACAATAAAACCTCTTACAAAGATGACTTTCTCAATCTGGTCAAGAAAAGCAATGATTTGGAAAAGAAATTGTTAAATGTGACGAATGAAAAAGAGACAAAAAAACTAATTGGCCAAACGGTCAAGTGGCAAAATTTTATAATGAAAGAAGTAATTCTGCCTTATGAATCAGGTTTTAAAATAACGGCTACACAAACACTGACCACCGAGGCAGCCGATCAGTCAAATAAGATATTAAAAGACTTTGAAACGATAGCTAAGAAAAGAGAAGGGCAGATTGGGGCAAAGGGTGAAAGTATTATTAACAGCGGCTCTGCTATTCTTTGGATCGGCCTTATTCTATCTGTTATTATTATTGTTGCCGGTGCCCTGATGGCAGCAAGATTTTCAAAATCGATCACAGGGCCTGTTTTAAAGCTTGTTCAAAGACTGAATCAAATCACTGCAGGGGAACTGCACCACAAACCATTGGAAATAACATCGAAGGATGAGCTTGGAGTGCTGACCAAATCTGTTAACAGAATGGGATCACAGCTTCATTTGCTGGTGAAGGAAATCAATCTCGCTGCCGCATCTATTGAATCGCAAAGTATTCAGCTGAAATCATCTGCTGACCAAGTAAGAGAAGGAAGTGAGCAAATTGCTTCCACCATGCAGGAGCTCACGTCAGGTGCTGAAAGCCAGGCTTATTCTGCCTCAGAACTCTCAGAGAACATGACAGGGTTTATTGAGAGAATTACAGAAGCAGTAAAAGGCGGACAAAAAGTCTCGGCATCATCAGAAGAAGTCCTTGTTAAAACAAAAGAAGGCAGCAAGCTAATGAATGCTTCCATCGTTGACATGGATAATATCTACCAGCTTATGACAGCAACTGTTGAAAAGGTAAAAGGGCTTGACCTTCAATCAGGACAAATTTCAAAGCTCGTTGAAGTTATTCAAACGATTGCTGATCAGACAAATCTCCTTTCATTAAATGCTGCCATTGAAGCAGCAAGAGCTGGGGAGCATGGAAAAGGATTTGCAGTAGTTGCAGATGAGGTAAGGAAGCTTGCTGAGCAGGTCTCTCATTCAGTAGATGATATCTCCCAGATTGTCAAAAAGGTCAGAAACGAAACGAAACAGGTTTCAGACGATCTTCAGGGCGGCTACCTTCAAGTAGTTAAAGGGAAGGAATCCATTCATGCAACCGGAAAGACCTTCAATGAAATCCAAACAGCACTCGATCAGTCAACTTTACAGATCCTCTCCATCAATCGAGAATTGGGAAATGTCAAAGAAAATGGCGAAAAAATGAACGAAAGCATTAACAGCATAGCTGCTGTTTCTGAAGAATCAGCAGCAGGAATAGAAGAAACAGCCGCAGCAGCAGAACAATCCACACAAGCAACAGAAGAAGTAAAAAACAACGCGATTAGCCTATCAAGCTTATCAACCCAGCTAAATCAATCAGTCAATCAATTTAGATTGGAATAAAGAAAAGCGGAAGCGCCTGTTCAGCCCCGACAAGCACTGGAAGCCAAATCCGAAAAGTCCGGTTTTGACTTTTTGGATTTAGCTGAAGTGACCTCGAGGGGCTAGGCGCAGGAGCTGGACAAAAAGAAAAGCGGAGCCGACTGTTCAGCCCCGACAAGCAAAGAATAAGAAATACTTATATAACGGTATTGAAAAGAACGGCTAAGCTCAGCCGTTCTTTTTTTATGCAAAAAAGAGTGAAGCACTTATAAACAAGTTCATATAGTTTACGGGTTTTATTATTAATTGTATACTGTATACAAAAGAAGTGAGCGAAAAAGGAGTGCTGGCAAAGTGACGCCTATTATAAAACATGAACATGCCTATAATCAGGCTTATGAAATTCTCCGCAAAATGATTATGACAGGAGAGCTTCCTCTGGGTCAAAAGCTGGTGGAAGAAAAACTTGCGGCTCTTTTGGGCGTTTCTAGGACACCTGTTCGTGAATCATTGCGAAGACTTGAACAAGATGGACTGGTACAAGGAAAGCATGTTATTCAACCGGCAATTGAAGATTTAAAGGATATTTATGAGCTTAGAATGCTTATTGAAGGCTATGCCTGCGCACATGCTGCTAAAGTGGGGGGCGAAAAGCTGCTGCTTGAGCTGAAGCAGCATATAGAAGTAAACAAAAAAGGGACCAAAGCGGAGTCTGCTGAAGCAAGTACAGCATTCCACCATCTGATAGTAGAATTTACTGAGAACCAATATATGATTGATGCTTTTTCCAAAACAGAAGCTATAATATTGCTGTTTCGGTATCAGTCGAAATTTCAATCCAGTTCTTGCAAGGAACATGAACAGATCTATGAGGCGATTGAAAAAGGAGAAGCTGATAGAGCAGAGGACTTAATGAAAAGCCATCTTCAGGAAAATTTGCAAAGATTGATTGAAGGTTATCCATTTTAATAAAGTGCGGCAGTCAATCAGGCTTTTTTAAAACTTGCAACTGCTTTTAGTTCAAATTCATTTGGAACTAATCTAGGAACGAAGGTGCTATAAAAAATGTATTGGAAACGAACACTTTGGATTCTCTGGCCCGCTAACTTTCTTATTGCTGCAGGAGCAAGTCTGATCATTCCGTTTTTGCCTTTGTATATTGGAACCCTTGGCGTTCATGATCCAGGGAATGTTGCTAGGTGGACAGGATGGATATTTTCAGCTCAATTTCTAACCTCCTTTTTATTTCAGCCTCTATGGGGCTCACTGGCAGACAGGTACGGAAGAAAGGTCATGCTCATACGCTCAAGTATCGGTATGGGAGTTGTTACAGCATTAATGGGCATCGTATCAGGTCCTTGGCAGCTTTTGATTTTACGGCTTGTCAACGGCCTTTTTTCTGGCTTTATCTCCATGTCTATCTCATTGCAGGCATCTGTTACGCCAGACGAAGAATCGGGGAAAGCGCTTGGCACTCTGCAGACAGGTCAAATTGTCGGAACGTTATTTGGACCGCTCGCAGGCGGGATACTTGCTGAAATCTTCGGTTATAGCGGAGTCTTTTTTGTCACTGGAGCTCTTATTTTACTGGCAGGAGTTGTTGTCTTCTTCTTCATAAAAGAAGCTGGCACTAAAAATGTAAAAATGAAAAAAAGACAAAAGGGTGATTGGAAAGAACTCAAGCCGTTATTGCCTGTATTTATTGCTTCAGCAGTGACTCAAGTCGCTGTAATGAGTATTCAGCCGATTTTATCTATTTTTACCAAATCGATTTATGATGGCGCTCATTTAGCTCTAATTGTGGGCATGGTCAGTGCTGTTACCGGGGTGGCCAACTTAATCGGATCACCGCTGCTTGGCAGAATGGGTGACAGAATTGGGCAGAGGAAGATCCTGATTTTTTCTCTGATTATGTCATCTGTTTCATTTATACCTCAGCTGCTTGCTCATAGTATTTCTGTTTTGTTAATCGGCCGCTTTTTCCTGGGCTTATTTATAGGAGGCATGCTGCCTTCTTTAAACGTCCTAGTGAAAAAATTATCACCAAAACATTTACAGGGTACAGCATTTGGAATTAATTCTTCAGCACGATTTCTCGGTAATCTGGTAGGGCCATTGATCGGCAGTACAGTCGCTGCGGCTTACAGCATAAGGGACGTCTTTTTTATCACTATGGCCTTTTTGCTTGTCAATCTGGCTGCGATCCTTTTTAATAAAAATTTAGAGGTGCCGATTCCTAAAACAAAAAGCACTTAAACACAACAAAGGAGGAAAAAAGTCTCGCCTAAATATGTTTTCCTCCTTTTTATCATTTTTAGCGGTGTCCTTTATTGGTGTGTTTGGCCATCGGGTTTGTAATGAAAATGGGCATTCAACTGGCCTTGAAGCATTTTTTTTCTTAAATCTTTATCGATGCCTTTGCTTTCCTTCTTCTTAAAATCCTTCAGTATTTCACTTGTTTGAACACCTTCTTCTCTCATATCTGCTATTTCCATTAATCTTTCGATATCCGTAAACGAATATTTTCTTGTTCCTTTATCGCTCCGATGGGGAAAAATTAGCTGGCGTTCTTCATAGTAGCGGATCTGCCTGACAGAAAGTCCTGTTATTTCGCTTACCGTTCCGATCGTAATCACTTTTTTCTCCCTGTAGGAGTGATTTTCTTTCATGAACATCCCCCTTGAGAAACCTTTCTTCCCCATAGTATAGCGTAATTTCCTATAAGTTCATGAAGATGTGGCAGAAAATCTGACCAATTTTTTGTCAAATGTTTAAAGGGAATATATTGAATTTCGAAGATCGGCATACCATGATTGTAATTCTTCCTGCTGATAAAGGATGGTTGCTTCTTCAAATTTCAGCTTTTCGTGGTGAAAAACGGATAGGGCAATGCCGTTTGAAGTTTGAAAGAGCATAAAAAGCTGTAACAAGCAGGGTTCACTTTGATTTAAAAAGTATAATTGACCTTCTGGCTCACTGTATCCAATAAGTTCGAATGAGTTCACTGTACTAAAACCTGCTTTCTCAGTTTTAGAGCAGTTTGACCATTGTTTTTATCTTCTAACCCTTTTTCCTAATCTTAATAACTGCTTAGAGAATCTTTACATTGCTTTAATCATCTCCTAACAATTTTTGGGTATCTTAGACGTAACGATAAATAGATGGAGTGGTTAACCGCGATGAGTAAATTTCTGAAAAATGCGCTGGAAGAGCAAAGAGCATACTATTCACAGAAACTTATGGCCATAGGGGTATATAATCAGCATGTTTTAACAAAGATGACCATTAGCGAATTGAAAAACGAATATAATTATTTCTATCACAATATATCGGATGAAAAAATAAGAAAAAGCGGTATGTCTTGATCTGTCTGTAAAACAGACAGATTCAGTTTGTAGACAAAAGGCATCCGGATGTCTCTATCCGGATGCCTTTTTGTTCATTTTTAAGTAATTTAATGCTTTACAAACCTCTTCCTTGGATACTTTTATGCCATTTTTCCAGATTCCCAAGTCCAAGTTGCCATCTTCTTTAAGTTCATGGCAGCAAAAGTAAGCATCGCTTGCATGGACAATTTTTTGAGACCTCTCAATGTTG